>NZ_JAQJCG010000004.1:0-349473 GCF_030182565.1 Rhizobium centroccidentale | reverse complement strand
ATCCGGCGACGGCTCATTACAAACCTCTATCTCTCGATAAAGGCATTGAATCATCAATGTTTCCATACGTCTACAAATATCCGCGCACAGGTCTCCTAGGAAGCTGACCAACAGAATGGCCGGCTCAAGCCTCTTGCGGCGGTATCGTCCAGGGAAGAATATCGGCGGGAATTCGCAGCATAATCTTCAATCCCGCCGGATCCCAATCACGGCGGATCGAACCTTGAAGGGATCCAATCGTCGCCCGCTCGAGCTGGGAGCCGAAGCCTCCCGATCCCTCGGGTTGGCTGATCGATGGACCACCTATTTCGGTCCAGGTCAACACAAAATCCGGATCGTAACGCACGTCGATCTCAATACGGCCTTCCGGCGTGGAGAGCGCGCCGTATTTCACTGCGTTCGTCGAGAATTCGTGGAGCAGAAGTGCCAGCGACGTCAGCACCGTCCCGCGTATCGCCACGTCCTGGCCGTGAATGGAAACCCGTTCGATGCCGGCGCCTTGGTGGGCGGCGAAAAGGGCTTTGACGAGCGTAAATAGCGACGTCTCGCGAAACTGAACGGCGGTGAGGTCGATATCCGGCAGCGTCAGTTCATAGGCGATTGCCAAGGTATTTATCCTTGCTCGGATGTCGCTCGTCAGCTCCTTGACCGTCGTTGCCGAGCGTTCGCTTACCCCGATTACCGCGCTCATGATGGCGAAGATATTCTTGATGCGGTGGTTCATTTCCCGCAGCAACAGCATCTGGCGTTCCGCCGCATGCTTGCGTTCGGAAATGCCGCGCGCAATTTTCGAGGCACCGATAATAGCGCCGTTACTGTCGCGAACCGGCGAAACCGTTAAGGAAATGTCGAGCAGACTTCCATCCTTGTGGCGACGGACGGTCTCATAGTGCTCTATTCGCTTTCCCTCGCGGATGCTGGCGATGATCGTGTTTTCCTCATGCCGGCGATCTGCCGGAATGATGATGGTGATATGCTGTCCGATTGCCTCTTCTGCGCTGAAGCCGAAAAGCCGCTCGGCACCCCTGTTCCAACTGGTAATGAAGCCGTCGAGGGATTTACTGACGATCGCGTCATCCGAACTTTCGACGATGGCAGCAAGCAGAGCTTGAGCTGAGGGGGTATCGCTACCGCCCTGCGGAGCCTCAATATCGAGAGCTGCAGGCGCGGGTATTCTTGGTGTGACATAAGGGATATCTGTTGACGACGTGGACCGATTTGTCTTCCCAGGCATCTCCACCTCCCATTTTTCGGCAGACCAGGTCACATACCGTTCCCGGTGCCCATGTGACGCCTATATAGAAGTCATGCCGGCGAGATTTTATCTCGCAGATGATATTTATGCTCGGCATTCCCGAGCCGATATCATTTAAGTAAAGCCTTCAGCTCTTCAGCCGAAGAATGCCACCGTCTTTCACGGACAATAATAGTATCGGTTTATAGGCGCCATGCATCGAGCAAACTCGCATTGGTAAAATACGCGCAATTGGGAACTATGCCACAAAATCCGCTCTTCCGTCTGCTAGCGTACATTCCTTGTGACGCAGCTCCAAGAAGAGTAGCTTCTTTCATATTGTCCGGCTGGAGCTCAGACGGCAAGGCGTGCATGTCATGCTTTTGCCTAACCAGGAGGAAGCGCTGTAATGCCAGCTCCCCACCAGTCCAATATGCAAAATAAACTGCTCTCCATTCTTCCGTCTGCGGATTATGAGCAAATCGCGCCAGAGCTTGAATATATGGCGCTTCCGCGCGGCACGCTCATCGGAGAAGCCGGCCAGTCCATCGACTATGTTTATTTTCTGACATCCGGCATCGGATCAATCGTCGCGGCGACGCCGGAAGGCCGCCGCGCCGAGGCTGGCGTGTTCGGCTTTGATGGCTATGTGCCGACATCGGCGGTTGCTGGCACCGAATTTAATGCTCACGATATTATCGTGCAGCTCGAGGCGGAGTCCTATCGGATGAACTATGGGTCGTTTCGTCATTTCATGGATAGAAATCGAAATTTCAACAAACTGATGGTCCGTTCCATCGAGGCCTTCTCCGTCCAATTGGCCTACACAGCTATTTCCAACGCTCTTCATGACGTGAACGAGAGGCTGGCGCGATGGCTGCTGATGTGCCACGACCGTGTACCCGGCAACGAGATCGCACTGACGCATGAATTCATATCCCTAATGCTTGCCGTACGCCGGCCAAGCGTGACCACCTCGCTGCATATTCTCGAAGGCAATCGCTTCATCACGGCGGAGCGCGGCAGCATCACCATTCGAAATCGAGCGGCTCTCGAGGAATTCGCCCACGATGCCTACGGCAAGCCGGAAGAGGAATATCGGCGTTTGATGAAGGATCTCTTTTGATAGCGGCGGCAATTGCGCCAGTGGTATACTGGCGGTGGATAAGGGCTGAAGGGGCCTGCATGACGCGCTACTTCTTTCATATTCGCCGAAATGGCGAAATCGTCCGCGATGGCGAAGGCGATGAATTTGCCACCATCGATGACGCGCGCTCGAGTGCGATAAGGGCCGTGCGGGAACTCGTTGCCGCGCGGATCAAGAATGGCCAGATGGTTCCCGATGAGCGTATCGAGGTTCACGACGAGGCAGATAAGCTGCAGTTCTCGATTTCATTTCACGCGGTCATTCGCGACCATTTGAAATAGCACTTGTCAGAAATCACCGATAAGGCGGCGATACTCCTCTTCCGGCTTACCATAGGAGCCGCCAGTAAATTCCTCAAGTCCTCTTCTGTCGCGGATCGTAATGCGGCCACGCTCGGCCCTGATGAGCTTCCTTCCCTCAAGAACGTGCAGCGCCGTCGTGATGCTCGGTCTTCTGACACTCAGCATCGCGGCGATGAAGTCATGCGTCAAGGCAATCTCGTCGCCATCCACCCGGTCATGGCACATGAGCAGCCAACGGGCGAGCCGTTCGTCTACCTGATAGTTTGCATTGCAAAGGGCCGTATAGGAGATCTGTGTCGCAAAGGTCTGAATGAAACGGGCCAAAAGATTGGCGAAGACGGGGTTTTCCGGCAATGCGGCGAGGAGTGCATGCAACGGCATCCGTACACCTTGGCCATCCATTTGCATAAAGACCTCGTGGATGCTGATCGTCCCACCGACGCCGGCCGGCATCGGCAGAAAGCCTTCGCGTCCGACCATACCGGCTTCGGCGCGCTGACCGCCGGGCGAAATGGTAACGACAGAGCTAATTCCGCTTGAAAGGAAATATACATGGTCGATCAGGCAATCGGCTCCGGCAACGTTGAAGCCGCGCTGGAGATCGATCTGCTCCAACTGCTTGCCGATGTTGCGAAATTCATCTGCGGGCAGGCGAGCGAGAAGCCGGTTCGTTGTCATTAAACGTTCTAGGTCGAGCATGGCTCTCGCGAAAGATCGAGCATGGGAATTGGGTCCTCGCCGGCATGCCCTTAGCTTTGTGGGCGGATCGCGATTCTATAGCACCCCCGTGTTCGGGATGATTTTGTGTACGCTGGCGGACGCTCGTCGCGCACAAAGTCCTGCGGCTGTTTTCGAGCTGGCGTTGCCGTGCCGTACGAAGCGACCGGAGGAGGACAGACCCTCCTATTGGATACTCCGTTTTGGATAATGTCCGCCAATGCTAACCTAATGCATGCGTTCGCTATAGCCAACATTCGGCGGCAGAAGACCAGCGGCAAGTACCACGGCCCGCCCGGAGCATCTTTCGCAACCCTTTTCGCTCACGAAATTTGTCGCATGAGGTGAACTCGTGATGGCTGCAGATGGTAGTCAAAGAGGAACATTCTAAGGGCTGCGCAATTTTCCTTTCAGTTCATAAGAGCTAAATGCAAAGGAGAATGCTATGAGAACGAGACTTATCGTTTCAGCGGTTGCTGCCTTTGGCCTTCTCGCTGGTTCAGCCTTGGCACAGTCCTCTACGGTGACTGGAGCCGCGGGCGGCGCCGCCACCGGAGCGGTTGTAGGGGGCCCTGTCGGGGCCGCAGTTGGCGGTGTTGCCGGAGCGATTGCCGGTACTGCGATCGATCCGCCGCCGCAAAAAGTAATCACCTATGTTCAAGAGCAGCCAATGCCTCCATCCGAGGCCGTCGTACAAGACGAAATTGTCGTCGGTCGAACTCTCCCAGAGACCGTTGTCATCACACCGGTTCCGGATAACCCGACATACGGTTATGCTGTCGTGAACCATGAACGCGTCATCGTCCAACCGAAGACGCGCAAGGTTGTTCGCATCATTGAATAATGCCGAGAGGGCCTCCGAGAGAGGCCCTTTTTCTGCACCTTTCCGTCCGGAATTGCGTGAAAACAAAGAGATAGAGCAGTTCAGAGATTCCGCAAAAAAACCGAACAGCTCTAGGCGAACTCTGAATATCGTTTGATGTTCTCTTCGAGAAGGTTGAGCAGCAGGTCGCGGGTTGGATCCCTCACAGCCTTTACCCAGGCTACCGCAAGCGGCAGCTTCTCCAACCGTGTGCCTGCATGATCCGCCAGCGGCACGAACGTTACGCCATGAACGGCCAATTTTGATGTCCAGCGCGGGACAATTGCCGATCCAATTCCCGCGGCGACGAGGTTGATGATTGTCTGCTTTTCATCGGCGACTTGGGCAATGCGGGGGCGCATGTCGAATTCGGAAAAAAGTGTCATCGTCAGATCGTGGCTATGCGGTCGGGAACGCCGTTCGGGCACGATGAGTGGTTCATCACTGAGATCGACTATTCGGATCTCGTCTTTTAAAGCCAGAGGGCTTGTCGAGGCGATGGCAACGACGGCTGTTTCATGCAAGAGCGGCTTGATCACCAGGCTTCGGCTTAGCCCATCGCGAGGACGAATTAGGGCTATGTCAAGCCGACCGGCAAGCAGCTTCGGGATGAGCCTGATCGATTTGTCTTCCACAAGCTGCGTTACCGCATTTGGGGCAATTGCGCGAAAGTCGTGAAGAAGCAGGGGAACCAGGCCGGCAGCTGCGCTGTCGATCGCACCGATTCTTAAGAGCGGACTCGATTTGCGCCCTGTCGCTCGAAATTTCTCCGCCACGGCATCCAATCGGGCAAGGATTGGTTTGACCTCATCGAGGAGGAGAATCCCCTCTTCGCTCAGAGAAACGCTTCGTGTCGTTCGGCTGAAGAGCACGACGCCCAGGGATTCTTCCAGCATGCGAATGTGACGGCCAATGGATGCAGGTAGAATCCCAAGCCTTTGAGCCGCCCTGCCGAAATGAAGCTCTTCGGCAACGGCAACGAAGCATCTGATTTGTTCGAGTTCCATATGTCAGCCATTATATCATTTAATTATATAATTACCTGAGTATTCATCCTTTTCAAGGGAGGACTTAGCCTTCAGGAACTGCGCGAGAGGACGCGCTTGTTTCAAACAATGGGAGGAGCTTGCAATGGAGCGTGAGCTGGAAACGCGCGTGTTGCGCAAGATTACCTGGCGCATCGTGCCATTCATCATGGTTCTTTATCTTATCGCGTTCATCGATCGCGTGAACATCGGCTTTGCCTCCCTGACCATGAACCAGGACCTGGGGTTTTCGTCGACCGTTTTTGGTGTCGGCGCCGGCATCTTCTTTCTCGGCTATTTCATTTTCGAAGTGCCTTCGAACCTGATTTTGCACAAGCTCGGAGCCCGCATCTGGATCGCGCGGGTCATGATCACCTGGGGTCTCGTCTCCGGTGCAATGGCGCTGGTTCAAGGCACGACGAGCTTCTACATATTGCGTTTTCTTCTGGGGGTGGCCGAGGCCGGCTTTTTCCCAGGCATCATCCTGTATCTGAGCTATTGGTTCCCGGCCCGCCGCCGCGCGGCGGTGACGGCGATGTTCATGGCCGCGGCGCCGCTTTCCACGGCAATCGGTTCTCCCATCTCGGGCGCTCTGCTTGAAATGCATGGGATCTGGGGTCTGGCAGGCTGGCAGTGGATGTTCGTCATCGAAGCTATCCCTGCGCTTGTCTTTGGTGTCGTCGTACTTTTCTATCTGACAGACCGCCCGGAAAAGGCGAAATGGCTCTCTGTTGACGAGCGCACATGGCTTGCCAAGACCATGGAAGAGGACCAGGCCGGAAAGCCGAAAACCAGCCACAGCATCTGGGCAGGCCTGGCCGATATCCGCGTTCTCGCGCTCTCGCTCGTCTATTTTGGGACATCGGCAGGCCTTTACACGCTTGGCATATGGGCACCGCAAATTATCAAAAGCTTCGGTTTGTCGTCATTCCAGGTCGGATTGATCAATGCGGTCCCGGCTGTTTTTGCGGTGGTCGGCATGATTCTCTGGGCCCGTCATTCCGACAAGTCTGGCGAGCGTACATGGCATGTCGTCGGGGCCTGCCTGCTTGCCGCAGCGGGTCTAGCGTTTGCGACCGGCGCAACCAGCGTTTTTGCAGTCTTGATGGCGCTGACGCTGGTAAACATTGGTATCAGCGCATCGAAGCCGCCGCTCTGGAGCATGCCAACGCTTTTCCTGTCCGGATCTGGCGCCGCTGCAGGCATTGCAACGATTAATTCGATTGGTAACCTTGGCGGCTTCGTCGGTCCATCGATGATCGGCTGGATCAAGGACGCGACTGGAAGCTTTGCAGGCGGCCTATACATCGTCGCAGCGCTTCTGCTGGTCTCCGCCACCGTCACTCTGATCCTGGCGCGCAGCAGCGCGCGGGATCCACAAACCAAAGCATCAGCCCAGCACTGATTATCAAAATGGAGAATGAATATGCGTGAATACAAGATCGCAGCGATTCCCGCAGATGGGATCGGTCCGGAAGTGATCGCGGCCGGGCTACAGGTTCTCGATGCTCTCGCAGCCCGCTGTGGCGACTTCAAGATCCATTCAGAAACCTTCGACTGGGGATCCGACTACTATAAGAAGCACGGCGTCATGATGCCGGCCGATGGCCTGGAGACGCTGAAGAAATTCGACGCGATCTATTTCGGGGCAGTCGGTGCTCCTGATGTGCCGGATCATATTACACTCTGGGGCCTGCGCCTGCCGATCTGCCAGGGCTTCGATCAATATGCCAACGTTCGTCCGACGAAGATCCTGCCTGGAATTACCCCGCCGCTGCGCAATTGCGGGCCTGGCGATCTTGACTGGGTTATCGTGCGCGAAAACTCCGAAGGCGAATATTCGGGCCATGGTGGCCGCGCTCATAGGGGCCTGCCCGAGGAAGTCGGTACCGAGGTGGCGATCTTCACCCGTGTTGGTGTCACCCGCATCATGCGTTACGCCTTCAAGCTGGCGCAGTCGCGGCCGCGCAAGCTGCTCACCGTCGTCACGAAGTCCAATGCACAGCGTCACGGCATGGTGATGTGGGATGAGATTGCGGCCGAAGTCTCGAAGGAATTCCCAGACGTTACCTGGGACAAGATGCTGGTGGACGCAATGACGGTGCGCATGACCCTGAAGCCACAGAGCCTCGACACGATCGTAGCGACCAATCTGCATGCCGACATTCTGTCCGACCTTGCCGGAGCGCTCGCCGGCTCCCTCGGTGTCGCACCCACCGGCAACATCGATCCGGAGCGCCGCTTCCCATCCATGTTCGAACCGATCCACGGCTCGGCCTTCGACATCACCGGCAAGGGCATTGCCAACCCGGTCGCTACCTTCTGGACGGCGGCGCAGATGCTCGAACATCTTGGTGAGCGAGATGCCGCCACGCGGTTGATGAACGCCGTCGAACGGGTGACCGAAGCTGGTATTCTGACCCCGGACGTAGGGGGCAAAGCAACCACACAACAGGTCACCGATGCGGTCTGCGATGCAATCGCGGGTTCAAACATCCTGAAAATAGCGGCTGCCCAATGAATTGGGACGACGTATCTGCTCGCGGTCTGTTGCGCCGGCTATTCGACGCGGCGGTCGCAAGTGCGGATCCAATGAAGGTTGTCGCACGGCATCTTCCTGAAAAACCTAGAGGACGCTGCGTCGTCATTGGGGCTGGCAAGGCATCGGCGGCGATGGCCGCGGCAGTGGATGCAGCTTGGAAGGATGTCGAACTGAGTGGGGTGGTCGTGACGCGTTACGGCCACGCAATACCTGCGGGACGCATCGAGATTATCGAGGCTGCACATCCCGTTCCCGACGAGATGAGCGTAGTAGGTGCGCAGCGGTTGCTCGCCGGTGTCGAAGGGCTGGGACCGGACGATCTTGTCATTGCCCTGATTTCCGGGGGCGGTTCTTCGCTTGCCATCGCGCCGGCTGGGGACATGACCCTTGCGGACAAAAGAGCGGTCAATCAGGCGCTGCTCGCCAGCGGCGCCAGCATTTCCGAAATGAATACCGTTCGCAAGCAGCTCTCCCGGATCAAGGGCGGCCGTCTGGCGCAGGCCGCTTATCCGGCACGCGTCGTTACACTCGTGATTTCCGATGTGCCTGGTGACGATCCCTCGCAGATCGCCTCCGGTCCAACGGTTGCAAGTAGATCTACGCTCGATGATGCCCGAGAAATCGTTGCTCGTTACAAGCTGGCGCTGCCGGCAACGGCAACAGAAGTGCTGCGGCAAGGGGCGACGATCGAAGCGGCAGCGCCAATGAATAGCGACGTCAGGCTTGTTGCCTCACCGTCCATGGCTTTGGAGGAGGCCGCCAATGCTGCAGCTGCGAGCGGGCTGCAAATAGTGGACTTGGGTGACGCGCTTCAAGGAGAGGCGAGGGAGGTGGGGACGCTGTTGGCCGGTATTGCAGCCTCCGTCCGCTCACGCGGGCGACCGGCTACTGGACCCGCCATTATCCTGTCCGGTGGGGAAACGTCCGTGACACTCGGATCGGGATCCACCGGTCGCGGCGGCAGGAATACCGAATTTTTGCTAAGTCTTGCGATTGCATTGAATGGGATGGATCGCGTCTGGGCAATTGCCGGCGATACCGATGGCATCGATGGTGTCGAAGACGCAGCCGGTGCCATCATCGATCCATCGACCCTGTCGCGTATGTCAAATGCCGGTATTTCACCGCGTTTGGCGCTTTTGAATCACGACAGCTATGGGGCTTTCAGTGCGATCGGCGATCTTGTCGTCACTGGCCCGACGCTCACAAACGTCAACGACATTCGCGCCATACTCATTGGATAATCCACGTCGGCGATAATAATTACCGAGAAAAGCCAAAATGCCTCGTGCGATCCCTCCGTTCCGGAATAGTTGCGTCTGACATATCAGCGGTTGCCAAATCCAGGATTTAAAAGTCCTACCCAGCCTGAAGATCGTCGTCTCCCGTATTCCGCAGCGCAGTCGGAACATTTTTGTAGCGATATTGTTCGGCGGGGGAAGGGAACACCCCCATGATTCCGTTTCGAAGAATCTTCTACTGTCTGAGAATCGTCGCTATGGCTGCCGCTATCTTCTTAAATGTGGCGGCGATGAACCATGCATGGTCCGAAGAGACGGGCAGCGGCTGCGTAATCGAACGGAGCGGCGAGCGTGGAGTGCAGACAAAAGGCACACCGCAGCCGTGTTGTTGTTCCGTCGGACATTGTTGCGCGCTGATTCCCGACTTCTTTGCCGGCGGGCAGCACATCAGGGAAGCCGACAATCCGGTGGCTCGAACGACCCAGCCGAATCCGCTCCTCCTTATCAGGGCGCTGGATCCGCCGCCTCGATCTTCGTTTGGTTGAGAGAAATCGAACCAAATCAGAAGGAGATCGACATGAATATCACCAGGAAGATCGCATTTGCAGCAATCGTCGCCACGGCAGTCTTCGCGCTGAAACCCGCCGGCGCAGCAGCGCAGATGGCCTATCCGGACAAATGTAAATCCGAGGAAATGCAGATGTCGTCGGCGGGCATGCAAATGCCCGGCAACATGACCGACTACCAGAAAGCGGCCATGGACGGAATGAAGAGCATGAATTCCAATATGATGCAGGGAATGATGAAGGAGGACGCGGACGTGTCCTTTCTTTGCGGCATGATCGCTCACCACATGGGTGCGATCAGCATGTCGCAGGTTGAACTCAAATACGGCCACAATAAATGGGCACGGCAAAAGGCCGCCAAAATCATTGACGAGCAGGCGAAGGAAATCAAACAGATGACCGGCTGGCTCGACAGCGAAGTCAAGTAAGGAGATTCCCAATGCACCAAGTTTCAGCCGAAATGAAGAGCTGCATCGAAAACTGCCTCGCCTGCTATGGCGAATGCCTGTCGACCGCGATGGGGCATTGTCTCGAAGCCGGCGGAGAGCACACCAGGCCGCCGCACTTCAAACTGATGATGGCCTGTAGCGAGATATGTCGAACGGCTGCACACTTCATGCTGATAGGCTCTGAACATCATCGCCACGTTTGTCGCGAATGCGCAGAGATCTGCGCCCAATGCGCGGATGATTGTGAGCGGATCGGTGACATGCCGGATTGCGTTAAAGCCTGCCGCCGCTGTGCGGACAGTTGCCATCGCATGGCCGCCTAAAACAATTCCCGGAAAAGTGCGGAGCGGTTTCCGTCCGGAACTGCGTGAAAACAAAGAAATTGAGCGCTTCAGATACTCCGTGAAAAGCTGAAGCGCTCTGGAATGGAGGGCGCTCGGCGCCCTCTTGTCGTCCTTCTAAAATGGCGAACTTCCAAAGGCTTGCAGAATGAAGTAGGTGCGCATGGCAAACACGGTTCATCAGCAATACGCGTGCGCTCATGGGGCGCTCGTGCGGAGTTCGGCGACGGTACATCGGAGTTTCAGATGAGTGGAATTCCCTATATCGAGCTTGTCCCATGGAACAATGTAACCAGTCGGCTGCTCTGCGAATCCGAAGAGGCGCAGCATGACGCTGCCGATCGTCGTTGCCGACAGTCTTTCGAGCAAGCCGAGAGCTCCGAGGTGATATTCGACAACGAAGAAATCTTCCTCCGCAGCTTCCGCTTTGATCTCTTCCAAGCGTGCGATCGGCTTATCATTTAGATCATAGACCTTCATTCCAAGCAGAAGCTCCAGATGAATCTCGGTCATGACAGCCCTCCCGGGATGCGCCTGAGAATATGTTGCCTCAACCATTCCTGCGTCTGTTCTAGAGGTGTTTCGCTGTCGTCGATATCAACTTGAATGTCGACGCCCGCATCGGTGATTTTCGACCATGGGATCCGATAGGGGCATCGATCGCGACCCACCCGCACCCGTTGGGAAAAGGCAAGCAGCCAGCGATATAGGCGTGGGCTCAACCTTCGCAGCAGCGTCAAATGGCCCATTTCGAGAAAGCTGATCTTAAGCCGGCCGTCGTTTTCGGTCGTAAGCACGATCCCGTCGACCTTTCCGATACGAGCCTGTCGGCGATCGACCACCTGCTTATCCAGAACGTCGCGCACAAGATACATGTCAGCCTCCCAGGATTTCCAGAGGGGTAGTTACAATTGAAAGCACGAAAGCCATCGCAACGATAAAGATGACCGCGGCATTGCCGATCCATCCGTTTTTATGCGTTCCCACATAGGTCGGATCGTTCATCAGGATAAGGAAAGGAACCACGCCGAACGGCAGGCTGAGCGCTGAGAGGGCCATCGAAAAGATGGTGATCTGAAGCGGATCCACGCCAATGACGATTGGGATCACGGCAATCATAAGGCAAGCCGTGTAGACGAGGCAAAAGGCGGGATTTTCTTTCGGCTTCATGTTTTCAGACCAATTCCATCCGAAGCCCTGTGCGACCAGATAGGCCTGTGCCAGGCTCACTTCGAGGGTCGCGCCCAAACATGTAATTCCGAGCGAGATCGCAAAGAGATAAAGTCCCCATTTTCCAAAAGCGGGTGTGAGGATCATGGCAATCTGCTCATATCCTTCAATGTCTTCAATCCCGCTGGAGGGATAAATCATTGCAGCCAATACCATGACAGCGGCGGTAATGATCGCGCCGAAACTCATGCCAAGGATCGCGATCGCGCGATTGGCGCCAAAGTAGCTCTTGTCCCATTCGTCTTCGAGGGCGCCCGAGGAATAGAAGTAAAAGAGATAGGGAGAAATGACAGCGCCCAATATTCCGACGACGATGAAGCTATAATGTAGCGGATCTTTACTGGGCAGGGTCGGCAGAAGGCCCTTCGCAATTTCACCCCATGGCGGATCCATGACAAACACGGCGACGACGAAAGAAAGCGCCAAAAGTCCTAAAGCCGATATGCCATTCTCGATAAGGCCGAATGTGCCGCGCCACAGCAGCAACCAGGCAACAAATGTCACCGGCAAGGACCACCACGGAAATTTCACTCCGGTCAGGAATTGCAGCGCAAGCGAGATGCCGCCGATCTCGGCTGCAAGAACGAGAAGATTGACGATGAAGACTATGGATATAGTTAGGAGAAAAATATTGGAGCCGAAGCGGTCCCGAATTCCGTCGACAATCGTATAATGGCTCGCAATTGCGAAGCGCCCCGACATTTCAACGAGAAAAATCACACAGATCGTGCCGAGCACAATAGCCCAAAGGGGAGTATAGCCATAGGCTGCTCCAGCTTGGCCGGAGGTTGCGATGTTTCCCGTTTCAAGAAAACCGCCGATGCTTGTGATGATGCCAAGCGATATCTGCAGCAATTTCTTCAATCTGCTGCTCCTGATTTAGCTCTCAACTCACTTTCGAGGCTTCGCAAATCGCGAAGATGTCGGGAAAGCCTATCCGTCTGGCCATCGATGAGCTCGTGATGTGCTGCACCGGTGATCATGTTCAACCGACTGGCGAGAGCAGCCAAATTCTCGGGGAATGTCGGGAGCTCCTTCGATAGGGAGCCGATCTCCTTTGTGCAGCGCTCTATCGTCAAGATGGCAAAACTATTCGATACGAGCATTTTCGTTCGCGCGTCCAAGACCATCTCCGCGGTCGCGCTCCATGAGAGCACATCACGAATTTTGCGTTCGCGCCGTTGCTCTCCATCCGAGCAGGAGGTCAAGCAGACCAAGAGAAGGGCGACGATGAATAGTTTCACAACAGAGTCCTCGTGGCGACCCGCCCAAACTCCATTTTCCTCATATATCCTCATATAATCGAATAGAGCCGGGTGAGTTCCAACGCAGTGACGGGTGGTACTGTCCGGGGAACTTTAACCGGGCGGACGGCCTAGCACCTCGACCACAGCAATACGTTTGAAGGGACAAATCAGTTCGCGAATACCCATCACTGATGGTCCGTTGCTCATGCGCTCAGTGGCGTATCAAGACCCCTCTTAAATGGGCAATGGAACAACCGCTCGTCGACGGTGTTCAAGTCAATATGTCTTCAGCTAGGCGGCGATCAAATGAATGCTCCCGCGAATAAGGATTTAAGCACCGAGGATAATGCGCCGATGGAAGCGAAGGCAATGCCTAGATTAATCGATCCGGATGCGGAGCCCTTCGTTGCGAGCGTCATTGAGAATCTCGTGGAGTCGCGGGTCCCGTTCCTTGTCGCCGGCACTTACGCGGTGAGCGCCTATACGGGAATTTCGCGTGAAACGAAGGATTGCGATATTTTCTGCAAGGCAGGCGATTTTCTGCGGATTCTCTCGAATTTTCAGAGTCATGGCTATTCGGTGGAGATCATAGATGAGCGCTGGCTAGGGAAGATCTCCAAGGGACGGCACTTCTTTGATGTGATTTTCGCATCCCCTGATGGAGCGACACCTGTAAATGATAACTGGTTCGAGGACGCCCGCCGGTTCCAGATGTGCGATTGCTCTGTCCGCATCGCTGGTGCAACCGAGTTGATCTGGTCGAAATGCTTCGTTCAGCTCCGGCATCGTTATGACGGCGCCGACGTCGCCCATGTGATCCTGAAGGCACACGACAAGATCAATTGGCGTAAGCTGTTGGAATATCTCGAGGTAAATTGGGAAGTGTTGCTGATCCATCTTCTCAACTTCCGCTGGATCTATCCTTCCGAGCGCGACAAAATTCCGGACTGGCTGATGGACGAGCTACTCGACCGGTTGAGCGCTCAGCGTGACCTGCCTTTGCCGCAGACGAAGATATGCCGCGGCCGGATGTATTCCCGTGTCGATTTTGAAATTGACGTGAAGGAATGGGGCTTTGCCGACGTAAGCGGCGACGGCGAATTGCGCGATGAAGAGGAGAGTTGACAATGGCCAATGATCAACGACGGAAATTGAGAGTAGCCGCCGTCGCTGACCTTCATGTCAAGGAAGATCGCGAGCAATCCTACAAGGCGCTTTTTGCCGATATTTGTTCGGTCGCCGATGTCTTGGTCATCGCCGGCGATCTGACGGATCTCGGCAAGCCGAAAGAGGCCGAATTGCTTGCCGCCGACCTGCGCAATTGCACTGTGCCGGTGGTGGCGGTGCTTGGCAATCATGATTATGAAAGCGGTGCCGTCGAGGAGGTGACGTCCATCCTCACGGACGTCGGCGTGAAGCTTTTGAACGGCCGGGCCGTGGAGATCGGCGGAGTTGGCTTCGTCGGCGTGAAAGGCTTTGCCGGGGGGTTTGGACGCTACATGCTGAGTTCCTTCGGAGAGCCCGCCATCAAGGCTATGGTCGCTGAAAGCGTCGATGAAACCATGCGTCTGGAAAACGCCATGCGTCAGGTTCGGGCCAGCCGCTCCATGGTGGTTCTGCACTACGCGCCGATCACAGAAACGGTCGTCGGCGAACCGCCGGAGATCTTTCCTTTTCTCGGCTCATCGCGTCTTGCCGAAACGATCGATCGCTTCAAGGTCGATGCAGTCGTCCATGGACACGCGCACCGGGGCAGTTATGAGGGCCGGACCCCCGCAGGAGCACCGGTTTTCAATGTCGCCGCCCACATCGAGAAACCTACCGGCAAGCCTTACGCGCTCATCGATCTCTAGCGGCAATTCCGACTGATGCCATGCCCGTCGTCGCCGGCACGGGCGCTAGGGAACAGAAAAGCTTGTCGTTGGTTCTTTGTGGGAAATCGAGGATCTTCATCATGGCTACCCAACCGAGAAACGAACCATCGAAAACACCCGGCAAACCCGCAGCAGGTGGATGGGGTTCTGCAAAGTCGGTGAGTGGCATTCTCCTTCGGGAGCATATTCCGATCGCAGGCCCATCCCTTCTGGCGCATCAGAACAAGCCCGATGGCTACATGTGTGTCAGTTGTGCGTGGGGCAAGCCTGCCAAGCCTCATCCGTTGGAGTTCTGCGAAAATGGTGCCAAGGCCACCAGTTGGGAGGCCACGAACCGGCGCGCGGATCGTGCTTTCTTTGCGGCACATACGCTCACCGAACTTGAAACGTGGCCCGATCATGATCTCGAGGAGCAAGGGCGTCTGACGCATCCCATGCGCTGGGATGCCGAAAAGGACAAATACGTACCCATCACCTGGCATGTGGCTTTTGAGGAGATCGGCCGCGAATTGAGGGCGCTGTCCCCAGAGCAGGTTGATTTCTATACGTCCGGGCGCGCGTCGCTCGAAACGGCTTACATGTATCAATTGTTCGCGCGCATATACGGCAGCAATCATCTGCCGGATTCGTCAAACATGTGCCACGAAAGCACATCCGTCGCCCTGCCGGAAAGCATCGGCGCTTCGATCGGCACGGCCATTCTGTCCGATTTTCAAAATTGCGACTGCATCTTCTATCTTGCGCAAAACGTCGGCACGTCCTCGCCGAGAATGCTTCACGACCTGCAGGATGCGGTCAACCGGGGCGTCAAGATCGTCACCTTCAACCCACTGCACGAGCCCGGACTGCAGCGTTTCATCAATCCTCAGATGCCCGGTCAGATGCTCACCGGCAAGGAAACGCCGATTTCCTCGGAATACTACCAGGTCAAGAACGGCGGCGATATCGCCGCGCTTTTCGGCGTGTGCAAGGCGCTGATCGAGGCCGACGATGCTCTGAAGGCATCCGGCACCAGCAAGGTTGTGGGAACCGATGCGATACCGGACGATCCCTCCGATGCCGGAACGGTCGCCTTTGCCGCGGCGATGGCCGCCGCCGACAAGAAGCATGTCCTAGACCACGATTTCATCCGCCAGCATACCGCGGGCTTCGAGGAATTCGCCGCGGCGGCGCGAAATTACGATTGGGCCGAGCTGGAGCGTGTCTCGGGCCTGACGCGGGCTCAGATGCAGCAGGCGGCTTCCACCTATGCCAACTCGAATGCGGTTCTCATGGTTTATGGCATGGGCCTTACGCAGCATGTCATGGGTGTCCAAAACGTACATATGGTCGTCAACCTCGCGCTTCTTCGCGGCAACATCGGCAAGCCGGGAGCCAATATCTGCGCAGTCCGCGGCCATTCGAATGTTCAGGGCCAGCGTACCGTGGGGATCACGGAAAAGCCGGGTCTCGTGCCGCTGGACAAGCTGGCCGCACTTTATCAGTTCGAGCCGCCGGAATGGATCGGCCACACCACGGTTGAGACATGCAAGGCGATTATTGAGGGCGAGACGCGGGCGTTCGTTAGCCTCGGCGGAAATTTTCTGCGAGCCATTCCCGAAACCGTCGCAATGGAGAATGCATGGCGGAAGCTGCGCCTGACCGTCCAGATCGCCACCAAACTCAATCGCAGCCACGTCATTCACGGCGAAATCGCCTATCTCCTGCCATGTCTCGGCCGCATCGAAATCGATGAACAGGCAAGCGGCCCCCAGGCCGTTTCGGTGGAAAGCTCGGTCGCGCATTTTCACGGCTCGCGTGGAAGAGCCAAGCCCGCCAGTCCGGAATTGCTTTCCGAGCCAGCAATCATCGCCGGGATGGCAAAGGCGACGCTGACCAAGGGTGTCGTTCCATGGGACCGCTGGGTTGCTGACTATTCGATCATCCGCGACGCTATCGAGGAAACCTATCCGGAGACGTTCAAGGACTTCAACGAGCGCATGTTCCATCCTGGCGGTATTCCAAGACCGTTACCGGCGCGGGAGCGCAAATGGGTCACCCCCAACGGCAAGGCCAATTTCATTACCCCTGACCGCCTGTTTCCGGAGTTTTCACTCGATGCGCAAAGCGACAATGTCCTTCATCTCGCGACGTTGCGTTCCAACGATCAGTTCAACACGACGATTTATGGCTTTAGCGACCGCTACCGCGGCATCGAGGGAACCAGGCAGGTCGTCTTCGTCAACACAAACGATATAGCGCGCCTTGGTTTCAGCAACGGTGAGGCCGTCGATCTGGTGACCGCGATCGATCGGGAGACGGAGCGGCGGGTTACAGGGTTCACCATTGTTGCCTATGACATTCCGGAAGGATGTTGCTGCGCCTACTACCCGGAAGCCAACCCGCTGTTCCCGTTGAGTCATCATGACGTCCAGGCGAAGACACCGTCCTACAAGCTTTTGCCCGTGCGCCTTGTCCGCTCTGGCGCTGCTCCCGTTCATTGAAGCCCGAACAGGTTGGAACATCAGCCATGTCGTGGGAGGTAGGTAGAGAATTCTTTGATCGCGCATTCGTAGCCGTCGCGTTTCTAGCGGCCCTCGGCGCGGCCGCCCTGATGGGCTATGCGCGTGAAGGGCGACAATATCGAACCGATCCCCCCCTCGGAGCCGCCTTGGACGAGCTGCGCCTGATGCCGAACGGGATCAGCGGTGCTCCGCCGGAAATCTACTTTGCCCTTGGCAAACCTTACGAGAAAACCGCTTACGATCTCAGTCAGGGCAAACGGCTCTATTCCAGGTTCGGTTGCGGGGCATGCCATGGCGAAGGACGTGGCGGGACCGGCCCCTCTTTCCTGGATGGCTGGTGGCTCTATGGCCCGGAGATGGTGTCGATCGCAGCCTCCATCCGCGACGGCCGCCCGCATGGAATGCCGGCTTTTCGCGACAAAATGACGATCGACGAGATCTGGCAGCTCGCAGGCTACGTCCAGACGATCGGCGCATATAAGGCAAAGACCACAGCGCCGAGCCGCAATGACGACAAGCAGACGCGCCCGGCGGAAAACCGCGCGCCGGCGGCAATCCTGTTCGACGAAGGCCCTGCCGGACCGAACGCAGTGCAGGAGCCATCCCATTGAAAGCGGCCGCTGCCGTTTTCCTGTCCTTATCGGTCATCCTGATTGCAGGGTGCAACGGTACTCAGTCGGCCCTGAATGCCGGGGGGGCCGCGGCTGTTCAGCTCAAGCATCTCATCATCGGGATCGTGGTCGTCTGCTGCGCTGTGTGGGCTCTGGTCATGATCGTGCTGGTCCTCGCATTGCTGCGCGCCAGAACGCCGCGGGAAAGTCCAAGCTCCGAGGGCGAGCGGCGGATGGGCAAGCTGGTGACGGCGGCTGTCGCGGCGACCGTTGTCATCATCGCCGGTTTGACGATTGCAAGCTTCTATGCAACGCGTGGCCTCGGCATGTCCGAGAATGCCGGTCTCACGATCAAGGTTCGCGGCCAGCAATGGTGGTGGCAATTCATCTATGATGATGCCGATCCGACCAAGTCCTTTCAGACGGCCAATGAGATGCATATTCCGGTTGGTGTGGATATTCGCATCGAGCTTGAAAGCTTGGATGTCATTCATTCCTTCTGGGTGCCGAGCCTCGCCGGCAAGCGCGACCTCATTCCCGGCCGGCAGAACGCCATAACCATACGGACGGACCGTCCAGGCGTTTATCGCGGTCAATGCGCGGAATTCTGCGGACTTCAGCACAGTCACATGGCGCTGTTCGTCATTGCGGAGGACATGGCCGCCTATCAGCGCTGGACCGCCGCACAGAGGGCCAACAGCGTATCGCCGGCCGATCCGGAAGCGATTGCCGGCAAGGCTCTTTTCATGCGCAAGCCCTGCGCGGCCTGCCATACCATACGGGGAACCGAGGCATCGGGATCGACCGGGCCGGATCTGACCCATATCGGGAGCCGTCAGACGATTGCCGCAGGGTTGCTCGAGAATACCCGCGGTTCGCTTGCCGCCTGGATCGCCGATCCGCAGACATTGAAACCGGGAAACAACATGCCGATGGTTCCACTCTCCAGTGACGAACTGCGGCAGCTTTCCGCCTATATGGAAAGTCTGCGATGACGAAAGACGACAAACCCACGCAACCGACGGATTTGATGTTCGATGACGGCGAGCTCGAACGGCGGCTCGCGCAGACCTGGATGACGCCGGCCGGTATCTGGGGAGCCCTCACGACAGTCGATCACAAGATCATCGGCCGCCGTTACATCGCCACCGCATTCGTCTTTCTCGCCTTGGGCGGGCTGCTCGCACTCGCGATGCGGCTGCAATTGGCGCAGCCGGAGGCGCGCTTCATCGGTCCGGACCGCTACAATCAGATTTTCACCATGCATGGCTCAAACATGATGTTCCTGTTTGCCGTGCCTGTCATGGAAGCCATGGCTATTTATCTCGTGCCGCTGATGGTCGGCACCCGCAATATCGCCTTTCCGCGCTTGAATGCCTTTTCCTATTGGATCTATCTGGCCGGCGGCCTGCTGTTATGGGTTTCGTTTGCCCTCGACACTGCGCCCGATGTCGGATGGTTTGCCTATGTGCCCTTGTCTGGACCGCAATATGGCGCGGGCAAGCGTGCCGACCTCTGGGCGCAGATGATCACTTTCACCGAAGTCGCAGCCTTGGCCGTTGCGGTGGAAATCGTCGTCACCGTCTTCAAACAGCGCGCGCCGGGCATGTCGCTCGATCGCATTCCGCTGTTCGTCTGGTCGATGCTCGTCACGGCCTTCCTCGTCATCATGGCCATGCCGGCGATCATGCTCGCCAGTTCGTCGCTGATCCTCGATCGTCTGGTCGGAACGCATTTCTTCAATCCCGCAGAGGGCGGCGACGCGCTGCTATGGCAGCACCTGTTCTGGTTCTTCGGCCATCCCGAGGTCTATATCATCTTCCTACCGGCCGTCGGCATGGTGTCGACGATAATAGCGACCTTCTCGCGCCGCCCCGTATTCGGCTATCTCCCGCTTGTCATGGCGTTGATCGCCACGGGAATCCTGGCATTCGGCCTCTGGGTGCATCATATGTTTGTCGTCGGCCTGCCGAAGCTAGGCGAGAGCTTCTTTACTGCTTCCAGCATGGCGATCGCCATTCCAGCCGGCATCCAGATATTCTGCTGGCTGGCCACGCTGTGGGGCGGACGGCCCGTCTTCAAGACACCGCTGTTGTTCGTCATAGGTTTCATCGTGACCTTTGTCATCGGCGGCCTGACGGGGGTGATGGTCGCCTCGGTGCCGTTCGACACCCAGGTACATGATACCTATTTCGTCGTCGCACATTTCCATTACGTCCTTGTGGGCGGCGCCGTCTTTCCCTTGCTCGGCGCCATCTATTACTGGTTTCCCAAGATAACCGGACGGATGATGAGCGAGACGCGCGGCCGCTGGGCATTCTGGCTGATCTTTGCCGGCTTCAATCTGACATTCTTTCCCATGCATATTCTCGGGCTCGAGGGCATGCCGCGACGCATCTATACCTATCAGCCGGAAATGCCCTGGGCTGGAATGAATATGTTCGTGAGCTTCAGCGCCCTTATCCTTTCGCTGGGCTTCCTCGTCTTTTTCATCGATGTCATCCGCAGCGCTCGGTCCGGGCAGATCGCAGGCGAAAATCCATGGGGCGCCTCGACGCTCGAATGGGCGACGTCGTCGCCGCCGCCATGCTTCAATTTCCGCCGCATTCCGGTGGTCGGCGCTCGTGATCCTCTGTGGTCGCAGCCGGAAGAACTTACGGTGGCGGGCGGGCTGCGCACTGATCGGCGCGAATTGATCGTCAGCAGCGTCGTCGAGGCGCAACCCGAAGCAAGCGAGTCCTCGCCACGAAATTCGATCTGGCCGCTCCTGGCGGCTCTCGCCACCACGGTGATGCTGATCTGGTCGATCTTCTCGCCTTGGGCGGTCATTTGGGGATCGATTCCGATCGGGATCACGTTGACCGGGTGGTTCTGGCCGAAGCAGACACCGGAGGACGAATCATGAAGGAGCGCGTCGTCCTCGACGTTTCAAGGCTGCCGCCCCACGGTATGGGGAGGGCAAGCCCGACCTGGTGGGGCACCTGCGCCTTCATGCTCATCGAAGGGTCCGGCTTCGCATTGGCGATCGCAGTCTATTTCTACCTGATGAGCCTCGCCCCGCACTGGCCGATCGACGCGCCGGCGCCCGGCCTCGTTCCCGGCACGACCCTGACCGCGATATTGCTCGCGAGCGTCGTACCCAACATTCTCCTATCCAGATGGGCGCGGCAAAGAGATCTGCGCAAGGTACGGATCGGGCTTGTTCTGATGTCGGCGCTTGGGGCGGTGCCCCTGGTCCTGCGCGGTTTGGAATTCACCGTTCTCAACATACGCTGGGACGGCAACGCCTATGGCTCGATCATTTGGACCATGCTGGGGCTTCATACGACCCACATCGTCACGGATCTTATCGATACGCTGGTACTGACCTGCCTGATGTTTTCCAAGCATGCCGATAATCCGCGCCGCTTCGGCGATGTTGAAGATAATGCCATGTACTGGAACTTTGTCGTGGTGGCGTGGATTCCCTTATACGCATGCATTTACTGGGTGCCACGCCTATGATGACCGCAGCGGCAAAATATGGGGGATTGATTCTTGCCCCGCTTGTATGGGTCGGCAATACCCAGCTTGGCCAAGTTCTCCCCTATGTCGATTGCAGCCGGCATACGCATTGGTCCGTCCTGACCTCTTCCTTTGCAATTCTGCTTGCGTTGGCCAGCGCGGCGATACCGCAGGCCGGTTCTACGCCGGAGGAAGCGCGAACAGGGCTGTTCCTCCGCCATCTCAGTGTTCTCGTCGGGCTCGTCTTCGCCTTCGCGCTTTTCCTGCAGGGAGGGGCCGCGTGGCTCTTGAACGTATGCGAACATTAGCCGCCTTCATCATCCTGCTGATGACGGGGCGGGAGGCTGCCGCGCATGGCGCGGAGGCGCATCTCTTTCATTCGGTCTGGACGATCGACCCGTGGATTGTAACACCGTTAGCGGTTGCGGCTTTTCTTTATGCTCGAGGTTGCTGGAAGCTGAGGCGACGCGCTCGAACGGGCAGGTCTGTTGTGGCGAGGCGCGCCCTTTGCTACTGGTGCGGCTGGCTGACGCTTACCGGTGCGCTGCTGTCCCCATTGCACTGGCTCGGAGAGCAGCTTTTTACGTTCCACATGATAGAGCACGAAATCATCATGGCGATCTCCGCCCCGATGATCGTCATCGCGCGGCCGACGGGCATATTCCTCTGGGGACTGCCGGATCGGCTGAGGCGCTGGACGGGGAGGGCGATGCGGCGGAGCTTCGTGCGGATCGCCTGGCGCTGGCTGAGCGGAGGAACCAACGCCACCCTATTGCATGCCGTCGCCATATGGGCCTGGCATGCGCCGATCCTGTTCGATGCCGCCGTCGGTGCTGTTGCGCTGCATCGTCTCCAGCATCTGAGCTTCTTCGCCACTGCTATCCTGTTCTGGTGGTCGATCTTCTGGCGCAGCAATCACGGCGTTGCGGCGTGGCATCTGTTCCTGACCATGCTCCACACCGGAGCGCTCGGTGCACTGATGGCACTTGCACCACGCGTCCTTTATGTCGTGCAGACGCATGCTGCGGAAACATGGGGGCTTACGCCGCTGGAGGATCAGCAGCTCGCCGGGATGGTCATGTGGATTCCGGCGGGGACGATTTATGCCGGCGCGGCACTCGCGATGGCAGCCCTATGGATCGCAAATGCCGGCAGGGGAACGGGCCATGTCCCACGCATCCGCTCTTTATAGATCTCGCGGCATCTGGCTGGTTGTGGCAGCCATTGCAGTGCTTTGCGCTCTGGTTGGCGCAAACTGGGCAAAGAATTGGCAGCAGCGCCTGCAGATCGCACGCGTGCTGACCGAGGGTGGGGATCCCTCCCGCGCACCGCCGATTTTTCGTCGGTATGGTTGCACCGGATGCCATCAAATCCCCGGCATAGCCGGTGCGGATGGTCAGGTGGGCGGGACCTTGGAGGGCCTTCAAAAACGGGTTTATATCGCCGGCGTCGTCAACAATACGGGCGATAACCTCGTTCATTGGATCGTAGCGCCGCAGGACTTTTCGCCCAATTCGGCCATGCCGAAAACAGGGATTTCGCAAGCCGAAGCCCGAGATCTCGCCGCCTATCTTTACACTCATTAATCCCATTTATGGATGCGGCGTCGGCCGAGGAGGCAGGCTCTTGATGTAGCGCGCGATGGCATCGCGATCGCTCTGCGGCAGCATCGCCATGTTGGTGACGACCTCGGCCATGGACGAGCCGACGCGGCCATGGTTCGGCGTGTCGCCACTCTTCAGCATTTCCGAGATGTCGGCTTCGGACCAGTTTCCGATCCGGCTCGGCGTGATATTGGGAACGAACCCCGTGCCTTCAGGATCCGTACCGCCGGCAAACCGTGTTTCGGGCTTTATCGCACCGAAAATGTTGCGCGACGAGTGGCATTCCGCGCAATGGCCCAGGGTTTCGACCAGATAGCGGCCGCGAGCCAGGACGGGATCGCTGGTGACAGTCCCCTGCATCTGTCCTTCACGGAAGAACAGCAATTTCCAAAAGCCCAGGAAGCGGCGCATGCGGAACAGGAAGAACAGATCATGCGCGGGCGGGCGACCGGAAACCGGCGCCAATGTCCTCAAATAGGCCCGCAAATCCCTGATGTCTTCGAGCCGTATGCCCGTATAGCTGGGATAGGGAAATACTGGATAATAATGCTGATGTCGCGGGGAAACGCCGCCGATCAAGGCATTGGCAAGATCGACGGTGCTCCATCTTCCGATGCCATCAACGGCATCGGAGGAAATATTGGGTGCACGAAATGTGCCGAAAGGCGATGCAAGTGCGAGGCCCCCGCCCAAATTCAGACGATCCTTCTGGCCCGGGGTAGCATGGCAGGACGCGCAGTCGCCAGCGGCGAATATAAGCTGGCCCCGCGCCGGATCACCGTTGTCTTGAAAGCGGGGATCATCCGCCGCAAAAGGCATGACAGGTTCCGTTACGAACCAGATCAGAACGGCGGCCAGCGTGGCCGCCAGGCACAGCCAAATCAGAATGCGCATGGTTCTATCGACCGATCCCGTGGGGCGTAAATGATGGCGCTCTCATAGAACTGATGATCGAGCCATCCGTTCCGCTTTGCAGGCGGCGGACCCCAGATTATCGGCGAGACACTCGCACGCACTATGTACATCAAATCTTGGCGGTTGCTCCACCTTCCCGCAGGAGCAGGAATTTCTGGGTGACTGCGGCCAGATTGTCGTTAAGCCAGTTTGCCATGGCCTCTTCTTCGGCGAGATTGGACTGCAGAGCTGTGGTGGCGGCGCTAAAGCCGCCGGCATCGGCGACAGTCAACAAGGACCTGTAGGCAGCGATTTCGAAGTTTTCGAAAGCGAAATTGGCAAAGGAGTTCTTTAGGATCTCGTCACCCGCCATGGTATGGCCCATGGCCGCCATCGTGCCGGTGAACGACAAGGCCATATCCTTCAAGGTCGAATGGTCTTCGTCCAGCCCCTCGAGCACGTCCTCGAGACGTGTAATCTGGCCTTCGGTTTCCCGAATATGCTGTTCGAGTTTCGCGGCGACTTCAGGATAGTGTTCGATGCGCGAGAGCTGCGGCTTCATGATGCTGAGCGCCTGATTTTCCATCGCATGGGCATTTCTGAGGCCGACGATAAACACGTCACGGATTTCGTTGTCTGCCATGATGTCCTCCATTGGCTGGAAACTCCGAACACAGACATGCCGGCATTGTTCCTGCGGAAGGCTGACTGCCGGAAGATTGGCGGGCATGCGTGTGGTTTACCGGGTACCGGGATCGCCGCGCGGGACTAAATTCGGGTATCCGGAAGGCTAATTCGACGTCGCCGGTTATGGCCTTGACGCTTGAAAGTGCACAAAAGTGCAGGTCGTGATCGTAAGCGCACACAGACGGCGTGGGCGCCGCCGCGGCATCCTCAAGAACCTGGTTGCTTAGTCGTGATCAACGAGCGTGGATGTCATTTGGATGTGCCTCAGCGGTGATCTTCACGAGGTTTCCGTGCGCAAGCGCCAGCAGCAGGGCAGATGTGTGAATGGCTTGGCAGATTCTGCCTGTGAGAGCCGCATTTATGGTTTCCGTCAGGGGTATATGATGCAATACGACCCGTTCTGAGGGATCATTCAGCGGCGCCTGGCATTCCTCGAGCCCGGTGGCGAGGACGATGTGGCTGTAGTTTGTTTGCATGGCCGGATTGGGCGCGAGGCGTCCGCAATAATGCCAATGGCGAGCCTCGAAACCGGTCTCTTCAAGAAGTTCACGCTTTCCGGCTTCCAAAGGCGTTTCGCCTGCATCTATTCCGCCACCGGGTACTTCGAGCGATATGATACCGAGCCCATGACGGTACTGTTCCAGCAACAGGACTGAGCTGTCGTCACCGATTGCAACGACATGCACCCAGTCAGGGTATGAAAGAACATAATAAGGAGAAATCGAGTGACCTTCGCTGGTTACGCAATCATCGGCCCTTACGTCGATCCAGCGATCCTTCAGAACCTGGCGCGATGATTGAATTGTCCACGGCTTCAATTCCATTGTCGTTTCCCTCCGTTAGCGCCATTTGGCCGAGAGTGGGCAAAAAATGTGACGACCCCGCGGCCAGAAGCCAGGTTTGCAATCGCTCAACGCGCATTGGCGATAAAGGTGCCCCAGATGAGTGGGAAAACGTCTTGCCGCCCAGGGGGAGTGAACTCATACATCGCATTCCTTCGGGCTTCCTTGCTGGGCGCAATAGTTAATGCACGGCGCGGGGGCCTGAAAGGGGGAACCAATTCGATTGCATGACAGTTAGGAGGACGAGGATGCAGAAAACAACGAGGAATGTCATGTCGAATGTTTCGAGAACAGGGACCGACGATATCAACAATGCAACCAGTAGAACAACCTTCGGACGATCGGTCGAAAGCAAGAGCCAGCTTCGGGATGCGGCAACCATTGCTTCGGCAACCGATGTCGAGGAGGCGCTGAATATCTACCGTTTGGAACCCATCGCCGCTCTGGACGATCCGCATTGGGACAACGCTCCCAATCAGGGTACGGTTATCGTAGCGGCCAGGACCGCAGGCGACGCGCGCATCGTGGCGGCGGGCAATGAGCTTGATTTTATGGAGGTCGATGCGGCCCCTGCCGAAGATGTGACGACCAGCAATGCGAGCGCATTTCGCGATGATAAGCTTTATACCGTGATCGAGATCGCCCGCGGCCGAACCGGCTTGAAACGCGGCGTGCTGGAGGGCGAGGTTTCCGTTGACACGATTCTTCCCACGCAAGTCGATAGCTGATCATTCGATCTGAAGCCAGGAACCGCAGCGCTACGAAAACGGTGGCACGCTGAACTCGGCAAGACGACATTTTGGATGGGAACAATGCCTGACGTTGCAAGTTCGGGAAGCCGCAACGGAGAGGACGATCCAGAATGCGCGGCTTGGAAAATCCAAAATCGGCGCCCGTTCGCATATGGCGCAGCACAGCTTTTGGTCTGTTGAGTTTTGGCCTCTCCTCATGTTCCCTAGCGGTATTGAACCCGGTTGGTCCCGTGGGCGCCGGTGATGCCGCAATTCTCATCAACGCGACCGTGATCATGCTCGCCATCGTGGTTCCGACCATCCTGCTGGCGTTCTGGATGGCATGGCGTTATCGCGCGTCCAATTCCCGAGCGGAATATCTTCCGTATTGGTCCTATTCCGGACGCATCGAAGCGGTCGTCTGGTCGATTCCGATCCTGACGATCATGTTCATCGGAGGGCTGATCTGGATCGGGTCGCACAGGCTCGACCCGTTCAGGCCGCTGCCATCGAGCAAGCCGACTCTCGAAGTCCAGGTCGTGTCTCTCGACTGGAAATGGCTTTTCATCTATCCGCAAAACGGGGTCGCTACCGTCAATCAAGTCGTCATCCCGACTGGCACGCCGGTACACTTTTCGATCACGTCTGCAAGTGTTTTCAACGCCTTCTTCGTGCCTCGGCTTGGATCGATGATCTACGCCATGCCTGGTATGATCTCGCAACTGCACCTCCAGTCGGATGAATCCGCTCGCCTGCGGGGCATATCCGCCCAATTTTCCGGCGACGGTTTCTCGGACATGCAGTTCGAGGTCAGAAGCGTCTCGGATGCCGAGTTTGAAACCTGGATGACGAGCGCACAGGCGACCGATCTTCCTCTTGATCGGGATGCCTATGGCAAGCTCTTACGGCAGAGCGAGCGCGTTCAGCCTGCGATCTATCGGTTGGCGGATCCCGGGCTTTTCGATGCCATCGTTCAACAGACGATTCCGCCAGGTCCCGGTCCAGAGGCCGAGTCCCCACAACATGCGGGTCGCGAGACTTCCACTGGCGGAAAGGATTGAACATGTTGGGAAAACTCGGTCTTTCGGCGATTCCCTTGTCTCAGCCGATCCCGCTGATCACATCCATTGCCGTCATCCTTATCGCGGCTGCGGTCTTGATTCTGGTCACCGTAAGAGGATGGTGGCCCTATTTGTGGCGAGAGTGGATCATGAGCGTCGATCACAAGCGTATCGGCATCATGTATTGCCTGCTCGGTGTCGTCATGCTCATCCGCGGCTTTGCCGATGCCATCATGATGCGCACCCAGCAGGCAGTCGCGATCGATGCCCCCGGTTATTTGCCGCCCGAACACTATAATCAGATCTTCACTGCACACGGAACGATCATGATTTTGTTCGGCGCCATGCCGCTCGTATTGGGATTCATGAATTTCCTCGTGCCGCTGCAGCTCGGCGTCCGCGACGTTGCCTTCCCGACATTCAACTCGGTTGGGTTCTGGCTGACAGCGAGCGGCGCGCTTCTGGTCAATGTGTCGCTCTTCATCGGCGAGTTTGCCCGCACCGGGTGGCTGCCATATCCGCCCCTCAGCGAGACGAGCTACACGCCAGGCGTGGGCGTCGACTACTATCTTTGGGCCGTGCAGATTTCCGGCATCGGGACCCTGATAACCGGCATCAATATCGTCACGACGATATTGAAGATGCGGTGCCAGGGCATGAGCTATCTCAGAATGCCGGTCTTTTGCTGGACGGCGCTGGCTTCCTGCCTGCTGATCGTGGCAGCCTTCCCGATCCTGACGGCGACGCTCGCCATGCTCACGCTCGATCGCTATGTCGGATGGCATTATTTCACAAATACGGCGGGTGGAAATCCGATGATGTTTGTGAACCTGATATGGGCATGGGGACATCCGGAAGTCTATATTCTCGTCTTGCCCGCCTTCGGCATCTTTTCAGAAGTCTTTTCGACCTTTTCCGGGAAACCGCTATTTGGCTACCGCTCCATGGTGGCGGCGACGATGTTTATTTGCATCGTTTCGATGCTGGTCTGGCTGCACCACTTCTTCACGATGGGGGCCGGCGCTGCGGTCAACACCTTCTTCGGCATCTCCTCCAGTATCATTGCCGTCGGCACCGGCGTGAAAATCTACAACTGGATCTTTACGATGTATGGCGGAAGAGTTCGTTTCGAAGTGCCAATGCTGTGGTCGATGGGCTTCATCTTCACTTTCACCATAGGCGGGTTGACGGGCGTCCTGCTCGCCATACCACCAGCGGACTTCCTGACGCATAATTCCATGTTTCTGGTGGCGCATTTTCACAATGTCATCATTGGCGGTGTCGTGTTCGGCGTTTTCGCGGGCATGGAATTCTGGTTTCCGAAAGCATTCGGTTTCCGGCTCCATGCAGGTTGGGGCAAAGCAGCCTTCTGGCTGGCTTTCGTTGGGTTTTGGGTGACGTTCACGCCTCTTTACGTTCTCGGACTTGATGGGATGACACGGCGGCTGCAGCACATCGACGTTCCTGAATGGGCGCCCTGGCTCTATGTCTCCGTCGCCGGTGTCGGCATTCTAATCCTGGGTATCATCGCGCAGGTCATTCAATTGGTGGTCAGCATTCGCGAACGGGAAAAGCTGCGGGATGTCACCGGAGATCCGTGGGATGGTCGTTCTCTTGAATGGGCAACCCCGTCGCCGCCGCCGTTTTTCAACTTCGCCGTCATGCCGAATGTCGAGGGTGAGGAGGCCTATTGGGGTATCAAACTTCGCGCCGTGGAATCACAGCAACTCTCTCCTGAACCGGATTACGAGCCGATCGAGATGCCGGTGAACAGTCCGGTTGGGATCTATACGGCCTTTTTCGCCACGGTCTTCGGTTTCGCGATGATCTGGTACATCTGGTGGCTTGCCATCGTGGCGCTCGTGGCGGCCTTCATCGGCTTCGTGGTCTTCGCATGGCGCGACGTTCATGAATTCGAGGTTTCGGCCGACGAGGTCGCGCGCGTCGATCGCGCCCGGCGCTCCGCTCGCGAGGCGATGCTTGCGCGCATATCCGAACAGGGAGCATTGCCATGACTGATACCGGCTTGCCGGCGAGCGTCGAAACCATACGGCGCGTTCGTGAAGACCCGCATCGTCTGGGCCACCGTGCTCACGGCTCGGGGGAGCCCGCGGTGGGAACTGGTCAGGGCGCTACCGGTCCTGCCGACAGGCGGATTCTTGTCGGCTACGGCTTCTGGATCTATCTGCTGAGCGACATCATCATTTTCTCGTGTTTCTTTGCCGCATTCGCCGTGCAAAGGGGAGCGACGGCAGGCGGGCCGACGATTGCCGATATCGTCGATGTGCAGCGCGTGGGATTCGAGACGGCGGCCCTGCTATTGTCGAGCTATACCTGCATGCTGTCATTTGCGGCGACGAACGCGCGCAACAAACTTTGGACGCTCATCTTCCTGCTTCTGACCGGCCTCTTGGGATTGATATTCGTTCTTCTCGAGCTCTGGGAATTCGTCGAGCTCGCCAATCGCGGCTTCACGCCGCAACGCAGTGCAATGCTCACTTCCTTCTATGGGCTGGTCGGGCTGCATGGCTTGCACGTCACGCTCGGCGGCGTCTGGCTGGCCACGATGATGGCCCAGGTTTTCATAAAAGGATTTCGCCGCGAGATCATTCATCGATTGATCTGCTTCAATCTCTTCTGGCATGCACTCGATATCGTCTGGATCGGCATTTTCACGATCGTCTATCTGATGGGAGTTCACTGATGAGTACCTTCGACACCGACACGGACGTATATGATAACCGACAAAATTTACGGGATGACCACGCGCCCGGCGATGAGCCACCGGAAGAAAGCGGTCACTGGGTGCTGAACGCAAACTTGGGGCTGGGATTTTCGATCATCCTGACGGCTGCTTCCTTCTTGCTGGCCACTTCCGACATCGTCTACGGGCCGGCAATTCCGGTAGCGCTGATCGTACTCGCAATCGCGCAAATGGGCGTGCATCTGGTGTTCTTTCTGCATATCACCACGGGTCCTGACAACACCAACAACGTCCTCGCCCTGGCATTCGGCATATTGGTCGTCGTGCTGATCGTTCTCGGTTCCATCTGGATCATGGATCATCTGAAGCAAAACATGATGCCGATGGATCAATTGATGAATATGCAGCCATAAGTATCTGGATTATGCGGCTAAAAGGGGAAGAAGACAGATACTTGGTGTCTCACCTGGTAGTGCTGTTCGGCGGCTTATATGGGTCGCCGCAATCAAGACTTTGGAACATCGATGGCTCCGCGGAGTTCGAGATCATCTTATCTGCTGTGGCGATAGCCAGTATCGTTCCAATGTCGGCAAAGCACAGAAATGCGGTGAAGGAGCTTCAATATGCCATCGAGGTGCTTCGCTCTTCTATTTGCGATCTGCATTTCGCTGACGGCTGGATATATGATCAGTTTCGTATGGCTTTCCGCTGCGACAACCTACTAGATTTTCATCCGGTCTATTCGAAATCCTGTCTTATTCCTTTGTGCGTGACTTACTCCGATCTTTTGGCGAAATCCGCATACCCGATTTGCCGATCGGCGTCACCAGATCCTTTTCAAGAACATTCGGGGCCATACCATCTTGCTCACTCGATTGCCGGATCGGAGCAGGATTATCAGATATGGTTTTCCTGGAAGGAGTGTTCGAACCGCCGGACTTTGTTTCGTTGCCTGTCATGATGCAGCCTTTCTTTAGAAACGAACCTTACTGCGAAAGAGCCGCAAAGTTCCACGAAATCAAATAGGCGAGAGGTATTTGCCGGTCGCACGGAACTTCCGCCGATTTCGCCGCTTAGGCGGAAATGACATCTTTCATGCGATTGTTTCATAGCGAACTGACAACCCTTAGACGCTCCCCGGTCATGACCGCGCGTGTCCGGAAAGTCTCGCAATGAAGCACCAGGAGAGCGATGGATCCCCGACTAGGCAACGTCATGAAGGAGTGAGCCTGCTCGGACGCGGTCTCATTTCTGGAGCGGCTGACGACGATCCCTCCGCAATCGGCACTTATGCCAGCGCCGGCGCACGCTTCGGTCTCGGGATGCTCTGGACGGCGCCCGTTACGCTGCCGATGATGTTCACGGTCGTGTACCTTTCGTCGAAACTCGGGCAGGTAACCGGACGTGGACTGTTTCAAGTCATCCACGACAATTATCCCCGATGGTTTCTTTATCTGGCGTTGGCCGGAGTCGTTATCGGCAATACGATCGAGGCCGCTGCCGATCTGGGCGGAATGGCGGCGGCCGTCAACCTTTTCGTGCCGCTTTCCGTTCCCCTTATCGTTGCCATGATGGCGGTCATTCTGCTCTGTCTACAGGTGGTGGGCTCCTATATCCTCATTCGCCGCATTTTCCGCTGGCTGGCCCTCAGTCTGCTGGCCTATGCAGGCGCGGCTATATTGGCGAAACCGGACTGGATGGCCGTTCTTAAGGGCTCGCTCATTCCATCCATCGAATTCAACGAGGAATTTCTTTCGATCATCGTGGCGATCATCGGTACCACGCTGTCGGCCTATCTCTACACCTGGCAATCCAATGAAGAGGTCGAGGAAAAAATCGCCGAGGGCAAGACTTCGGTGCAAGCCAGACGAGGCGTCAGCAGCTCGAAACTGGCCCGCTCCCGCAAGGAAATCCTTGTCGGCATGACGTTTTCCAACCTGGTCATGTACTTCATCATTCTGGCGACCGGCTCGACGCTGCACGTTCAGGGGCATACGGATATCCAAACTGCGGCTCAGGCGGCAGAAGCCTTAAAGCCAATCGCCGGGCATGCAGCTGGATATTTGTTTGCCGCAGGAATCATATCGGTCGGATTTCTGGCGGTTCCTGTCATGACGACGGGAGCAGCCTATGACCTCGCCCAGTCAATCGGCATCAAGGGCAGTCTGAACGCCAGCGCCCGAGAGGCGCCGGGATTTTACATCATTATCCTAGCGGTAACGCTGATTGCGGTCGTGATGAACTTCTTTGGCGTAAATCCGATGAAGGCTCTGGTATGGTCCGGCGTAGTCCAGGGGTTTTCTACTCCGCCCCTTTTGCTATTGCTGCTGTTGATGACGAACAACAAGGCAATCATGGGTGAGCATGTAAATTCACGTCTTATGAATGTCGCCGGCTGGTTGACAGTCCTGGCCATTTTCTCGGCCAGCGCCGGGCTGGTAGTGACGTGGGTCATATAGGATGGGAGACGGTTCGGTTTCGCCAGGCCGAATTTAGCGGCTGGATGGAAGGGACATCGGCCTGCTGGTGGAAGATTAAGCTCCTCACATCCGGCAGAAGATCTGACCTTGGAGGCTCAGATTGGCGCGCATGGATGCAACGCGGCGCTCCGCGTCTGCCAGATCATAGGCCCAGAAACTGATGCCGAACGTCCGCCCATCGATTTGGTAATCGGCCAGGAAACGGAACATGGTACGCCCGTTACGATCGCTTGTGCAGAACTCGGGTTCAGGGTGGCGATCACTTCGATGGACCTGCGGAAGCTGGATCACGTTCATTGTCGAAACTCCTGTCACTCATGCGCTTTCTCCGGCGATCCCGTGGTGATATCCCCAGTGGCCCTCGCCGATCCATTCTCAAACTTCCGGATACCATCGTTGTTCCAGCGCAGCAGTTTGTAGAGGGTGTCTGTAGAACGACCGGGCTTATGACCTGCTCTTTGGTTCTTGCAGGATCTTGCAAAGGTGGAGCAAGCGAAAGCGCAGCCGGTCTCGCAGTGTGGGAAGCATCAGGGCCGGCAATAGGCCGTGCCGTCGGCGGCTCTCGCCGGATGATCGACATATCGGCCGTCGGATGGCACGGCAATATCCCAGAAATTCGTCGCCAGCATATCGAGGCCTGCGCGCAAGCCAGTCCCGCCCAGCGCCGGACCATGTCCGCTGATCAATCGTTCCGGCTTGAGGCTGGCAATCTGCTTTGCTGATTGTTCCGATGCCTGCCAGTCGGTTGTCAGATAGCGAGGCGGACCATGCAGCCTGGGAGCCTGTGTCACTACGTCGTAAACGGATTCCTGGCCTGTGGTGATGACGGCGTCACCGGCGACGAGCGTGCGATCTCCTTCGCGCCAAAGGGAGATATGTCCCGGTGTGTGGCCGGGCGTATGCAGCCATGACCATTCGGAAGCGAAAGGCACGGTGCCGTCGGCAGGCAGGTTTTGAAGCCGGTTTTCGAGATTGGAGGGGCCACGCGGCAGCAGGGGCGACATGAGCGCAAAGCTTCCCCCGCCAACCCCTGGATCGGCGGGCGGATAAGACGCGCGTCCATCCAGGTAAGGATGCTCGAGCGGATGGGCGTAGACCGGAACGTCCCAAAAGGCGGCCAAGCGTTCGACAGAACCTGCGTGGTCGATATGTCCGTGAGTCAGGATGATGGCAGCGGGCCGGGACGTCGCACCGAAGCGACGCGCCGCTGCTGCCAAGATCCGATCCTGTGACGACGGCAAACCGGTGTCGACGAGGAGCCAGCTACTATCTGGCACAGGTCTGCCGAGAAAAATCACATTGACGATGGAGAGCTTCAAGTAGGCCACATCATCGCAGACTTTTCTCGTTCCATCCTCGTTTTCGACTTCGATGACATCGCTATCGCTGAGATGCAGCTGGTCATCCATATCCCGCACTCCGTTGCGAGCCAAATCCTCTTCGCGCAACCCCCAATCACTTCAGATCGATTGTGTGTCGCATCGGATGAGCGGATGAAAATACAGCGATGGTATGGCCATCCACTCATCCCCGGTGGCCATTTTACTTTGCAAGTTCCTTGGCCATTTGCAGATGCTGCTCTAGTTTCGGCCTCGTATTGGCAGCCCAGGTCTTCAGGCTCGCATCCTCGCCGCCGTTTCCATAGCGTTTGAAAAGATCAACTGCATTCGCATGAGCCGAACGCTGGTCCGCGTCGTAGCGTTTGACAAAGTCATTTCCCTGCATTTTCTGCAGCCGCCCCAGCATCTTCTTCTGGCTTGAACTCATCTCGGTCGGCAGTGTCGCCTTGACCTTTCCACTGTTGACGAGATCTTTCAGCTCATTCGTTGTCTTTTGGTGGTCATCAATCATTTGCTGAGCGAATTTTTTCGTTTGATCATTGCCGCGCTGCAGGGCGAGCTTGCTCGATTCAATTTCAAACATATCGCTGCTAGCGGCTTCATTGACAAAGTCTTGCGTATTCGGCGCCGCCCCCACGAGAGAGTTAACGCCTGTCTTCTCTGCTGCTGATTGGGAGTATGCTGGCGCCGCTGCCAGCGCTACCGCAATAGTGACGATCGCGAGCTTCATGCCGGTCTCCTTTTCATATCTGCTTTCATGGAATCCAAGTAACTTCCGTTTGGCTTGGTTTCCTGCTGTTTGAAGGTACGCGGCAGCTACCGCGCGTTAGAAAAAATGATGGTACCGTTCAGTATCCATTCGGCGAGTGTCAGCAACGCGATCACCAAAAGCGCAAGCACGATCAGGTATCCCGCCCGCCGTTTTTTACTCTTCTGTTGAGGACTGTCGTTTGCAGACACAATCGGATCTGTTTCGACAGAATTTTTCTCGTCATCATCCCGCATTTCTTCTCCTTCGAGATAGTCGCAACGCAACTACCGCAGGCGAGGAATGTTCCCGGGCCGGAACAATAAATCTGCACCGTGTGTCGATGCCGGTTCCCCAGCCCAGAGGGAACAATCGGCAGAAATAGAAGTTGAATGTTCCAAAGGTGCCTTTGCTGCGGCGCACCCTGATTGGATGGCCGAGGTGAAGCACTGTGCCGGCAAATTGATGGAGATGTATGATGGCTCACGCAGGAAAAAAGCAGTTCTCCCGCGGATCGAAAGGCAAAGGTGACGCGTCAGGCGCCGCTACCACACTTGAAGAGGGCAAGGTCGGAGAAAATGCCGTTCTGTCCAACCGTGACAAGGCGCAACATTCGAGGCAAAGAGGTCTCGACAGCCGCAACGTTCAGACAGAACAATATCGCGATCACGTCAGCAATCGCCGGTGACGAAGCGAACGGGCTGCCATGTCCGCAGGGATGCCCAAGGGTGATCGATGAGGATATGGCAAGATAGCGATCGCCCGGTACCGGTCCATGAGCGACGGGGAGTGTCGATGCAAAAGCCGATTATTACCTGAATCAATCGCGACAATTCCAGATTTCAACCACGATGCAGCAAAGTGCCAAGCCATTGTTGTCAGGGACTGCGGAGAAAGCGAGCTTTCTCATTAATGGCAAGAATTATTTTTCGTGCCTTGCCGCGGCGCTAAACGAGGCTAAACGGGAGATCTGGATTATTGGCTGGAACTTTAATCCGGAAATATCGCTGGAACCGGAAAAATCGGAAGCAACCCTGGGAGACGTCCTCGAACGAGCAGTCCATTCCAACCCGGATTTGCAGATTCGCATTCTGGTTTGGGCACTTGGGCCAATCTATTCGGATAAGTCCCTGAGAATATTTTTTCGAAAAACCTTCCCGAAGAGTAATCGTATCCAGTTACGCTTTGCCGTTCAGCCCGTCTTGCTTGGCTGTCATCATCAAAAGCTTGTTTGCGTTGACGACAGCGTCGCGTTCCTGGGCGGCATCGATCTGGCATCGCGCAGGTGGGATACACGCGGCCATCGGGTCGGAGATCAGCGCAGACGAGATTCGGAGGGCCTGCCCTACGAAGCGGTGCACGACCTGCAGGTCATGGTAAGTGGGCAGGCAGCGAGGATCGTCTCTGAGATTGCCAGACAGCGGTGGGCGGCGGCAACTGGCGAGCGGCATGAACCCTTGGCATGTACTTGCGAGCATGAATTGCAATGCGAAGAATCTCTTTCTCTTTCCAACATACCAATCAGGCTTGCCGTCTCGAATCCCACGAGAGCATCGCGGCGGCGCGAGAATCTCGGAAGCGTCCTAGCCAAACGGATGATCGATGCAGCGAGGCGTCATCTCTATATCGAAACGCAATATCTGGCCTCCTTCAATATTGCCGAAACATTGGCTGCGCGTTTGAAGGAGAAGGAGGGGCCTGAGATCGTGATCGTCTGTGCGTCCTGTTCGCATGGTCTGATCGAAAAGATGATCATGGATAGGAATAGGGATAGGATCATTGCGAAACTTAAACACGCCGACGAGTTCGACCGTTTGCGCGTTTTCTATCCGGTCATTCCGGATGGGACGCACCAGATACCTCTTTTTATTCATTCAAAATTGTTGATCGCAGACGACGACTTAGTACGAATTGGCTCGTCGAACCTCAACCATCGTTCGGAGAATTTGGATACGGAGTGCGACATTCTGTTTGAGGCGCAAAGCGCCGAACATAGGAGGGTCATCCGCAGTCTGCGTCACAGCCTTCTTTCGGAATTTCTCGGCTGTTCTTCCAAAATGCTCGATCAGGTTTTTGAGCAAAACGGCTCTCTTATCCGTGCGATCGAGGCGCTCGATCTTGGGGCAAGGGGCCTGAGACCGCTTCACTCGAAAAGCCGAAAGACCACACCTGTTTTAGGGACGGCACTGTTCGATCCCGCACGGCCCTGGCCGCCATTACCCCTACGTCGTGTCGCGGGTCGATTGCGCCGCATGCTCCGGTTTGGCTGATTGCCGGCTGAAGATCAGTTCGGTAATCATCATCGTGATGCCGCCGAACAGAAGCGGAATGAGATAGTAGATCAAGCGAAATGCGATCAAGGCTCCGATCGAGGCGGCACTCGGAACAGCATATGCCAGGGTTGTCTCCAGAATACCGAGACCTCCGGGAACGTGCGTGGTCAGGACGAGAGTGTTGGCAAGCACGAATGCGGTGATGGTGCGAAAATAGGATACCTCGGCATAAGCAGAAAACAATGCGTAAAGGCATGCCGAGACGAAGGCAAAATTCACCGTGCCAATCGCAATTTGTGCCAGAGCTATCCCGGCTTGAGGCAATTCAAATGACCAGTGCCATAAGGTCAGCCGCCCTCGCAGGTATTTAGCCAGAATAGCATAGATCACAGCAACGCAAAGAAGAGCGCCACCCAGTATCCGCAGAGTTGGAGGATCGGCATGGAGCAGCGTAACGATATCTTCCGAAGCGACAAGCAAGGCGATACCGCCGATGGTTACCAAGCCAAGGGCGACCGTCACACCGGAAAATAGAATGATCTTCGCGACATCTTCCATGCTAAAGCCCCAGCGAGCATAATAGCGATAACGAAATGCACCGCTGCTGAGCCCTGCAAATCCCATATTGTGGCCCATCGACAGGCTGATAAGGGATGCCAACGCAATTTTTGGATATGGCAAGGACTTTCGAAGCGACAGAATGGCCAGATAATCGAAGCCGGTCAGGCTGATATAGGAAGCCGCCGCGAAGAGGATCGCTGCCGCAAGGTACGGGAGGGGGAGTTTGCGCAGCGATGCTTCAATCTCCTCCAGGCTGTAGTGCGAAAGGATCCGATAAAGAAGAAAGAGTGCCAGGCAAAGCGCACCAAGCATTGCCGCATTCCATATCAAGCCTTTCCGGGTCATCGGTCTACCTTTGTTCGAACCGGCTATCGGCGGAACGACTGGGCGGCTTCGGTGTTCCCCACATATGACCAACGAGAAGCGAATCAGAATACTCACCTACAATGTGCACAGCTGCATTGGCACCGATCGCAAGGTGGATCCGGCTCGGATCGCATCCGTCATTGCTCAAACACAGGCTGATATCGTGGCGCTGCAGGAAATCGACGTCTGTCGTTTGCGGACAGGGCGTATCGACCAGGCAAGCATGATCGCGTCGCTTTTGAAGATGGAAGCTCATTTCAATCCGACCCTGACATTCGCCGAGGAGCAATATGGAGATGCAATCATAACCAACTGGCCGACAAGGGCGGTCAAGGCTGGTCCGTTGTCCTCGAGAGGTGAGCCTCGCGGCGCTCTTGCAGTCGAGATTGTCATCGGCGATGTCATATTGAACGTCGTCAATACACACCTCGGTCTTCGTGGGCGAGATCGTATTCAGCAAATGACGACGTTGCTGGGTCCCGCATGGCTGCATGCTTCCGTGAAGCCAGGGGCGACGATCCTGTGCGGCGATTTGAACGCCGTTGCCGCATCCGCCACGTATCGGCTGATCGGCCGGCTCCTGAAAGATGTCCAGCTTCAGAGAAAAGGCCCGGCGCGTCCGACCTTTCCCTCCAGATACCCTCTAATGCGCCTTGATCATATATTTGTCAGTGAGGATATTCGTGTCGTGGATTCTGTCGTCCTGCAAAACAAGCTGACGAAGGTTGCTTCCGATCATCTTCCGCTCATCGCCGATCTGATCCTCGCGGGCTAACGATTACGCCTGCTGACCGAATCATCTCGCCGGAACAAGCTCGGCAAACCCTGAGAGACAGGTCGGCGCCGGGGGAACATTCAATCAACCGCAGGGTTCGAAGGCGAGACAGGAGTGTAAGGCCTGTCGCTGCAGGCAATGCGCTCGAGAGGAGCCGCTACCATGGCCATTTGCAGAACAACGGGAGATCAGATGTCGGATGCGATCGGCCTTGCTGGTTATGGACGTGCGCCCATTGTCGCCGGAAATAGCTTAGTCGCCGCCAGTGGCAAGCTCCGCGCGGGTGTGCTGACGTTTCATGGCTGTATCAACTATGGGTCCTATTGGCAGGCGCGCTGCCTGGTCGAAGGATTGCGATCGATGAGCGTCGACGCAGTGTTGCTGAACCACAGGTCAAAACGCGTGGATTTGGCGGAGTGGCGTTGCGCATTTCGGCCACAGCTTCCGGTGGCGACTGCTAAAGAAGATTACCCGCTTTACCGGAAGAAGATCCGCAAATTCCTCGACGCGATCTCCCGGCTGCCACTATCCGCACCATTCGCGTTAGAGAATCCATCGGCTATCGAAGATCTTCCGGTGGTCATCGTCGGTAGTGACGAGGTCTGGAATTTGCATCATCCCTGGTATGGTGGCAGCGGTCTCTTCTTTGGCGAAGGCTTGCAGAAGCCTCTCCTTTCCTCCTACGCAGCCAGCTTCGGAAATTTCAATTCGGCGCAGCGGCTGAACGGCCACTGGGCCGAGCAGCTCCGTAACTTCTCGCGGATCTCGGTGCGCGACTTGAATTCGAAGCGCCTTCTCGGTGAAGCTTTAGGACTGGAGGCCGAATTGGTGCTCGATCCGTGCCTTCAGTTCCCCCGAGCAATCTTGGATGCTGGTAAAGAAGAGTCGTTATCTCCTTATACGGCTGTTTACGGGCACAGCTTTCCGGCCTGGTTTCAGCGAATGGTTCGTGATTGGGCGGACATGAATAATACCCGGCTGATCAGCATCGGATATAGGAACAATTGGGCTCATGAACACCGCATCGGCGCGGGTCCGGAAGAATTCGCCCGCCTGATCGGCGGCGCCAGTGCAGTGGTAACGAATTTCTTCCACGGCTGCGTATTTGCTCTCGTCAACGAAAAGCCCCTGGCCTGCGTCCTCTCCGATTATCGATCGAACAAGCTGCGCGATCTGGCGGCGATGGTCGGGATCGAGGAAAGCGTCATATCTGAATTCAGCCCCGCTTCCCAATTGCATCTGGCTTTGACGGAAGCGCCGCGGCCGGATGTTGCCTGGCATATCGAAAGTCTTCGTCACAACTCCAGCACCTTTCTCAATCATGTCCTCGAGCAGGTATTCTGATCCATTGGGAAATACCGGCCGGTTGAGCCCGGCTGATGTCATTCGCTCCGGGCTCTGTATCGGATGTGGTGCCTGTGCGGCGCGCACGCATGAGAATGACGTCCATATGGAGTTCGATCGTTTCGGACAATGGAAGCCGCGTGCAAGTGACGGCTGGATGCGAGATCGAACTGCGGATTTTTCCCGGATATGCCCGTTCTCTCCGACAAGCAGGAACGAAGATGCCCTTGCAGAACAGCTTTTCCCTTACGCCCGGAAAACCGACTCTCAGCTCGGCCGATGGGAAGCGGCATTCGTCGGTCATGTCGCCGAAGGCGCCTTTCGCGCCAGAGGCAGCTCCGGAGGTATGGTCACATGGGTCGCAACTGAGCTCCTTTGCAATGGGCTTGTCGATGCTGTCGCGCATGTTGTCGAAAGAAGCGGGCCGGCATGCGGTGAGCGCTTGTTTTCCTATACGCTTTCACGCGATCCGCAGGCCGTGATGGCCGGCGCCAAGTCGCGCTACTACCCGGTCGAGATGTCGAAGGTGCTCGAGCAGATCAGGCAGACGCCAGGTCGATATGCGGTGGTCGGCGTTCCCTGCTTTATAAAGGCGTTGAGATTGTTGAGCAGCGTCGATCCCATCTTGAAAGAGCGCATTGCCTTCACGCTCGGGCTCTTTTGCGGGCATATGAAGAGCGCGCGCATGACCGAGAGCTTCAGCTGGCAGATGGGCCAACGGATTCAGGATGTCGAGCGGATCGACTATAGGTCAAAATCCTCGGATCGCCCGGCCAACTGGTATCGCGCGAGCCTCGGGCTGCAAAATGGCGAGCTCCGGGCTCGCGACTGGTGGAACCTTGTGGACGGCGACTGGGGCGCGGGCTTTTTCCAGAATTCGGCCTGCAACTATTGTGACGACGTGGTTGCGGAGACCGCGGATATAGCCTTCGGCGACGCCTGGCGGGAGCCGTATTCGTCAGACGGGCGAGGAACCAATGTCGTCATCGTGCGCTCGAAAGCGCTTCTCGAGCTCATCCGCGCCGGAACGGAGTCCGGACGCATTTGCCTATCGCCCGTCGACGAAGCTTTCGTTGTCAGCACCCAGGCCGCCGGTTTTCGGCAAAGACGGGAAGGCTTGGCCTTCCGCCTGAGTTTACCGCGATTTGGCATGCGCCCTCAAAAGCGCGTCGCTGCGGCAAGACATGGGTTGGGTATCCGGCGCAGGATGATCTACGGCATGCGCTCAGCCATCAGTTTCTGGAGCCATCGTGTCTTTTGGCTCGCCCGTGAAATGCATTTGCCGGGTCTTTATCTGAGCTGGGCTCGCCTCATGCTGAGCTGCTATCATGCGCTGGCCTATTCGCGCGGACCTATGGGTCGGTTGCTCGATCGCTTTTGTCCGGACAGGAAGCCATGAGGACTTAGAAAGCCGTCATAGCCGATGGCGGACGGTCGAAGCGATCAGCGGCCTGATGAGGGGCATAGCGCTCGACTATTTCGCGGCAGAATTCGGCGAATTCCTCGGGCACCAGCGGTGCACTCGTATGATGAGGGGCGATGCCTCGATGCTCCGGCGTGAAACAGAAGGTGACCGTGACATCGAAGTCTTCGAGGCTGCGCATTTGCCGATCGAACCAGCCCAGCGCATTGGGACGGAAGCGATCCGCCCAGGAAAGGCCTGTCCTGACCGATTTCACTCCGAGCCGCTTCATCCAGGCGACAGCCTCATCAAGTCGCGGATCTTCGAAGTGGAACCATTGAACCAAGCCGAGTTCCGGGGCATGCCGGGCGAAGGCCTCAAGGGCCGGTTTCGGCGTTCCATCCTCCCGCAGAAGACCCATGTAGTAGTGCCGATAATAGGAAGAACCTTCCGCCTCCTTGTGGCGCGTCGTCGCTTCCCATGATCTCGGAAGGTCAAACAGACTGTACCACTGGAATTGCGGCACCTTTCCCTTGAGCAGCTCGACGGTACGGTTCAAGCCCCAAAGCTGCACGTCTTCGGCGCCAAAACTGGATACGCCCACCTCGCTGACCCAGACGGGAAGATCGGTGACACCAGCGATTTCCGCAATTCTCTGCGGCCATTCGTCGATCTGCCAGAGATTCCAATCCAGCGGAAAGCCGTGGACTGCGACGGCGTCGAGATGGTCCAGGACGCCGTAATTCTTCATTCGGTCCATGAAAGCGGGATCGATCGGAGAGATGCCGCCAAGCACCTTGATCAGATCAGGATTCGCAAGTGCGATCGCGTCAGCGGCCAATATCGCCATTTCGGCAAACCGGCTCCAGTCCGGATCTATCTCCGGATCCCAGTGCGACTTGTTGTTTGGTTCGTTCCAAATCATAGCTGCTTTGATCATGCTGGCCTCCCGCGACAAGCTCATGGATTCATTTCATTGAGGGTGATGATTTTCGCTCCCCAATCTCCGACGACCATATGGGTCACGGATGCCGGCGCCACATCGAACCTCAGCCAAGCGTCGATCGGCAGGCCGAGAATGTGGCTGACGGCCGCCTTGATGACATCGCCGTGGGAGACGAGCGCCAGCCTCTTGCCTTCGGCGTTGCTGGAGAGGTCTTCAATCAAATTCCAAACGCGCGTCTGGACCTCGAGCATGGCTTCGCCGTTCGGCGCCCTTACAAGGCTGCGCATCGTGTTCCAGCGGCGCCATTGGGTGTCTTGATCGAGCATCGAAAAGGTCTTGCCGGTCCAATCGCCGAAGTTCACTTCATCCAGCGCCTCTTCGATCTGTGGGGAACCCAGCCCGCATGCCGAGACGATTGCCTCCGCCGTCTGCCGGGTCCGTTCACGCGGGCTGCTGTAAACCGCGTCCAGATCTTCGCGCATCATGCGCAACCCAAGGCGGTTTGCCTGCGACAAGCCGGCTTCGCCGAGAACGATCGCCGGTGTGCGGCCTGCAAGAAAAGCGCCGAGATTGTCGTGAGCTGCGTGACGAACAAGGAAGAAGGTCGTCGTCATTCCGCCGCTCCGGGCAGGGCATCCTCCTGGTCCTCGATGAACGCCTGCGTGCGCCTGCGGGCTTCCTGATCGGTGAATTGGCGGGGTGGCGATTTCATGAAGTAGCTCGAGGGACCGACCAGAGGGCCGCCGATGCCGCGATCGAGCGCCAGTTTGGCGCAGCGTATCGCGTCGATGACCACACCGGCCGAATTGGGCGAATCCCATACTTCCAGCTTCAATTCCGCATTGAGCGGTACGCCACCGAACGTCGTCCCCTCCAGCCTGATATAGGCCCATTTGCGATCCGCGAGCCATGGAACATGATCACTGGGTCCGACATGGATGTCCGTCGGAGCAAGCGGAACATCGAGCTGGCTCGTCACCGACTGCGTCTTGGAGATCTTTTTCGATTCAAGCCGCTCGCGTTCCAGCATGTTGAGGAAATCCGTATTACCGCCGAAGTTCAGCTGATACGTGCGATCGATCCTAACGCCGCGCTCGCGGAAGAGGTTGACGAGCATGCGATGGACGATCGTCGCGCCCACCTGGCTCTTGATGTCGTCCCCGATGAGGGGCAGGCGACTTTCGGCAAAGCGGCGCTGCCATTCAGGCTTCGAGGCGATGAAAACGGGGATGCAGTTGACGAAGGCGCACCCTGCGGCGAGCGCCTGTTCGGCATACCATTGCGTGGCCTCCTCGGACCCCACCGGAAGATAGGAGACAAGCACTTCGGTCTGAGTCTGGCGCAAAATTTCGGCAACGTCGGCGACCGGCTCTTCCGATTGCGGGATCTCGTCCTTCAAATATCGACCCAGACCGTCGAGGGTGTGGCCGCGGTTGACCTTGATGCCTGTCGGCGCAACCTCGGCAAAACGCTGGGTATTGTTCGGCTCTGCGTAAATGGCCTCGGCGACATCCTTCCCGACCTTCGAAGCGGCAATATCGAAAGCCGCCGAAATCTCGACGTCGCGAACATGGTATCCGCCGAGATCCACATGCATGAGGCCGGGGACCGGCTCGTTGCTTTCAGCATCGCGATAATAGGTCAGCCCCTGCACGAGCGAGGACGCGCAATTGCCGACACCGACGATAGCTACTCGAATGGAATGGGAACGCATGTCTTTCTCCAGCATCTACAAAGCCATCTTCAAACAAAGAGCGGAGACAACTGTTCCAGAAAAAATCATTCGATGGATCGCAAGCCGGTTTCGCGCGTTCGATATGGTTCGGACTGAAGAGGTACAACGATGCTGGTCTACGGAGATATGGAGCGTGTCGAGGAGGCCGCATCAATATGCTGCCGGATCTCAGATGACATGGCAGCGTGCTTATGCATGAAGCCGGATCGCCATCGGCATGAACTCCTCGTGCAGACCTTCATTATGACCGGCGAGCTCGTCCAAGGGCTTGCCGATCGTGAATTTCAGCAAAGAGGCCGCGACGAAATTTCCGACACCCAGAATGCGGGTGCAGAGCTGCTGTTGCTGCAAGCCCGGATGCTTCTGCAGTCGTGGCAAGGAAATTTCGCAGGACCTCTGACGCGTTCGGCCGATTGGAAAGCTTTGCTGGAGTGCCTCAGGCTCAAAGAACCCATCCGAATAAGGCGGCCGGAAGGTTACGCTTATTATGCGCTCTATCCCGAGAGCTTTCTGAAGGCGGCGTTGCGTTCAGGCCTCGCCTCCGAGACCGTTGTGATCGGCGTGCGCAGTATCGGCGTGGGCCTCGGCGCGCTTGTCGCGGCTGCGCTCGGCTCCGGGCCTGCATATTCCTTGCGGCCGACGGGCGATCCTTTCCGTCGGCACGTGCTGCCAGGGGAAACGTTGCAAAATCGCATGCTGAGCCGACCTGATACGGACTTCGCCATTGTCGATGAAGGCCCCGGATTGTCGGGCAGTTCATTCGGCTGCATTGCGGATTGGCTCGAGGCCCACGGCGTCCCGGCCGAGCGCCTTCATTTTTTTCCAAGTCACAAGGGCGAGCCAGGTGGGCAGGTCAGCAAGGCGCATCTTCGCCGATGGAGGCAGCGCCGGCCGCATGTCGTCGATGTTCACGAGTTGATCCTGGATGGGCCGGAACAGAAACATAGTCTGAAATCGTGGGCTTGCGAGTTCTTGGGTGTGAACGGAGGTACCTGGCAGGACCTGTCGGGAGGTGAGTGGCGAAGGCTTCGCTATGAGGATCCGCAAAATTGGCCGCCGAGCTACCGGCAGCAGGAAAAGCTGAAATTTCTGCTGTCGGACGGCGAGGCGCGCTATCTGATGAAATTTGCCGGGCTTTGCGATGCGGCAACCAAGCAGGCAAGAGGCAAGCTGTTGAGCGAGGCCGGCTTCACGCCGCCAGTGCTTGGAACCTGCCACGGCTTCATTGTCGAACCGTGGGCAGAGGGCTACCCAATTGCGGCCGATCCGGTATCGACGGAGATGGTTGAGCAGATAGGTCAATATCTTGGCTTCCGGGCAGGTCACCTTCCTGCCGCACATGGAGGCGCATCGCTCTCCGATCTATGTCAAATGGCTGTCGTCAATATCGAGGAAGCCCTCGGAAGCGAGATTGCCGATCGCATCGCGCGGTTGATCGGCCGGCCGCATCGCCTGACGAAATATTTGCGGCGGACGGATACGGATAATCGGCTTCACCGATGGGAATGGGTAAGGCGACAAGACGGCCGCCTGATGAAGACCGATGCGCTGGATCACAATGCCTCTCATGATCTCATCGGATGCCAGGATGTCGCTTGGGATGTCGCAGGCGCCTGCGTGGAATTCGATCTATCGAAAGCGCAGCGGCCGCATTTGGCACAGATCGTTGCAACGCAAACCGGTCGCGATGTGCGCAAGGATGTGCTTGACGTATTCGAGGCATGCTATCTAGGTTTTCAGATCGGCCTTTGGTCTTTGGCGGCACAAGGCCCCGATCTCGCCGAACGAGACCGTCTGACGAATGCCGTGGCACGCTATGAAGAACGCGTCCGCGCCTTAGTGGCCAACCGTCCCGCCATCTTCGATCGTTGACGGTTCACCGGCGGATGCGGGTATATCGGAAGGCGAGAGAGGAATGTCAGTAGGATATCCCAACGCCGTTCTGATGAGTTTGACGGATTGAATGCCGACACCCCTCAACATCAGCAATGCGTCGTCCGTCATGCCGGCAGCCTCGCCGCAGCGGGTAATGCCGTTGTCGGCCAATGAACGAACCACCCAGCGCGGAAGTGTCGTTTCGGAAAGAACATCCGACCTTTGTGTCGGTGCTCCCGAACCGCGGCTTTCACCCGATTGCATCGTAGCGATCCATAAGTTGATGCATTGAGATCGCATCGAACTCACCTGAGGGTCGCTGGTTCCAGCTGTTTCACAAAATCAGTATTTGCCGATCCGGTCACTCCCGGCGGCATATATTGCGTCAATAACCGCGGCAGAATTGATCAGGCCCTCGCAGGCAGGGTCATAGCTATTGTCTTTGGCCAAACGCGTTGCCCAGGCTGCCGCTGCCCGGCCGCCCCATTCATCCGGCGGTTCGACAAGGAGATCGGTGCGGGTTCCCTTGTATCGTTCTGCGGCAAAATCATAGAAAGAACCGTTGAGGTTCCGCATGGCGGCCCCTCCCTCCGTTCCGTGGAAGTTTGCGCCGATGACAGCATCGCGGCCGGCGTTGAGGCCCCAGGAGCAGGCCAACCGGAGAGTGGCGCCATTGGATAAGGTCACGGTCGCAAAGGCGAAATCTTCTACATCGTTGCTGCCAGGAGGGATTGGCGCTCCCTTTCGAAGAAGGCAGCTTTGGACTCCGGAGATGGCCGGGAAGTCGAGTGTCCATAATGCCAGGTCGGCCAGATGGATTCCGAGATCCATGACGCAGCCACCGCCCGAGCGTTGCCTGTTGTAAAACCAAGGTTTGTCAGGTCCATAGGCGTTATGAAAGACCATATCGACGGCGAAGATCCGGCCGAGCTCTCCTTTGCGGACAAGGTCACGGATGAGGCTCATGGCTTTCGTATGCCTGTAGGAAAGATCCACCTGCATCAAGCGGTTTGCCTTCCGGGCTGCCGCAATCGCTTGTTCGACTTCGGTTCGGGTGCGCCCCAGCGGCTTCTGGCAAAAGACGGCAATGCCCTGCTCCAGGGCAGCAACGGTCTGTTCTGCGTGCAAGGCGCTTGGCGTCGCGATGACGATTCCATCGAGCGGTTCGGCCAGCAAATCATCGAAGCGAGGTACGATCTTGGCCTGCCCGGCAAGCTCCGCGGCTGTTTGCGCCATCTCCGCCGACGGATCGCAAATGAATGTCTTTCCGACCAATCCCGTGTCCAGAATAGCCTTCATGCGGTGCCTGCCAATCCAGCCGACACCCAGAAAACCAAGCCGGAGGCCGTTGTCCCGGCTCCGCCCAGCGTATTCGTCGCGAACGCTCATTGATATAACACCAGGGCTTTGAGGAAGCCGTCAGGGCGGTCCCGCGTCATGTTCAAGGCATCATCAAGCCGCTCAAGCGGAAAGCGATGTGTCAGGAAGGACCATGGATCGAGCTGACCGGCCTCGATTGCCGCGATCGCGTCGCGAATGCCTTGAAGATAAACGGCAGGATCCCGTTCGTGAGCATTGACGACATCGAGCCCTCGCCAATTCCACAACTGCATGTTGATCTGTCTTGGGCCATCCTGATGATAACCCGCAATGATGAGGCGTCCGCGCTCGCGCGTCAGTTCGGCTGCGAGATCAAGCGGCCATTGCTTGCCAACGGCTTCGATCATTCGATCGCAGAATTGCCCCTGCGTTACTTGCTTCACTTTCTCGATAATCTGCCAATGGTCCGTCATCTCTATAGTTTCGAACGCTCCCGCGCGTCTGGCGATTTCCAGAGAAAATGGCCTTCGGGAAATCGCAATGACACGCGCGCCGGTAGCCACGCACAGCTGCGTCAGCAAAGCACCGAGGAAGCCAATTCCGACAATGGCGATGAGCTGCCCCGGCTGAACGTCGCATCGCTTGAAAATATTCATAGCGCAACCCAACGGCTCTCCCGGAAACGGGCGATTATCGAGCCAGACGGGTAGCCGGACAAGGTCACCCTGATCGGCGAGGTCGTAGGTGGCATAGGCATGCTGACTTAAAGTCGCAACGCGATCACCAACAGCAAAGCCGGTGACATCATCTCCGATTTTATCGATAGTCCCCCAACCTTCGTGTCCCAGTCCGCCGGGCTCTGTCGGAAACCGCATCCATTCGGGGCCTGACCATGGCACCAGGTTCGAGGCGCATACACCACATCCTTCCAATTTCACGCGCAGTTGGCCGGCGGCCGGTTCGGGCATAGCCATGCGTTGTACGTGCAGCTGCCCGGGGCTCGTCACGACGGCGGCTTTCATATTGTCTGCCTGCACTGATGTGATCGCGTTCATTCATACTCTCCTGGGAGTTCTAGCCATCCGATCGTCGAATTGGATCGAAGACGCGTGCCTAACTGGCATGCGCATGGCTTGTTCCAGAAGATGATGAAGATGCTTCGCGGCAGGTACAAGGATCTCACCTGGCGAGCGAAACGAAGCGCATCATGGAAGAAGTCTACAAAGATAATGATGTCATAGCGTCAGGAACATTCCTTAGGGATCACTGTTAGGGGCGATCAAAAACCTCTCAACTCAACAGCCCAGGATGTTCAATGTCACATATTCTCGTCACCGGTGGATGCGGTTTTATTGGTCGGCATGTCACTGAGGAACTGCTTGAAAACGGATATCAGGTACGCATTCTTGATGCGCTGATCGATCAGGTTCACGGTCCTTCTGGCTTCCAGAACGTGATGGATACAACGGATGTTGTTCGTGCTGATGTGCGCGATAAAGGGGCGGTCCGCGAGGCTTTGCAAGGCATTGATGCCGTCATCCACCTGGCGGCGGAGGTCGGTGTCGGCCAGTCCATGTACGAGATTGCCCGTTATGTAGGTACCAACGATCTCGGTACCGCCGTTCTTCTGGAAGCCATGATCGGCCTTCCGATCAAGCGAATAGTCGTTGCATCCTCAATGAGCGTTTATGGCGAGGGCATGTATGCTTCGCCGGTGGGGCATCGCCTCGGCTATATCCGGCGCGATGTCAGCCGTCTCGCCGAGGGTCTGTGGGATCCACTGAGCCCCAACGGAGAGCCGCTCCTGCCTGCGCCGACGGATGAGGAAAAGCCCGTCGATCTGGTCTCGATCTACGCGCTGACCAAATATGCGCAGGAGCGCCAGACGCTCATCTTCGGCCGCGCCTATAGCATCGAGGCAGTAGCACTACGTCTGTTCAACGTCTTTGGTGCCGGTCAGGCGCTTTCCAATCCCTATACGGGCGTGCTCGCTAATTTCGCTTCGCGTCTTTCCAATGGCCAGCCGCCCATGATTTTCGAAGATGGCAATCAGCGCCGTGACTTTGTTCATGTGCGCGATGTCGCCCGTGCCTTTCGTCTGGCTCTGGAGCGCAAGCCGGCGGCAGGTCACGTCATCAATATAGGCAGCGGCCAAGCCTATACCATAGCGCAGGTCGCAATGCTGCTTGCCGCTGCCATGGGAGCCCCGGAGTTGGCGCCCGATATTACCGGCAAATCCCGCAGCGGCGATATCCGTCATTGCTTCGCCGATATTTCAAAAGCGAGAGAATTGCTCGGCTTCGAGCCGCGTTACCATCTCGATGGGTCGCTCGAGTCCTTTGCGGATTGGGTTCTGGCGACCGAGGCTATCGACAGGAATGCGGAGATGACCAAGCATCTCAAGGAACGAGGGCTCATGTCATGAGATTCTCCGAAGGCCCCATCATCATCGTTGGCGGCAGCGGCTTCATAGGAAGCAATCTCGCCGACAGCTATCTTAGAGACGGTGAGGACGTGATCGTCCTCGACAATCTTAGCCGGCCCGGCGTCGAGCAGAATCTTCGCTGGCTGAAAAGCAATCACGGTGATCGCGTTCAATCGGCAATCGCGGATATCCGCGACTTCGATGCCATCGCCCCATATTTCATAGGGGCGCGGGCAGTCTTTCACCTTGCGGCTCAAACGGCGGTGACGACCAGCCTCGACCATCCCTTCCATGATTTTGAGACGAATGCCCGCGGAACGCTCAACGTGCTGGAAGCGGTCCGCAAGGCGGGCAACAGGGCGCCGGTCATCTTTTCGAGTACGAACAAGGTTTATGGCGACATCCACGACATCGCGATGGCCGGATTGGAAGACCGCTATATACCCGCTGACGAATTGCTGCGCGAGCACGGCTTCGACGAGGATCGCGGACTGAATTTCTGCACGCCATATGGCTGCTCCAAGGGTGTCGCCGATCAATATGTTCTCGACTATGCCAAGTCCTTCGGATCGCTCACCGCTGTTTTGCGTATGAGCTGCATTTACGGCCCACGGCAGTTTGGCACCGAAGATCAAGGCTGGGTCGCTCATTTCCTGATCCGCGCACTGAACGATGAAGCGATTTCGATTTATGGCGACGGCCGGCAAGTGCGAGACATTTTACATGTCGATGATGCCGTCCGTGCCTATCGGAGCCTGCTGAGCTCGATCGATGAAGCGAAAGGCAAGGCCTTCAACCTCGGAGGAGGACCTGATAATGCCGTGAGTATTCGCATCGTGCTCAGGGAAATCGAAAGGATCATCGGCAGGCCGATTGCGACCATGCATTCCGACTGGCGCGTTGGGGATCAGCTTTACTTCGTCACGAACACCAGCGCATTGCGCAAAGTCATCGGCTGGGAACCTGAAATATCATGGCGCAACGGTGTGCGTGACCTTTGCGATTGGCTCGTGAGCAATCGTCTAGGCGATTCTTATCGCGAGCGGAGGGCCTCAGCATGAATGGAGAGGTCGATGTCTGCCAATCCAATTTAATGCCTTCGCCCGGTTATAAGCTTAACGCTCCCAAGCCACGGACGGTTCTCATGACGGTGGATGCCGTCGGCGGCGTATGGCGATACGCGATGGATCTCGCCAAGGGATTACAGCGGTTTGGGGTCAACACAGTGTTCGCCGGGCTTGGGCCGTCGCCTTCCTCCGAACAGGAGCAGGAAGCAATTGCAATGGGGCCATTGGTTTGGCTGGATGCGCCCTTGGATTGGACGGCGGGAAATGAAGATGAGCTCGACACCATTTCCCATCTTCTCGGGGAGCTTATCGATCGGTATTCGATAGACTTGCTTCATCTCAATCTCCCCTCACAGGCTGCTGGTCTCGATATCGATCTGCCTGTCGTCGTTGTTTCGCATTCATGCGTGGTGACATGGTTTCAATCCGTGCGCGGTGTGGGTGTCCCCGATCCATGGAGATGGCAATTCTCGCGCAACCGGCGCGGTTTCGACCGCGCCGATATCGTCGTTGCGCCGAGTCATAGTCACGCGCATGCGCTCCAAACGTGTTACGGGCCGATCTCCCCTTTGAAGGTCGTCCATAACTCAAGCGAACTCCATGCGCAGCCGGCTCCAAAGGAGAATTTTGCCCTGGCGGTTGGCCGATGGTGGGACGATGGTAAGAATGGTGCGGTATTGGATGCAGCCGCACGCCTCTCTCGCTCAAAGATATTTATGGCGGGGGCTGTGGATGGGCCGTCCGGCCAGCATTTTTCCATCAGGCATGCCGTTCAGCTGGGAGAATTGCATCATCACCAGGTTGCCGCCGTTATGGCCCAGGCCGGTATCGTCGTGTCGCCTTCACTCTACGAACCCTTCGGGCTCGCTGCGCTTGAGGGAGCCCGTGCCGGAGCCGCGCTCGTATTAGCGGATATTCCGACCTATCGCGAGCTTTGGGACGGAGCCGCACTCTTTGCAGATCCGCACGATGCCGTCGGGTTTGCCGATGCGATCGATTTGCTGTCAGAGGACGAGAGGCTGCGGAAAGAGAAAGGTTTATCGGCACAAAATCGATCGCAGGCCTATTCGCTCGATCATCAGTGCCGCTCGCTTCTGAACGTTTACGCAAGTGCCATGCAACATGCCGAAGAGAGGGAGGCGGTGCATCCATGAAATTCGTATTCTACACGCACTCTCTCGTTTCGGATTGGAACCATGGCAATGCGCATTTCCTGCGGGGGGTCATGCGTGAGCTCCTCAAGCGCGGACATAGTGCGATTGCCCTGGAGCCTTCCGATTCCTGGAGCCGCCGCAATCTCTTCATGGATCAGGGTCCGCAGGCGCTGGAAGCTTTCCGCCGTACATTCCCGCAGTTGACATCACTCTCCTACGACAGCGCCTTCGACCACGAGGAGGCGATTAGCGATGCTGATGTCGTCGTCGTCCACGAGTGGACGGATCCCGCACTCGTTAAGCGCCTTGGTAAAGCCAGACGCATCGGTGGGCGTTTCACACTCATCTTCCATGACACGCACCATCGCGCCGTCTCCGCACGGAGCGAAATCGCAGGCCTCGATCTTGAGAACTATGACCTTATTCTCGCTTTTGGCGAGACTTTGCGTCAGCGCTATCTCAAGGCAGGGTGGGGAAACAATGTCTTCACGTGGCACGAAGCCGCCGACGAGGCGTTGTTCAGGCCGATGCCCAAGGTGGAAAAGAAGGGCGATCTCATATGGATCGGCAATTGGGGCGACGATGAACGCAGTGCCGAGATCGGCCGTTTTCTCGTTGAGCCTGCGAGCCGTATCGGGAAATACGCACTTACGACCAGCGTGCGAGGTGTGCGCTATCCTCCGGCCGCGCTTGAGGCTCTGCGCAAAGCCGGCATCCATTACGGCGGCTGGATCGCCAATGCCGAGGTGCCGCGGGCATTTGCCGAAAACCGGGTGACCGTGCATATTCCCCGTCGCCCCTATGTTGAATCCCTGCCAGGCATTCCGACGATACGTGTCTTCGAGGCGCTCGCCTGCGGGATTCCGCTGATGTCCGCGCCATGGGACGATTGCGAGGAGCTTTTCCGGCCCGGCAAAGATTTTCTCATAGCCAGAACTGGTGACGAAATGACCCGCCTCATTCGCGATGTCCTTTCGGACCGGGCGCTCGCCGATGCGCTGATTGCATCCGGCCTGGAGCGCGTACGCACGCGGCACACCTGCGGCCATCGCGTGGACGAACTCCTGAAAATTCTGGATCGGCACAATGCAGTGGATAGACAGGAGGTTGCGGAATGAAGATCGCTTTCTACGGTTCGAGCCTTCTTTCGGCCTATTGGAACGGTGCGGCCACCTATTATCGCGGCCTGCTGAAAGCATTGGCGGCCAGGGGTTATCGCATCACCTTCTATGAGCCGGACGTCTATCAGCGCCAGGAACATCGCGATATCGATCCGCCCGATTGGTGTGAGGTCGTCGTCTATAATGGGACAATTGCCGCCTTGAAGAAGGTTGCAGTCGAGGCCGCCCTTGCCGATGTTGTCATCAAGACGAGCGGCGTCGGCTTCGAAGACGATCTGCTTTTGCAGGAGGTCATGACGGCCGCCCGGCCGGAGGCGCTCAAAATATTCTGGGATGTGGATGCGCCGGCGACGCTTGCCGAAATGCAGACATCCAGGGAACATCCGCTTCGCAAGGCGCTTGGTGGCATTGATCTGATTTTGACCTATGGCGGTGGGGAGCCTGTCGTAAAAAAATACCGGCAGCTTGGCGCGCCTGCATGTATTCCGATCTACAACGCGCTCGATCCGCAGACACATCATCCCGTCACCGCCGATCCTCGTTTCGAGGCGACCCTCGGCTTCCTTGGCAATCGCCTGCCCGATCGTGAGGCGCGGGTCGAAGCCTTTTTCCTCGAGCCGGCTGCAGCCATGCCTTCGCAGCGCTTTCTTCTGGGTGGCGCGGGCTGGGACGACAAGCCGATGTCGGGCAATGTCCGCTATGTCGGGCACGTGCCCACCCGCGATCACAATTCCTTCAACGTGACGCCGAGAGCAGTGCTCAACATCTCGCGCGAGAGCATGGCCGATAACGGCTTTTCACCCGCCACGCGCGTGTTCGAAGCGGCGGGTGCCGGCGCCTGCCTTATCACCGACTATTGGGAAGGAATTGACCATTTTCTGACGCCGAGCGAGGAGGTGTTCGTCGCGCGCGACGGCCGGGATGTGCGTGAAATCCTGTCTGCTCTGACACCCGAACGCGCGGCAGAAACCGGCAAAAGAGCGCTTGCGAGGGTGCTTGGCGAGCACACTTACCAGCATCGGGCCGTCGAAGTCGATCAACTCTTGCGGTCCCGCTTTGCGAGCAAGGAGGCTGCCGAATGAGCCGTGCACTCGACATCGTGATATTAGGCCTCTCCTTGTCTTCATCGTGGGGAAATGGTCATGCCACGACGTTCCGCTCCCTGATCAGAGGTCTCCATGCCGAGGGGCATCATGTGCTTTTCCTAGAGCGGGATGTCGCCTGGTATGCGGCGCAGAGAGATCTTCGCGATCCGGATTTCTGTGAGCTTTCTTATTACGGCAATATCGATGAACTCAGGAGCCGCTTTAGGCAGCGATTGATCGCCGCCGATGCCGTCATCATCGGTTCCTATGTGCCGGATGGCATAACGGTGATCGATACGATTGCCGCGCTAAAGCCCCGGCTCTTATGCTTCTATGATATCGACACGCCGGTCACCCTTGCGAAACTCGGACAGGATAATCAGGAATATATCGCCAGGCGTCAAATGCCGCTGTTCGATGTCTATCTGTCTTTTTCGGGGGGAGGCGTCCTCGACCGGTTGATGACCGAATTTGGCGTCTCACGCGCGGAAGCTCTCTATTGCTCGGTCGATGAGCGGCGTTACAGGAATACGGGCGAGGAGACCTTTTGGGATCTCGGCTATCTTGGCACCTACAGCCGCGACCGCCAGGAGAAATTGCAGAAGCTTCTGATAGAGCCGGCGCGGCAGCTGCCGCATATGCGCTTTATCGTTGCCGGGCCGCAATTTCCCGCTGATATCGACTGGCCCGAGAATGTAACTCGCATCGAACATCTCACGCCCGCCGATCATCCATCCTTTTACAGCCGGCAAAGATTTACCCTTAATATTACCCGATCCGACATGATCGAGGCGGGCTGGTCGCCAAGTGTGCGTCTGTTTGAGGCCGCCGCTTGCGGCACGCCGATCATCAGCGATTTCTGGCGGGGCCTCGATGAGCTTTTCCCACGAGATCGCTCGATCTTGATCGCGCATGATGCCGCAGGCGTGGTCAGCGCGCTGACCGGCCTTTCGGAGGAAACGAGGCGCGGAATGGCCGATCTCGCGCAACGCATCGTTCACGGTGATCACACCGGCCGTGCTCGCGCCAGGCAATTGGCGAACCTTCTATCGGAAAGTCTGCCGGAAAATCGAGCAGGCCGACGTGCGTTAGCGTAGCAATCAAAGGAGAAATTGCATGCGGCAGGTAGTCAAAAAGAACATCCTCGTTGCCGGAGGCGCAGGCTTTGTCGGATCTCATCTTTGCGACGCACTCATGGGCGGCGGCCATCGGGTCATTTGTGTCGATAGCTTTTTGACAAGCTCGCCCGATAATATCGAGTCATTGCAAAATCACCCTAATTTCACTCTTATCGAGCATGACATATGCGAGGAGCTCGAGATCGTCGAGCCGCTTCATCAGATCTACAACCTGGCATGCCCGGCCTCTCCGCCATTCTACCAGGCCGACCCTATCCACACGATGATGACCAGCGTGGCCGGAACGGGGAATCTCCTCAAACTGGCAGAGCGTCACGGCGCCTCCTTCCTGCAGGCCTCCACGAGCGAGGTCTACGGCGATCCGGAGGAACATCCGCAGCAGGAAGACTATTGGGGTCACGTCAATTGCATCGGACCACGCGCATGCTACGACGAAGGAAAACGTGCGGCAGAGGCCCTTTGCTTCGATAGTTTGCGTGCGGGATCTGTCGACGCGCGCGTCGTGCGCATCTTCAATACATATGGCCCTCGCATGCAGCCGAATGACGGGCGTATCGTCTCGAATTTCATCGTCCAGGCGCTGCAGCATGAGCCATTGACGATTTACGGGGATGGCAACCAGACGAGATCCTTCTGTTACGTGTCCGATCTCGTCGAGGGGCTGATCCGCTCAATGAATGTGCAGCCAAACGCCGGCTTGCCCATCAATCTCGGCAATCCCGGGGAGTTTACCGTCAAAGCACTTGCGCAAGTGATCCTGGAGATGGTGCCAACAAACTCAGGCATTGCTTATCGGCCGCTGCCTACCGACGATCCGCAGCGTCGGCGGCCGGACATCGCTCGGGCAAAGCAGCTCTTGTCCTGGGAGCCAAAAGTTCATCTCACCGAAGGCCTGGAATATACCGTTGCCTGGTTTCGCCAGGCGCTTCACGAACCGCAATTTATCCAACGGGCACGTCATAAGACCATGCCAATCCGGCGCCCGACGGGTCTTTCAATCGGAGCGTGATCATGCAGAGCGAAGAGGAGTTGCGGCGCCAGATCGCCGAACTGGCGCCATGGTTTCACAACCTGCGCATAAAGGGCATCGAAACAGCGCCCGATCATTTTCTCGGGGACTATCCAAGCTTTAAATGGCGGCGCTTCAAGGAAGTCGTTCCCACGGATTTGACGGGCAAGACCGTTCTCGATATCGGCTGCAACGCGGGATTTTATTCGCTTGAGATGAAACGGCGCAATGCAGATCGCGTCGTGGCGATCGATACCGATCCGCATTATCTGCGGCAAGCCGCATTCGTGGCAAAGCAGGCCGAGGTTGACATCGACTTCCGGCAAATGTCGGTCTACGAGGTCGCGGAACTGCGCGAAAAGTTTGATCTCGTCCTTTTCATGGGTGTCCTCTATCATCTGCGTCATCCGCTATTGGCGCTTGACCTGCTTCGCGAGCACGTCGTCAAGGATCTGATGCTGTTTCAATGTATGCAGCGCGGAGTGGACGATACGCCGGAACTGAAGGATGATTACGACTTCGAGGACAAGGAGATTTTCAATCGTCCTGATTATCCGAAGCTGTTCTTCGTCGAAAATCGCTATGCTGGGGACCCGACAAACTGGTTCATACCGAACAAGGCGGCAATGGAGGCGATGCTGCGCAGCGCAGGTTTTACAATGCTGCAGAATCCGGAACCGGAAGTATATCTTCTGCGGTGCAGCGCCCATAGTTTTATGGTCGAAAGACCACCTCGCATTCGCCTGCAGGACGAGAGGCAAGGGTGACGCGTCTCAGTGGCGTGAATGTTCTGCGTTTACTTTCGCCGCGCGGATTCTGATAGAGTTTGGATATCGAACATCGCCGAGACAAAGTCTTATGTGCCGGCTTTAAATGAGCCGCAAAGGATGAAGAGCCATCCGAAAGATTCTCCTTATCTCATGGAACATGCTGGGCACGGAGCCGTTCCTTCGAAGTGTGAAAGCGTTTGAGTGGACCTCAGAATGGTCTTGGGTCATTTCCCTAATGCGGCGAATGTCACAACGCGAAGTAGCTTCATTTGAAATCAACGATAGCATGCATCTGGCGCTGCCAAAGATGTCAGGTCCGCATCCGGATCAGAGCTGTTGAATGAGCGATACGGCAAAGGAGAATACCGTGATCCACCTGTCCCGTTCCAATCGTTTGCAGGCTGAAATCGTGGAGCTCATTCCGGCCCTGCGCGCCTTCGCCAGAACATTCCACCGAAATTCGACGGATGCCGATGATTTGGTTCAAGAGACGCTGACAAAAGCTCTGGCCAATATCGACCAGTTCGATCCTGGCACTCGGTTGAAATCGTGGCTGTTCACCATCATGCGCAATACATTTTGCACAAAGTTCCGCATCGCCAAACGCGAGGCTCCGGGTAACAAGAAATGCATATCCGACGTCGGCATCGCCCCAGCGTCGCAGGAATGGACGATCCGGGCAAAGGAGTTGCAGCGGGCCTGCAACCGTCTGCCGGAACACTATCGGATAGTGCTGGAGTATGTGGTGATCGAAGGCCGCTCCTACGAAGATGCTGCCACGAAGTTCGGTTGTGCGATTGGCACCGTAAAAAGTCGCATCAACCGGGCTCGCCAGCAGCTCGCGGCCCAGCTTGACGAAGACCTTTATTGATATTCCAGTTCTCAGATATCCAGCCGCCGCGTACCGAACAACGCCATGGCGATATGCTCGATATCATCAGCTTTTTCTCGCAGGACGAAGCCGGAAAATTGCGGTGGCGGGTTATCCGCGACGGCAAATACGTAAGGAAGTCCGAGTTTTTCAAGCGCTTCAGCCATCGCATACGCAAGATCTGGATCAAGCCGGATGTCGATAATCGCGGCATCCACCTGATTGCCTTCAATCAAATCGAGAGCGCGCGGGACGTTAGCCATCGGGCCGATCAGGATAGCTCCCAGTGAACGCAACTTCTGGCTTGTCCGTTCGGTAAGGAAATATTCGTCCTCGACGATCAAGAGCCGTTTGCCGGAAAACATTTTACTATGTGCAGTTGTCGAATCGTTCATTGGCCAGCCTAGCTCAGGTTATCCGATCATAATTCGCTCTGCGTGAATTCAAAGTGAATGCAAAGCCGATCCTCGCGCATCAATGCGGCTGAGCGAGCCGGGCGGTCAGAAGATCACCTCCAAACTGGCAAAGGTCTAAGTATCGAACGAAGCGGGGCGAAGTCTTCCGAAGTGTGCCCCCTGTTTTGAGGTAGAGACCAAGTTGCGTGCTGTGGCACGCCGTGGAGAACCATGAAGCCTCGATAGCGCGGGACACCATACTCGTCTGCATCGAGAAACAATGGCCTTGCAGAGGGATTCGCATCCATCCCTCCCAGCGCATGGGCGGCGGTCCTCATCGCCATCAATGGCGTGCAAAAATCAGATGCGTCGCTTTATTTTCACATGCCGACAGGACGCGGACCAAATAGCGCTTGTGCGATCTTCTCCAACTCGAATGGCTTTTCGTTCAATAAAAATCCCTTGAACGACGCAGGCACGATGGAAGGATCATATCCGGTAGCAAAGACGAAAGCGATATTGAGTTCCTGTAGTCGCTCCGCAACAGGGAACACCAGTTCTCCGTCGAGATATATATCGAGAATAGCGACATCTATCTCCTCGTCATCAATCAATTCCAGAGCAACATCAACACGCCCGGTCGGGCCAATAACGGTCGCTCCTAGCCTCTTGAGCTGGCGGCGCGTTTCGTCGGCCAGCAAATACTCATCTTCAACGATGAGAACCCGCTTGCCTGCAAACATCTTGCTGTAGCTGCCAACCATGATATCGTTTCCATGCCGGGACCAAAACGACCTACAAACTCCTTCCCTGACTGTACAGTGTTTTGAACCGCCTCGGTCTTCATTTCCTCCCAACTTGCAGCGATACGGAAGGTTGCCCCAAAACCTGCATTTTTCGGCGAAGGGTCGGCGATACCGCCTGCGCTGTTCAAATCAATGGTGGCGGTACCGGCGAAATTGGTCCAGAGCGTCGGCGAATGCTGGCCGAGGCGTCCTTGGTCTATAGCGCAGATTTCGGCTTCGAACCTCGCTCCGCTCCGAAAGTTCCTCATTTGAAAACCTGCTTGCCATACTCGGGGTCGAGTTGTTTTGAATATCCTCGGAGGTGTAACGCAAGCCAATTGCAATGGTGCGTGGCTGCCGATCCCAGCATGGTCATTCACCCGTCGAACGAGACTTTCGTTTCGAGACTGCCGGCAATTCAAGGAGCATCGCCTTTGTTCCAAGAACTGCGGCAGTGCTCTCTAGAAGATCGTGGACCGCTGGCGGACCAAAAGCCTTGGGTTTTCGCGCCGGAAGGTGAACGCAATCTGCGCCGAATGTGATCCACACGGTGCCGGTTCGATATTTATCTCCCCTCAGGAACAAATCCCACACATACGGGTTCGGCCGCCGGAGGGAAGTCAACGCCGGTCCCTCCTGGCTCGCAAATCCGCTGGCGAGCCGCCTCCTGAGGCGCGTCATGAATTCAAAGGCCGCTGGGCCGGATTGGATTCATGGCGCGTCTGGCGGGAGACGCCGCTTGCGATAGCGATTAAGTGGTGCCGGCCTTTTCTTCATACTATTGGGATTGATCCAGGGCATGGGGCGAGGGCTGACCGGGCCGTTGCGGCTCACGGTGATAAAAGAAAAGGGCTCCCGCAACCAATACACAGCCGATAAGCACCGCCAATAAGATATAGGCGATTAAAGCACCGTATTTTCCCTTTTCGAAGACGGGCATGGCTGTACTTTCCCTGCGCTAGAAACCAGCGTTTCACATCCAAACCTCCTTCCGACTCGAAAGTTCCTTTTTCAAATCGTCCTTTGCCGATGTCGGTTATTTGCAGCACTCGAACATCTCCAAGGTCTATGCCGGCGATGGTGCGCCGGCTTCCCATCGGTTGATCAGCTTTGAACCCTCGGCCGGCAAATTTCAGTCGCTTGGGAACATCGTTGCGGCTCGACTGTTTGGCGCAGGATCGAGATATTGGAGGAACCGATGAAAGCACTGACCTGGCATGGCAAGCATGACATACGGTGCGAGAGCGTTCCCGATCCGCGGTTAGAAGATGAACGCGATATCATCATAAAGGTAACCGCATGCGCGATCTGCGGTTCCGATCTCCATCTCTATGACGGCGTGATGCCGGCCATGGAAAGCGGCGATATCATGGGCCATGAAACCATGGGAGAAGTCGTCGAGGTGGGCAAAGGGATCTCGACGCTAGCCGTCGGAGACCGCGTGGTCGTTCCCTTCACGATCGCCTGCGGCGAATGCTTCTTTTGCAAGCGCGGTTTCTTCTCCGGTTGCGAGCGGACAAATCCCGATCGTTCGAAGGTAACGAAGCTGTGGGGCAATTCGCCGGCTGGCCTGTTCGGCTATTCTCACCTCCTTGGCGGATACAGTGGCGGTCAGGCCGAGTATCTACGCGTTCCCTATGGCAATGTCGGACCAGCCAAGGTTCCAAATGGGCTGGATGACGAACAAGTCCTTTTTCTCTCCGATATCTTCCCGACCGGTTATATGGCGGCAGAATTCTGCGACATCCAACCAGGCGATACGATCGCGATCTGGGGATGTGGCCCCGTGGGTCAAATGGCCATTCGGTCGGCTTTCCTGCTAGGCGCTGAACGCGTTATCGCCATCGATACCGTTCGAGCGCGTCTTTTGCTGGCGGAAGCCGGCGGTGCCGAGACGGTCAATTTCTTGGAAGAAGATGTCTATGACCGTATCATGGAAATGACCCGAGGACGTGGTGCCGACGCGTGTATCGACGCGGTGGGAACTGAGGCGGAGGCTTCCGCCAGTTGGGATTCGAGATGGGATCGCATCAAGGTCGCGACCTTCATGGGTACGGACCGGCCCCACGTCTTGCGCCAGGCCATCCATTGTTGCCGCAACTTCGGCACCGTATCGATCGTCGGCGTTTATGGCGGATATCTCGACAAGATTCCGATGGGGTCGGCGATCAATAGAGGACTGACTTTCAAGATGGCGCAGACGCCGGTGCAACATTACCTGCCCATGTTGATGGAACGTATCGAAAAGGGCGAAATCGATCCTTCCTTCGTCGTTACACATCGCGGTGCCCTTGAAGATGGGCCCGACCTTTACAAGCTTTTTCGCGACAAACAGGACGGTTGCGTGAAAGTCGTGCTCAAACCTTAGGAAGGAGCAGGCTTATGGCCAAACGGGCTTTGGAAAAAGGACTGGCTGTCGTCACGGGTGCCTCGAGCGGCATCGGTTATGAACTCGCGGTCTGCGCCGCCGAGGAAGGTTACAATCTGATCGTGGCGGCCGACGAGAGCGATATCGAAACCGCAGCAGCCCAACTCAGAAAATTTGGCGGCGAGGTGCTGGCGGTGCAGACGGATCTTTCGTCACCATCCGGAGTCGACACGCTTCTGGCAAGCATCGCCACGGCCGGCCGCCCGGTTGATTTGCTCATGGCAAATGCCGGTCAGGGATTGGGCCGGCAATTTCTCGATCAAGACTTTACCCGCGCCAGAAAGGTCATTGATACCAATATCGTCGGAACCGTGTATCTGATCCAGCACGTCGGAAATCAGATGAGAAGCCGCGGCCATGGTCGCATTCTGCTGACCGGCTCGATTGCCGGGTTCCTGCCGGGCGCTTACCAGGCGATCTACAATGGTACCAAAGCCTTTATCAATAGCTTCTCCTTCGCGCTGCGCGAAGAGTTGAAAGGTACCGGCGTGTCCGTCAGTTGCCTGATGCCTGGGGCAACGGACACGAATTTCTTCAAGCGGGCCGGCTTAATGGACACGGAAATTGGCCAAGCCAGCAAGGATAATCCTGCGGAAGTCGCCCGGATCGGCTTCGATGCGATGATGGACGGTGAAGCGGATGTCGTGAGCGGCTGGAAGAACAAGCTCCAAGCTGCGGTGGCGAACATAACACCGGCCAGCATCTTGGCGCACCAGCATGCAAGAACGGCCCGCCCGGGCTCGGCCGAACATTAGGAATTCAGCTTCCATGAGGTCCGACAAGCAAGCGAGGTATCACAATGGCCAAATCGAACAATCCAGGCGGCAAGAAGAGGGGAGATCCCCCTCAGGACGCCAAAGGTCAGTATCGGAAGCTGTTGCATGGCAGTGAGAGTGATGGCGTCGCGAGCGCCAAGCCACGGGTCATTACCGGCTCCAGCGACGCAACCGTAAACAAGACCCCTCCCGGATCGGCCGAACCCGAAAAGGACTGGGATCTCAACTATGATCCGCGTGACATGAACGAGGGTAAATATCGCGGCTGAATTCCTGTTTGGCTGGATGGTGGCGGGATGAAAACCTGGCTGCATTTGTGCATCGACATGCAATGTATGTTCTTTGAACCAACTCCCTGGCAGGTGCCTTGGATGGCGCGCACGCTGGATCAGGTTGGCGAGGTGGCTGGGCGATTTCCCGAACGGACGATTTTCACGCGCTTCATGCCACCGGCACAGCCGGACATCATGCCAGGCAAATGGCGGGACTATTACGAGAAATGGAACATGATGACCGCCAGCAATCTGCCTCAAGAATTGATGGACGTGCTTCCAGTCTTTCGAGCCTTGACGCCGCCGGCGCGCATCTTTGACAAGTTCACCTATTCGCCGTGGGTGGATGGTCGTCTGCATCAGATATTGTCCCGTCAAGGCGTCGACACTCTGGTTATAAGCGGAGGAGAGACGGACGTCTGCGTCCTGGCTGCGGCACTTGGCGCCATCGATCTCGGTTATGGCGTTATCATCTTGAAGGACGCCGTATGCAGTGGTGATGACGATGCACATGACGCAGCGCTTACGCTGTTTGAAAGGCGATTTTCCGTACAGGCCAAAATTGTGACGGTCGAAGAGTTTCTGTCCACGGAATGATGCCTGTGGTCAGCTCGAACCACCCTGCACCTGAGCCGCCGTAAATACAGGAGGATTTCCCATGATCGATCGCCGACCGGATTCATTGAAGGTCTGGTCCGTTCGGGAACTCCGCGGCTCCGGCGCAGTTGGATGTCGGTATCTGTGAAAGGGTTTTCCGATGACCAAAGAGGACATCAGAAAGGCTGCCCATGCCAGGTGGGAAATGGAAGGAAAGCCGGATGGGCAGGAGCTGCGCCATTGGTTGGATGCGGAACGTGAGCTAAAGGCGCGTGACGAAGATCTCCCGAAAACATCGCCTGATGACCATCATGCCGGCGTGGTGCCGGAGTCGGAGGATGAAACTCACCGAGCTCCCACGTCGTCGGATGCCATTCCCTCACAAGAAGCCGAGCCCGGGAGATTCAAGCCGGGAGAGCTTGCCTCCGAGAACAAGTGAGATGGCTTACTTCTAATCGGTCGAACGCTTGACCGTGCTTCGCGCCAACGGGAGGAGCCTTGATGCGCGTTCTTTTCATTTTTACGGCCTGTCTCGTCGGGCTGATCGGCATCACCATTGCGTGCCTTGGCGCATGGCTGTTCGTACTCGGCGGCACGCCCTATTATCTGATAGCTGGTATCATCCTTTCATGTGTTGCAGTGCTGTTATCCAGGGGAAGCGTCTTCGGTCCGTGGCTTTACACGTTATTGTTGATCGGAACTCTGGCATGGGCTCTGACCGAATCCGTATTCGATGGCTGGGCGCTTATCCCGAGACTGGTCGCTCCGGCGGTTCTTGGCTTATGGATCTGGTCCCCCTGGGTTGCCGGCCGCATCGAGCGCTTGGCAAGGGCAAGAATGATCCTCCTCGCCAATCTCGTTTTTGCATTGGCGATCCTGATCTTCGTCTTTGGTTCGGGCTATCGGATCACCGAAGCCAGGACCATCAATTTCGGCGATCCTGCCCGCTGGAAGGTCATGGATGGAGACCAGAGCGACGCTGGTCCAGCAGGCGATTGGGCCTACTACGGAGGCACGCCGGCGGGAGACCGGTATTCGTCTCTCGACAAAATCACGCCTGACAACGTCAATCTTTTGAAACAAGCTTGGTCGTTTTCCACCGGCGACAAGCCGAGGGCGGGTGAGAATTCCAAGGGCAGGGAGTTCAGCTTTGAAGCGACCCCGATAAAGGTCGGAAATAGCCTTTATTTCTGTACACCGCATCGCGAGGTTATCGCGCTCGATGCAACGACGGGAAAGCTGAAATGGCGTTATGATCCGGGCGGCGACATGTCGCACAATGTCTATCAAGCTTGTCGCGGGGTTTCATATTACGACGCCTCATCCGTGACATCCGCGGGCACATGCGCGCACCGCATAATCTCGACCGCATCGGATCTTCCAAGGCTGTTCGAACTCGATGCCGATACGGGCAAGCCTTGCGAGCAGTTCGGTGAGCGGGGAATGGTCGATTTGCGCGATCACATGGGGCCGGTTCCGCCAGGGTTTCATTTCATTTCCTCGCCGCCGCTTGTCCTGAACGGGCGTATAGTTCTGGGAGGATGGGTCTACGACAATCAGACCGTCGGCGAGCCTTCAGGCGTCATACGTGCCTTTGACGCAAACACCGGGCGACTTGCATGGTCGTGGGATATGGGAAAGGATCCCGCCAATAAGCCGCTTGCAGCAGACGAAACCTATACGCGTGGAACGCCAAACGGCTGGGGCGTCTATACGGCCGATCCAAAGCTCAATCTCGTCTTCGTACCTCTCGGCAACGCGACCCCGGACTATTTCGGGGGGCAGCGCAGATCTTTTGACGATCGCTATTCAAGCTCCCTGGTGGCGTTGGACCTTACCACCGGACAGGAGAGATGGCATTTTCAGACCGTACATCATGATCTCTGGGATTTCGATCTTCCCGTGGGGCCGTCGCTTGTCGATCTCCCCGACGATAGAAGCGGCAGTATCCCGGCGCTTGTTCAAACCAGCAAGCAGGGCCAGCTTTTTCTCCTTGACCGCCGTGATGGCCATCCTTTGGCCGAGGTCGACGAGCGGCCGGTGCCGCCGGGCGATATACCGGGCGAACGCTATTCGCCCACACAGCCCTTTTCGACCGGCATGCCGCAACTGCTCGCGCCCAAGCTTCGAGAAACGGATATGTGGGGTGCAACTCCCATCGATCAGCTTCTCTGCCGGATCTCCTTTCGGCGGATGCGAGACGACGGTCTGTTTACGCCGCCAGGAGTGAAACCGACCATCGGCTGGCCGGCCTTCGACGGGACCTCCGATTGGTATGGCGCGACGATCGATCCAGAACGCAAACTCTTGTTTATCAATACGACATTCATGCCGTTTCAACTGCAGATGCTTCCCTATGCGTCGGCTCTCGCCAAAGGGCTCTTCGCGCCATGGGGCGGATGGAAGCAGCCATATCCGCAGCCTGACTTCCAAAATAATCCTGAGCATGGCACGCCTTTTTCCATTGTCGTCAAAGCTTGGCTCGGTGTGCTTGATATCCCTTGTACCCGCCCGCCTTGGGGGCAGATGCAGGCGATCGATCTATTGACAAGAAACGTCGTATGGCAACGTCCCCTTGGAACGACAGAGGATATGGGGCCATTTGGACTGCGTCTGCCCTTTGGTCTGCCCACGGGAATATTCAGCATGGGCGGGAGTGTTGCCACCCGTAGCGGCTTGATCTTCATTGCTGCAACGACGGATCAATACATCCGCGCGCTTGATGGCAAGACGGGAAATGTCGTCTGGCAGTTTCACCTGCCGGCAGGCGGAAACGCCACCCCCTTGACCTATCTCGGCACGGACGGAAGACAGTATGTCGTCGTTGCAGCTGGCGGTCATGGCGGCTTGCAGTCGCGCAACGGTGACGAAATCGTGGCGTTTGCGTTGCCGCATCGCTAGGTCCCGAAGCAATTCACCATCCAAGGCGTGTGTGGCTGAGCCTCTTGCCATTCTCGCCGTAATCGGCATGGCCGCGACCGCATTTTTTTCAGGGATGAGGCGGGAACCAATCTTCTGGCCGTCTGTTCGGGGAGTGGGACCAATGAAGGTCTCGAGAACAAACTAAGGAGAAAACATCATGGCTTCCCAAGGTGGATCGCATGAACAGCATGCAAGGGCGGGCCAGCAAAACCACAAGAATTCGTAATCGAATTCGGAAGGGCTGTTGCCGGTATCTTTTCCTGCAGGTGCGTTGAATCGGCCGTGCGAACCAGCGCGCACAAAAACCGACGCATCGGCGCTGCTTCAAAATGATCTTTTCTCAAAATGTTGGAGGACTCCAAATGGCATCCGAGAAGACTTTGAATGATCTCTTTCTGGAAACACTGAAAGACATCTACTATGCCGAGAAGCAGATTCTTAAGGCATTGCCAAAGATGGCACGCGCGGCCCAGGCGGAGGAGGGCAAACAAGGTTTCCTTCATCACCGTGATGAAACCCAGGGCCATGTGGAACGCTTGGAGCAGGTATTCGAACTCCTGGGGAAGCCGGCGCGAGGAAAGACGTGCGAAGCAATCCAAGGCATCATCGCCGAGGCCGACGAGATCATCGAGGAATTCAAAGGCACGCCGGCGCTCGATGCCGGTCTCATCTCTTCGGCGCAGGCCGTCGAGCACTACGAAATTGCCCGCTACGGCACCCTCATTGAATGGGCCAAGCAACTCGGTCTGAAGGATGCCGTCACCCTCCTGCAGCAGACGCTCGCGGAGGAAAAGGCGACGGATCAGAAGCTGACGAAACTCGCCGAAACCGCAGCCAATGCGAAGGCCAGGAAGGCCGCATAAAACACGGCTGCATTTGATCTTCGATGCGTTGCGGAAGCAGCGCATCGTCAGAGGACGCCCAGTCACGGATATGCCTCGTGCGATAGCATTGGGGGGAGCTTGTCGGTTTCGATATCATGCCGGGCCTATGGGCCGGTAAGTTAGAGGTGCCATGTCAAACCGCCGACCCCATCTTGCGCGGCTTGCGCCGCATATAGAGACCATCGCTGCCGGAGATATGGCCGAGCAATATGGTGCGCTATGCTTTCGGCATCGCGACGATAATTCGCCTGAAGTGCTGCTTATCACCACACGCGAGACCAAACGATGGATGATCCCGAAGGGATGGTCGATCAAAGGGCTTGATGGCGGTCAGGTGGCGGAACGCGAAGCCTGGGAAGAGGCAGGTGTCAAGGGCAAGGTCAAAAAGGGAATATTCGGGTATTTCACATATTTGAAGGTGCTGGCTGACCGGCAGACGATACCGTCAGTGGTCGAAGTTCACCTGCTTGAAGTCAGAAAACAATCCGGAAAGTTTCCTGAGAGCGGGCAGCGGACGATCGAATGGATGGTGCCGGAAGAGGCAGCCCGCCGCGTGCGCGAACCTGAACTGAAGGGACTGTTGATGCGCTTTGCGCTGGAGGATGCAAGGCCTGCAGATATTGATTGAGCAATAGCTGCAGGCATCGTCTCAAGCGACCATACAATTTCGCCGTGGGCCGATCTCGTAAGCCTTGGTTTAGGCCGAGGTCGAATCCTTCTCATCGTGGCCGATCGGAAGCTTGCGCCATTTGGGACAGGGCTGAGTTTCGCGCGAACCTATTCCTGGCAGTTTTCGTGGCGGCGTCATGGCCCGGCGGCGTCGTCAATCGTCACCCTTCTGTTTCAGGGCGTCAGACACGCGGCGCTTGCGTGGATGATCGATATTTTCGCCATGGGCATCGCGGGCTTTTTCACCGCCATCCTTGGCCGGCAAATATCCAGCCGGCTTTGAGCCAGCCGGTCCCTCCCATCGCGGGGATTGATCCGTCGTTCCTGGTGCGCCTTCATGAGGTTGCTGATGTTTCATAGCCAGGCCTCCTCTAGGATGTATTTTGCGGCCGTCGCGACAGTGACGGGTCCGCCTTCGTCCTTAAAACCGCCTGCGGTCCGTATTGTTCCTAGCAAAATGGGAAAGGGACGTGCCGTCTGCGGACGGCACTACAGATGGGTGGAACTTTCAACCCCGGTTTTCGTTTGACCTCATTGCGAGGGCGAATTCAGGGGAATTCCGTGGCGCAGATCTTTACGGCATCGGCTGATACGAGGTTGCGCGCGTCCCTGCTTGTTGCCGCCATCCTCATATTTCTGATCGTCCTGTTTGTCGGCGGATATGCGAGTTCCAGCTATGGCACCCTGGTCGGCTGGGTGCAGGATCAGCCGGTTCCCTTCAGCCATGAGCACCACGTGGCAGGTCTCGGTATCGACTGTCGGTATTGTCACACCTCCGTCGAGACAAGCGCCGGCGCGGGATTGCCGGCGACGTATATCTGCATGAGTTGCCACTCGCAGATCTGGACCGGCGCTGGCATGCTGGCGCCGGTCCGACACAGCCTCGCGGCCAATGTGCCGCTCACATGGAACCGCGTCAGCCGGTTACCCGACTATGTCTACTTCAACCATTCGATCCATGTTGCCCGCGGCGTTGCCTGCGTGACCTGCCACGGGCGGGTTGATCGGATGCCGCTGATGTCCCGCGCGCAGCCCTTCCAGATGCAGTGGTGCCTGGATTGCCATCGAAATCCGGCGCCCAATCTGCGCCCGCCTGATCAAGTGACCCGCATGGACTGGTCCGACTGGGACGCCAATCCCGAGCAGCACAAGGATTTCGGCGCGCAGGTGGTGAAAGCCTATGGCATCGAACCGAGGAAACTCATCCAATGCAATATCTGTCACAGGTGATCCGATGATAGTTCGTCCGGTTCAAAAAGACACGGTTCGCGAGCGGCTAGTCGGCAAGACGGGGAGGCATTTCTGGCGGGCATTGGAGGAGCTTGCCGATACCGAGGAGTTTCACCGGTTTTCCAGGCGCGAATTTCCGATGATGCACAGAAACGGTATCACGTTCGACCGCCGCACACTTCTCAAGATCATGGCAGCATCGCTTGCACTCTCCGGGCTTTCGGCTTGCAAGGGCGAAGAGGACGAAGAGGCGCTTCCCTATGTCGAAGCCCCGGAGGGCGTGACTGTTGGAGTTGCCAAATGGTTTGCGACTGCCGTGACCTTTGACGGCTATGCGCAGCCTGTCCTCGGCAAGACCTTCACCGGCAGACCGGTCAAGCTGGAAGGCAATCCCGATCACCCCGTATCGGGCGGCGCCACCGATGCCTTCACGCAGGCCTCGCTCCTCGGCCTTTACGATCCCGGTCGCTCGCAAACGCCGCTTCATCTGGGCAAGCTCGCCGATTGGGACGCATTCGATGCCGAGATGGCGGCGAAAGCTGATGAGCTGGACAACACTGAAGGGGAGGGGTTCCGGCTGCTGACCGCACCTTTCAGTTCGCCGACCCTGCGCCGCCAGATCGAGGCGATGATGCAGCGGTGGCCAAAGGCACGCTGGCATATCTGCGATCCATTGCCCAACACGGCGCGATTGAACGCCACGCAGCACATTTTCGGTCGTCCTCTGGAGCTTCAGCCGGCATTCGCTGCCGCCGAGACTATCGTCAGCCTCGATGACGATTTCCTCGGCCCCGGTCCGTGGCAGACGCCATATGCCCGTGCCTTTGCCGATCGCCGGCGGATGCGCCAACACATGCGGGGCGCGAGCCGGCTATTCGTGGCCGAACCGACACCTTCGGCCACTGGGGCGGTTGCCGATATGCACCTTGTCGCCTCACATTCGGGAATGGATCGCCTGCTGCGCGCCATGGCCGCCCAGATCGGTCTCACGGGTTTGGGGGATGTCAGCTTCGCTGACCACGAGCGGCAATGGGTGATGGCTGCCTCATCCGCACTTCAAGCATCCAAGGCCAATGGCTTGCTACTGATCGGCGCCCATCATGGAGACGATCTTCAGGCACTTGCTTTGCTGATCAATGAGAGATTGGGAAGTCTCGGAAACACGCTTCGGTTCTCGGAGCCGGTCAATGCACAAGCGCCGGACGGCTCGCGATCGCTCGACATTCTGACCACCGACATGAACGCCGGCAAGGTGTCGACACTTGTAGTCGTCGGTACCGATCCCGCCTATTTTGTGCCGGCCGATCTCGCCTTCCGCGATGCTTTGCAGAAAGTGAAGCTCCGCATTCACGCCGGGCTCTATGTCGATGAAACCGCTTCTCTTTCGCATTGGCATGTGCCGCTTCAGCATGATCTTGAAAGCTGGAGCGACGCGCGCGCTGTCGACGGCAGCGTGACATTGATCCAGCCGTTGGTCCGGCCGTTCTACGCGGTGCGTGCAGCGCATGTCGTGCTTGAAACACTGATGGGCCGCACGTCGAGCGATAGAGATCTGGTGCAGCAGACCTGGCGCGCGGCCTGGGCTGGGGAGTTCGACGAGCGCTGGCGTGACGCCCTTTATCGCGGCTTCGTTTCGGGCAGTGCCGCACCGTCGCTCATCCCCATCGTTCTGAACCGCGCGGTCCCGCAAGCTGCGCCGGATGCCTCTTCCGGCCTGTCGCTGGTCATCCGTCCGGATGCCGGTGTCTGGGACGGCACGCTCTCGGAAAATGCCTGGGCGCAGGAGACGCCACGGCCTCTGACCAAGATCACATGGGGTAACGTGATCCTTGTCAGCCCGCAACTTGCATCGGAACGGCAGCTGGAAAACGGCGCCGAAGTCAGATTGACGGCGGGAAACGCTTCTATCCAAGGGCCGGTCTGGATCATGCCGGGCCAGGAAGCCAATACGATCACCATTACGCTCGGTTATGGACGCAAGCTGAAGGATTCCATAGCTGCCGGTCTCGGCTATGACGCCTACGGTCTGCGGCGATCGACGGATCCTTGGTACATCACCGGTGTTGCAATCGAGCCAACGGGCAAAATGCTGCAGGTGGCAACGACGCAATTACACCAGGCGATCGACGGTTTCGATTTCATCCGGACGGTGGAGATCGGTCAGCTCGATCCGCAGTCCCGGCCGGATCACAAGCAAAAGCCGCCATCGCTCTACCCGGACAGGCCGATATCGGATCCGTCCTGGGGCATGTCGATCGATCTCGATCTTTGCATCGGCTGCAATGCCTGCGTGACCGCCTGCCAGGCTGAAAACAATATTCCGGTGGTCGGCAAGGAGCTTGTCGCCGAAGGACGGCAAATGCATTGGTTGCGGATCGATCATTACCGTGAAGGGGATGTGACGGCGGCGAAGTCCTATTTTCAGCCGGTCCCCTGTATGCATTGCGAGCAGGCGCCCTGCGAGATGGGCTGCCCCGTCAATGCTGCGGTCCATAGCATCGATGGCCTGAACCTGCAGGTCTATAATCGCTGCATCGGCACACGAACCTGCTCTTCCTACTGTCCCTATAAGGTGCGCCGTTTCAATTGGTTCGACTTCACCAGTGACGATGCGGAGTCGGTCAAAGCCATGCGCAATCCGGATGTGACGGTGCGCAGCCGCGGCGTCATGGAAAAATGCACCTATTGCGTCCAGCGTATCGCCGAGGCACGGATCGTGGCCGACAAGGAGGGCCGACCGATCCGCGATGGCGAGATCGTTACAGCCTGCCAGCAAGCCTGCCCGACACAGGCGATTACCTTCGGCAATGTTGCAGACCCCAATTCCGGCGTCAGTCGGCTCAAGGCCGGTTTCCGTGACTATAGCCTGCTCGAGGAAGCGAACACCCGGCCGCGAACGACCTATCTCGCCCGGATCGAAGATCCGTCCCTCGGAAAGACGGAGGCGGCGGGATGAGCGAGAAAATTCGTAAACGGGACGCTGCAGCCGCGGAGCGGATCACGCGGATCCCGTTGAAATATCCGGCGCCTCGCGCATGGTGGATATGCTTCGCATTTTCCCTGCTCCTGCTTTTATCCTTTGCGGTTTCGGCGACGGTGCTTCTCATTTCCGGTGTCGGCGTCTGGGGCAACAATATCCCCGTCAATTGGGGTCTGGCGATTGCCAACTACATCTGGTTCCTCGGCATCGGGCACGCCGGGACGTTGATCTCGGCAATGCTGCTTCTATTGGGTGCTCACTGGCGCAATTCGCTCAACCGCTTTGCCGAAGCGATGACGCTGTTTGCCGTCATCTGCGCCGGGCTCTATCCGATCCTGCATCTTGGCCGGCCATGGTTCTTCTACTGGATCGCGCCCTATCCCAATACGATGACGATTTCGCCGCAGTTCAAAAGCCCGCTGAGCTGGGATTTCTTCGCCGTCCTGACCTATCTCACTGTTTCCATACTGTTTTGGTATATCGGTATTATTCCCGATCTCGCGGCAGTGCGCGACCGCGCCAAGCGACGCTGGCAGCAGGTGATTTATGGGCTTGCGGCGCTCGGCTGGCGGGGGTCTGCCCGGCACTGGGCACGATGGAACCAGGCCTACAGGCTGACGGCGGCGATTGCCGTTCCGCTGGTGGTCTCGGTTCATTCGGAAATTTCGCTTCTCTTTGCCGCCGGGCCGATACCGGGTTGGACCTCCACGGTCTTCCCGCCCTATTTCGTGCTGGGGGCCGCCTTTTCCGGTTTCGCCGTCGTCGCCATGATCGCGGTCGTACTGCGCCACGCCCTCGGTCTCGGCATGCTGGTCACCGACCGCCATCTCGACCTGCTCGGACGCTTCCTGCTCGCAACCGGCCTGATGACGGCCTACGGCTATGTCGCAGAAGTGTTCGACAGCCTTTACGGCGGCGAATTGCAGGATGTGGGAACCCTAACGGACCGCCTGGTCGGCGCCTATGCCTTCAGCTATTGGGGCGCCGTCATTCTGAATTTCCTACCGCTGCAGCTATTGTGGTTCGAAAGCGTCAGACGCCAGCCGCTCATGCTCTTTCTGATCGGCCTGTCCGTCACGATCGGCATGTGGTTCGAGCGCTATATGTTGCTGACGACGTCGCTATATCGCGACTATCTGGTTTCCTCCTGGGGCGAATATCATCCCAGCATATGGGAATGGGGCCTTTATGCGGGAATGCTCGGTGTCTTCCTGACACCGTTCCTTCTCTTCGTGCGCTTCCTGCCTGTCATCTCCACGTTTGAAGTGGAGGAGGCTTTACGCGAGACGGGGGATTTGAGGCATGCGTGAGCCGCGTCCCGGAGGAGATCTGTTTGGGCTGCTGGCCGAATTCGACAGGCCAGAGCGTCTGATCGAGGCGGTGAAACGCGCGCGCAAGGCGGGCTTTACCGCCATGGAGGCATACTCGCCCTATCCTGTTGAAGAACTGACGGAGGCGCTCGGCTTTAAGGAGAACATCGTGCCGTGGCTGACTTTGGCAGGCGGTATCTTCGGCGCAGCGCTCGGCTACGGACTGCAACTCTATACCAACTACGCCTATCCGATCGAAATCGGCGGTCGTCCGCTCTATGCTTGGCAGTCCTTCATGCTCATCACCTTCGAACTCACGGTCCTTTTTGCCGTGCTTTCGGCAATTTTCGGCATGCTGCTTCTGAACCGCTTGCCGCGGCTGCATCATCCGCTTTTCGGCATAGACGCGTTTCAGCTCGGGCAGTCCGACAAGTTCTTTCTCATCGTTCTGAGTAACGACGAGCGCTTCCATCCGAAGCGCACCCGCACCTTCCTCGACATGCTCGATCCGGTCAGCGTGGAAGCCGTCGAGCATACGGAGCAACCGGAATGAGGTGCCGCCTTCTCATTCTTGCGCCGATGCTTCTGCTTGCCGGCTGCGACGACATGAACCATCAGTCGCGCTATGATTCCTACGAAAAGAGCCGGCTCTTTGCCGATGGCAAAGCCCTGCAGGCGCCGGCGGATGGAACGATCGCACGGGACGATCTTCAGAATGCGCAGACGCTTGCCGATCGTCCCCCGATGAATATCGAGCTTCTCCGGCGCGGGCAGCAGGAATTCGGCATCTATTGCACGCCCTGTCACGACACCGCCGGCTACGGCAATGGCACGGTGCCCGCGCGAGGCTTTCCCCATCCGCCGAGTTTCCACATCGACCGACTGCGACAGGCGCCATCGCGTTATTTCGTCGAGGTGATCTCCAAGGGCCACGGCGTGATGTATTCCTATGCGGATCGCGTTTCTCGACGGGATCGCTGGGCGATCGCGGCCTATATCCGGGCGCTGCAGCTAAGCCAGGGCGCCAGCGTCGCAGGCCTGCCGCCGGAGGATCAGGCGCAGCTGAAGAGGGTGGGGTCATGAGCCGGATCGAAGCCCTGCCGACCCGCTTGCTGGCGCTGAGCGGCGTCACCTTCTGCATCGCGGCTCTCGCCCTGGTGCTGGTCGCGCCTGCGTCCGCCTTGCTCGGCTGGCTTTCCGCGCTGGTCTTCGTAAGCGCGCTCCCGCTCGGTGCGCTTTGTCTGGTCATGATGATGCGCATCATTCCGGGGATCTGGCGGCATGATCTCGATCACGCGGCGAGATCGTCGCTATCGCTGCTGCCGCTTGTGCTGATCGCGTGGCTGCCGATCCTGTTCGGCCTGTCCTTCGTCTATGAATGGGTGCGGCAGCCTCTATCCGAACCCTTCAAGGCGATCTACCTGACGCCGCTATTCTTCGATCTCAGGACCCTGTTCATTCTCGCCGCCGCATACCTGCTTGCGCAGGCACTGTTGCGCAGCCAATCTCTATCCGTTGCGGTCGGCGGACTCATCGGTTTCGTCCTCCTGCAGGAAATCCTAGCGACCGATTGGCTGATGTCGCTCGACCCGCACTTCCACTCCTCCGGTTTCGCGCTTTATGTCCTCGCCGGCCAGATGTTGACTGCGCTTGCCTTGCTGGTGTTTCTAAGCTTGGGGGAGGGTGGTGTCGCGAAACCGAGCGTGCTCGGTGCGCTCTTGATCACCGCCATCCTTTTCTGGGCCTATCTGGCGTTCATGCAATATTTCATCATCTGGTCGGGCAATCTGGTTCAGGGCGCCCTCTGGTTTCAGCGCCGTGGCACGGGCATCTGGTCCTTGGTCGAGCTCTCGATTGCCTTCCTGCATCTGACGCCACTTTTCCTTCTGTTCTTTCCGCCGATCCGGCGATCCAGACGATGGCTAATCGTTCTGATATCGATCATCCTCGCGGGGCGTTTGCTGGAATGTGCGTGGCTCATTCTGCCGCAGCTGGCGTCGCATCTCGGCTATGCGATCGCAGCCTATGGCTTGTCGCTTGGCGGTCTTGCGCAGATCACGCTTGCCATTCTTTCCCGCGCAAGCAAGGTCGTGCACCGGCTGACCACGACGGCGGAGGCTTCATGATGACTGCCTCGCTTTCCAGAAAGTCGCGGCGGCAGAAAGCGTCGCCGCAATTCGAACCGCAGGATGTCTCGCCGCGGCTGGTGCTTTGGGTGACGCTTGGTCTTTTCCTCGGCATGGGTCTTTCTGTTCTCCTTGTCTTTGGCATTCTGTGGTGGATGAGGCCGAACGCCGCCCCGCCGCAGACGGGGTTCGGGTCCAGGCAAGCGGAGCCAGGCCCACGCCTTGAAGTGTCACCATCCGTCAATCGCGATCTGCTTCAACGGCAGGCGGAACAGCGTCTCGGGGAGTACGGCTGGATCGATCGTAAGGCCGGGACGGTGCATATTCCGATCGACAGGGCCATGGCCATTCTGGCGACGCGCGGCTGGCCGGACCGTGATGAGCGGGAGGAAATGCAATGAGGACGGCCGCATTCACGCTGGCTCTTGCCTTGCTTCTCGGCGCCGGCGAGGCGCACGCGGCGGCCTTCGATCCGTTCACGGCGACAGGGATCGATCAGAAGCCGGATGCCTTCATCCCCCTCGACCAGCCTTTCCGTGACGAGGCGGGACGCCTCGTCACTCTTCGGCAGCTCGGAGGCGGCAAGCCGATCCTTCTCGCGCCTGTCCTGCATAATTGCCCCAATATTTGTGGCATCACCCTATCGGGTCTGATGGAGGCCGTTGAAGGGCAATCATTTCGACCAGCCACCGACTTTACGATTGTTGCCTTCGGCATCGATGCGCGTGAGGGCCCGAAAGAAGCTGCGGCCTCGCTCGATCAGTTGAAGCACCGCTTCCCCTCCCTCGCGAAAAATGGCGTGCATGCGCTGACGGGCGAGGCGATCGCCATTCATGCCATGACCGAAGCGCTCGGTTATCGTTACGCCTGGGATCCCGACATTGGCCAATATGCCCACGATGCCGCCGTTGCCGTCTTGACACCGGACGGGAGGTTAAGCCGCTGGCTTTACGGTCTGGCGCCGACGAGCCGAGACCTGAAACTGGCGCTCACCGAGGCCGGCGAGGGCCGGATCGGCCGCTGGCGTGACCAGCTTCTGGTACTGTGCTATCACTATGATCCATTAACCGGGCGATACTCATCCCTCATTCTAATGGCGCTTCGCCTTGCATTCGGCCTCACGGTGATCGTCGGTGCCGGCCTGCTTGCCCTCGGGCTTGTTCGTGACCGCCGGTCGAAAGAGACCGGGGGGAGGGCGCCATGAATTTCATTCCGCTCTGGCCGTCCGGCGCGTCGGCCTATAGTCACCAGATCGACCTGCTCGTCATTGCCTTCACCGTGCTGATCGTGGCGCTGTCGGCGCCCGTATTCATCCTGCTCCTCGTCTTCATCGTCAAATATCGGCGCGGCAAGGAGGCCGATCGCAGGCATGCTCCGAACCGCAACATTCCCCTGGAGCTTTCCTGGACTATCATCCCATTTGTTGCCCTTCTCGGCTTTTATATCTGGTCGACGGATCTCTTCGCCAGGCTCTATCGTCCGCCAGCCGACGCCATGCAGGTCGACGTCGTTGCCAAGCAATGGATGTGGAAATTCCAGCATCCCGAAGGACAGGCCGAAATCAACGAACTCCATGTACCGTCTGGTCAGCCGATCAAGCTCATAATGGCGTCGCAGGATGTCATTCATAGCCTCTTCATCCCGGCTCTGCGCATCAAGCAGGATGTGGTGCCAGGGCGATATACGTCCAGCTGGTTCGTAGCCGACAAGCCGGGCACCTATCGCATTGCCTGCTCGCAATATTGCGGCAGCAACCATTCCGAGATGACAGGCAGTTTTATCGTCATGAACCCCGCCGACTATGCCAAATGGCTGTCCCTGTCCTCGAATGACGTTAGCCTTGCCGCGGAAGGGGCGACGCTCTTTCGCAGCCGTGGCTGTAGCGGCTGTCACGATTCGGGAGCGTCAGTGCGAGCGCCCCCTTTGGCCGGCATCTACGGCAATCCGGTGCCGCTTCAATCGGGAGAGATCGTCACTGCCGATGACCAATATATTCGCGACAGCATTCTGCTACCGCAATCGAAGGTCGTTGCCGGCTATCAGCCAATCATGCCGACGTTTCAAAACGTCCTGAGCGAGGAGGATGTCATGAAGCTCGTCGCCTATGTCAAATCGCTGAAGCAGGCGGGGGTGACACAATGACCGACGTCGCTGATCCCAAGCTTGAAGAGGCAAATGTCGGTAGAGGCGGCTCGACGGAGACTGTGGCGCAGCGCGTCAGCTACCTGCGCGCCGGGCATAGTCTCAAGTCTTGGCTGCTGACGACGGACCATAAGCGGATCGGCGTTCTCTACACCCTCTCCATCACATTTTTCTTCTTCATCGGTGCGGCCGCGGCCGCGCTGATCCGGCTCGATCTGCTGACGCCGGCGGGAGACCTAATGACCAATGAAGGCTACAATCGCGCCTTCACGGTCCATGGCGTGGTCATGGTATGGTTTTTTCTCATCCCATCCATCCCCAACACCTTCGGCAATTTCCTGATCCCGTTGATGATCGGCGCGAAGGATCTCGCTTTTCCCAAGCTGAACCTGCTGAGCTGGTATATCTACATGCTCGCCGGGTTGTTTACGGTGTTCGTTCTGATCGCAGGCGGGGTCGATACGGGATGGACATTTTACACGCCCCTTTCGACGATGTATGCCAACGGCAACGTGATCCTGGCCGCAAGCGCTGTGTTCATCGTCGGCTTTTCCTCGATCCTCACGGGATTGAACTTCATCGTCACGGTTCACACCCTGCGCTGCCCCGGCATGACATGGGGCAGGCTGCCGCTTTTCGTCTGGTCGATCTATGCGACATCGCTGATCCTGGTGCTGGCCACGCCAGTGCTGGCGATCACGCTCGTGCTCATTTCGCTGGAACGGCTGTTCGGGCTCGGCATATTCAACCCGGCGATTGGTGGCGATCCGCTGCTGTTCCAGCATCTCTTCTGGTTTTACAGCCATCCGGCCGTCTATATCATGGTCCTGCCCGCCCTCGGGGTAGTTAGCGAACTTGTTGCCGCCGGTGCCCATAAGCCGATCTTCGGCTATCAGTTCGTGGCCGGCTCTTCGATCGCGATCGCGGCCCTCGGCTTCTTCGTCTGGGGCCACCATATGTTCGTCTCGGGGCAATCGCTCTATGCGAGCGCGGCCTTTTCCTTCCTCAGCATCGCAGTGGCGATCCCCTCCGGCGTGAAGGTTTACAACTGGGCGGCAACGCTGTTCAAAGGCTACATCTCGCTCGATCCGCCGTTTCTCTTCGCCATGACCTTCATCGGCCTTTTCGTTTTCGGCGGATTGACGGGCCTGATGCTCGCCATGCTTGCAATCGATGTCCATGTGCACGACACCTATTTCGTGATCGCGCATTTTCATTACATCATGGTCGGCGGAACGATATCGGCCTTCTTCGGCGCGCTGCATTACTGGTGGCCAAAGATCGTCGGACGCATGTATTCGCTGGCCTGGGGGCGGGTCACGGCGATCTTCTTCTTTATTGGATTCAACCTGACATTTTTTCCGCAATTTCTGCTCGGCTATCTCGGAATGCCGAGGCGCTATCATGTCTATCCGCCGGAGTTTCAGGTGCTGAACGTCATTTCAACTGGCGGCGCTGCGGTTCTTGGGGTCGCCTATGTCATGCCGTTGATTTATCTCATCTATTCGATGCACTGCGGCAAGCCGGCGCCCAACAACCCCTGGGATGCGACCGGATTGGAATGGACGACGCCCTCGCCGCCGCCGAAGCATAATTTCGAGGCATTGCCCGTCGTCGATCGCCCACCTTACGACTATGAGATCGAGATGAGGGACGAACATGTCTGACACAAGGCCCGTCACCGACCCATTCACCGATCACCTTCAGCAGCATCGTGCCGCGATGATGGGGATGTACGTCTTTCTCGGCAGCGAAATCATGCTCTTCGGCGGCTTGTTCTGCGTTGCCGCTGCCGTGCGTCTGGCGCATGCGCCCGAGATCGTCCACGCCTCCCGTGCTCTGCATTTTGGGATTGGCGGGCTCAATACTGCCATCCTGCTGACTTCAAGCCTCTTCGTCGCCTTGGGCGTGGAGAGCGCCAAGAGGGGCCGTGCCCAAATCACGTCGCGTTGGTTCGTTGGAGCCGCTGCCCTCGGCTTGGCGTTCCTTACGATGAAAGCCTATGAGTACCGGATGGAGTTTACCGAAGGGCTGCTCCCGATAGAGGGCTTGCATTCCCGCTATGCGGACGAGGTTCAGCATCTCTTCATGAACCTCTATCTCATCGCCACCGGCCTACATGCGGTGCATCTGTCCATCGGCATCTTGCTTCTGATCGCGCTATCGTTTCGCTTGGCGTTCGGCTCGATCAAGCTGCCGGAGCGGGCGATTGTTCTCGTCACTGCTGGCCTCTATTGGCACCTGGTCGATGTGATCTGGGTCTTCCTCTATCCTGTATTCTATCTTGCGAGATGAACCTTAGATGCTGCCACTTGCAAATCCTCTCGTCGTCATCTGGGCAATCTTGCTGGTTTTGCTAAGCATTACTGTAGCGGCAAGCTTCGTGCTGAGCGGGCCGGAGGGCCTCGTCGTCAGCCTTTCGATCGCGGCGATCAAATCCGCAATGATCTATGGGCGCTATATGCATCTGAACGAGCAGACGCCGCTTAACCGCATTGCCGCGCTTGCCGCCGGTCTCTGGCTGCTGATCCTGCTCGGCTTTCTCGGCCTCGATTACTGGACCCGCGCGCTCGTCTAGTCGCGTTCGAGCCCTGTCGGGCGAGAAAAAAACACGCAACATTCGCCGGCTGATCATCACGCGCGATCGTGGCAAGCGATGGAGATATGCGCGCCCTTGAAAAGCCTCTTCGGAACATTGTCAGCCGGATATGGTTCTATCTTTGTCAGCGATAGATGCCGAGCAGACAAGCACGGGTGAGTAGCGCGCGAGGAGACCACATGAACCACCACTCAGATGCACGCCGCCGCATGATGATTTTCGTCGCGACGATTTTCGTTCTTGCCTGTCTCATCGCTGTCTATTTCGCCTTTGCCCTTCATCCTGGCGAGCCGGTCCCGCCGACCACAGGGGCGGTGTCGTCTCAGGCAAAGTGACATCGCAATCGCTTGCGCGCATGCGAAACGGTGGCAAGTAAATCAGCATCACTTAGTCAATACGGCTCGCCCTAGCGCAGCCATGACGGCAAAAAAAGCAGATTAGTCTATCTGGGAGCGAACTGAAATGGAGGTTCAAATGAAAACGTTTATCATTGCCACCTGTGCAGCGTTGTGTCTCACGGCTTGCACTTCGACGGAGCAAGGCGCCGGGATCGGCGCTGCCACGGGCGCCGTTGTTGGCGGCGTAGCAACGGGGAATGTTCGCGGCGCCGCCGTCGGTGCGGCCGTGGGCGGGGTATCCGGCGCCTTGATCGGGAACGTCGCAGGACAGCCCGGCCGTTGCTATTATCGCGACCGCAACGGAAACCGCTACGTCGATCGCTGTTAAGCTCATTGCAGTCTTCATCGGCACGGGCTCAAATTGATCCGGTGGAGGTAAATTTAGCCGACGATGCCTATGTCTGGTTCGATGAGACGCAGGCAGTGAAGCCGCTTGGGATTGAGCACCATCGCGGCGTGCCGGGAACCTATCCCTTCGGTGAATAGACGATGCTTCGGGACATTGATCCTGTCCTGGCCAAGCTCGCTGCGAGCTTCACCTCTTGCGGGGGAAAATGCGCTTTCTAAATTTTTGGACATAAGCATGCCAGGTCAAAGGAGGAAGCAATGATAAGGTACGTGTTTGACCGCCCTCTTTTCGTGAAAAGGAAGCACTTCATTCAAGAAATATGCTGCCTCGACGACATCGTTGATTTCCTTGAAGAATGGCCGGAGGAGAAACGCGGCGTCGCGCATGTCGTTATGCTGCGGGCCTGCAGAGATGCAGTCGACGGTCGGTTTCCATTGGGTGCCGTGAGGAAGAACTTCGAGCGATTCCTGAAGAAGAACGATATGTTGGCATCGATCGAGGAGTTTCCGCTTCGCCCACAGAGGGCCAGCGATCGCAACATCGGTGGCGTTTGACGCTTTCGCACATCGTCGGCGAGATTACGCATCATTGCGACGGAGAGCCTGCCCGCTGCTTGACCAGCTGCATCCCGGCTGTCTGAAGGTCTCTCATGCGGAACTTCAACAGCCGCTGAGTGTTTCCTGTAGATGTCGGACAATGATTTTCATGTGCGCTAGGATGCATCCGCGTTATCCGCGGCCGCCACTGAGCTGGGTCGAAAAGAGTTAGAACATCGTTCGTTGGCGAGAACATGATCGCGGTGAGCATTTTGCCAGTATGGAAGTGCCGGACCTCCTCGTCGCCGACCTCCGGGATCGGGCGGCGTCTTTAGCCAATATCCATAGGAAGGTCGATGATATTGTTGACGCGGAGAACAAGGGCGATTGACTGAGCGAGATGATCTCGTGCGAAGTCGCCGGGAACCCTGTGGCGAATTCACGGTTAGACGTGCTCACGACGGTCTTTTGGACCGTGTGGTCCTCCTGCTGAAATTGCCATCGGAAAGGGTATCGGATGTCTAATCCAGAAGAAGCCTCAGCCTCGGGGGTTACGAGGCGCACACTCTTGGCGGGGACAATCACGTCTGCAACGGCCATTTCGGTCGGTGCTGCCTCGAAGGAGGAAAAGGTGCGGCTCGCGGCAGCATCGACGCAATCCACGGTCCCGGTAAAGATGAAGATCAACGGCCAACCCTATCAGTTCAGCGTTGACCCGCGCACGTCGCTTCTGGATCTCCTTCGTGACCATGCGGGCCTGACGGGCACAAAGAAGGGCTGCGACCACGGGCAATGTGGAGCGTGCACGGTGCTCACCGATGGAAAGCGGACGTTGTCCTGTATGAGTTTCGCGGCGATGAATGACGGGCGCAAAATCACCACGATCGAAGGTCTTTCGTCGGCCGATGGACATCTGCATCCAATGCAGCAGGCGTTTATCGACCACGATGCCTTCCAATGCGGTTACTGCACGCCTGGTCAGATCCTATCTGCAGTTGCCTGCGTGCACGAGGGACATGCCGGCAACGACGCCGACATTCGCGAATACATGAGCGGCAATATCTGTCGATGCGCCGCTTACCCCAACATCCTCGCTGCCGTGCGGCAGGCCCGCGATGAGATGGAGAAGCTCTGATGCTACCCTTCAGCTATCAAAGTGTTCGCGATGTCGGCAGCGCCATCGCAGAGGCGGACGAAGCCAAGGAAATTCCGCCGACCGCTGCATCGTCACAGTTCATCGCGGGCGGCACGAACATGTCCGATTACATGCGGCTCGGGGTCAATCGACCGTCGCATCTGGTGGATATCAACTGCATCAAGGATCAATCATTGAAAACGATCGAGATCGGTGATCCCGACATTCGTCTCGGGGCTCTGGTCCGCATGAGCGAGGTCGAGGACAATCCGGAAATCAACCGAAGATGCCCGATGCTTGCCGAAAGCCTGAAACTTGCAGCCAGCCGGCAGATCCGCAACATGGCAAGCCTTGGCGGCAATGTGCTGCAGCGGACGCGCTGCGAATATTTCCGCGAGATTTCATGGCCTTGCAACAAGCGCAATCCCGGCTCCGGCTGCGCAGCCATCGAAGGCTTCAACCGGCAGCATGCGGTGCTCGGAACCAGCGATTCCTGTATAGCTACCTATCACGGAGACTTTGCCCAGGCGCTGATTGCTCTCGATGCCTCGGTCGACATATCAGGGCAATCCGGCAAACGGCGTATCCGCTTTGCAGAACTGCATCGCCAGCCGGGCGATCGGCCGGATATCGAAACGACGCTGCGGCCGGGCGAGATCATTACTGCGATCGTCGTGAATGTTCCTGCCTGGGCTGCACGATCTCGTTACCTCAAAATACGCGACCGCCAGTCCTATGCCTTCGCCCTCGCTTCCATAGCCGTCGCAATCGACCTCGATGGAGACATCGTGCGCGATGCGCGTATCGGTCTTGGCGGGTTGGCTACGGTTCCATGGCGCGCCAAGGCGGCCGAGGAGGCACTCCGGAACAAGCCGCTCACGGAGGAAAGCGCCTCAATCGCAGCGCAGGCAGCTTTCGTGGACGCACGGCCGCGCCGGCATAATGCCTTCAAGATCGACCTTGGAAAACAGACATTGGTGCGGACCTTGCTTGAGGTTCGGGAGATGAGGATATGACCATGAACGAAGCCGCACCACCAGCAAAGGAAAATATGGGTGAGCCACTGCCGCGGATCGACGCCCACCTGAAGGTGACAGGAAAGGCATCCTATCCCGCCGACATTCCGGTCAACAATCTCGCACATGCGATGTTGGTGACGAGTGCTGTTGCGCGCGGTCGTTTGACGTCGCTGCATCTGGACCAGGCGCGGGCCGTGCCAGGTGTAATTGACATCATTACCCATGAGACCATCCGAGATGAGCTGGAAGCACCTGAATTCGGGGCATCAGGAGCGACTTCCATCGGACCTCTCCACGATACGAAGATCTGGCATGATGGCCAGATCATTGCGCTGGTTTTGGCCGAGACCATCGAGGCCGCCCGCGAAGGCGCCATGCGCATCACGGCCGACTATCAGGCGGAGAAGCCGAGCACGAGCTTCGGGTCGGAGGGCACGGAAACCGTGGCTGCGGCAGAAGCGAGCAAGCAATTCAAGGAAGACGTCAAAGCGGGCGATTTCAACGCCGCTTTTGCTGCCGCTGACGTCAAGATCGACGCCGAATACGAGATGCCGACGCAGCATCACAATCCGATCGAACTGTTTTCTACGACGGCTTATTGGCAAGGGGATGAACTCGTCGTTCATGAACCGAGCCAGAATGTCTACGGCTGGAAGGTCGAGATCGCGCGGCAGCTGAAGATCAAACCCGATCAAGTGAGGGTGGTCAGTCCCTACATCGGCGGTGCCTTCGGATCGAAGGGGCCGATCACGCCGCGAACGGCCATCGTCGCGTTTGCTGCACGCAGGCTCGGCAGGCCGGTGCGGTGTGTCGTGACCCGGCCGCAGGCCTTCACCACACAGACCTACCGTGCCGAAACGCGCCACCATATCCAGATCGGTGCGACGCGCGACGGCAAGATTACTGCTCTAAAGCACGAGGGTTGGGAGGTGACGTCCCGTCCGGATCCCTATGTGGTCGGCGGGACGAAGACGACCGGCCTCATGTACGATTATGGATCGGTACTGACCAAGGTTTTTCTGGTCAAGGCCGACAGACCAACGCCGAGCTATATGCGGTCCCCACCGGAAACACCCTATGTCTATGCACTGGAAAGCGCCATGGACGAGATGGCGGTTGCCCTCAACATGGATCCGATAGAGTTCAGGCGCATCAACGATGCCATGAAGGAGCCGATCGAAGGCCGGCCCTTCTCCAGCCGCTCGCTGATGGAATGCTACGACGAGGCCGCCCGCGAATTTGACTGGTCGAAGCGCAACCCGGATGTGGGCAGCATGCGGGATGGCGACTGGCTGGTCGGCATGGGCTGCGCGACGGCGATCTATCCGACCAATATCGCGCCTTGCGCAGTTCGCATCACCCTGACCGACGGTGGACGGGCACGGGTCCAGACCGCCTCCCATGAAATCGGCACCGGGGTACGCACGATTGCTGCCCAGCTTGCAGCGGAGCAATTGGGGCTCGACGTAAGCGCCGTCGAGGTCGAGATGGGCGATACGCGGCTTCCGCCGGCGCCCGTTGCAGGCGGCTCGAATACTACCGCCAGCGTCTCTTCAGCGATCATCAAAGCTTGCGGAGAAATCCGCGAAACGCTCGCCCATGCCGCGGTGACATCCAATGACGGGCCACTCGCCGGCCGCGATCCGAACTCGATCATGCTGCGAGAGGGTAAGCTCGTCATCGGCGAGAGCTCACAGGGTCTCAAGGACGCTTTCAAGCAGTTGGGAGCCGGCGTCATCGAGCAATATAGCGAATTTCGTCCTGACGCTGCTTCTGCAGAAGCCGTTTCCGACCTTTACAAGGGCAAGCTGGAAATGGTGAGCGGCGATCAGGGCAAGAAGGTGAAATATGCCTTCGGCGCTGAATTCGTCGAGATCCGCGTTCATCGGAGAACCCGGGAAATCCGCATCCCTCGGATCGTCGGCGCCTTTGGCGCTGGCCGGATCATGAATACGCGGACGGCTCGCAGCCAGCTGATGGGCGGGATGATCTGGGGAATTTCGTCGGCCCTTCACGAAGCGACCGAATTCGACCGGCGCAATGCCCGCGTTGTCAATCGAGATCTGCAGGACTATCTCGTGCCGGTGAATGCAGACATCCAGGACGTAAGAGTCATTCTTGTGTCGGAGACCGATCGGGACGTCAATCCGGCGGGCGTCAAGGGACTTGGCGAACTTGGCAATGTCGGAACGGCAGCCGCGATTGCCAGTGCCGTCTACCACGCCACCGGCAAGCGTATCCGCAAACTCCCGATCCGCACTGATAACCTGATTGGCTAATTTCAACGAAGGCGCTTTGTCACGCCAAGGCGTACTTGTTCCTATTGGCAGGCAGCTCCCCGGGAAACGCTTATGAGCGAACCTGAAAATGGCGAAATTCCACCCAGGATCGTTCTTGTGGTTGAAGACGAGTTCTTTATCGCAATCGAGCTGGAAAGCGTGTTGACCAGAAGCGGGTTTAAGGTCCTGGGCCCGGCGAGTTCGGTCGATCAAGCCCTCGACCTGCTAAGGAGCCAACGTCCAGATGCTGCCGTACTGGACGTTACTCTCGGCGGCGAGAAGGTCACACCTATCGCCGTGCTATTGAAGTCATGGGATGTTCCGTTCGTCCTCGCCAGTGCGAGCGATGCGGCAGAACTTGCTCGGCACGATGTTTTGGCCGAGGCACTCAATCTCGGGAAACCCACCGACTTGAGACGTCTTGTGGACGTCGTTCGATCTCTTTGCAGCCTCTGAGATTATTCGAGATCCGGAATGCCGACTCTTTCGATCATCCAGGCGATGCGTGGGAACCATCTCAATGCGGAATAGTTCCGTCCGGCAGATGATCACGTGGGAAAGGGCTGTCATGAAGAAGCAGAAGCACGAACAGACGACAGATCCCCCTCGCTCGCGACCAGGGAAATATGAGGAGACCGAGGGCGCGACCGGTGCGGTGGAAAAGCCGGCCATCCCGCCAGTCATGAAAAAGGGAGAGAAGCCGTCTCCCGAGAAAAACAAGCAGAAGGACGATGCCGCCGAAGAAGGAGACTGAACCTCGCAGTCACGCAATAGGGCTTAGAGCAATTCCAGGAAAAGTGCGACGCGGTTTTCCGTCCGGAATTGCGAGAGAATAAAAGGATAGAGCGTTTTCGCGATTCGGAGAAAAGCAGAAACGCTCTCGCGGCTTTATCCCATCCAGTTCGTGATCCAGTAGGCTATTGCCGAGATAGCGGCTGCCGCGGGCAGGGTGATTATCCATGCGACGACGATATTGCTCGCCAATCCCCATCGAACCGCCGAGACCCGCCGCGCGGCACCGACGCCGACGATTGCGCCTGTGATCGTATGCGTCGTCGAGACCGGAATGCCAAGCCATGTGGCGGCAAACAAGGTCAAGGCGCCACCGGTCTCAGCGCAAAAGCCCTGCATTGGATTGAGCCTGGTGATCTTCGAGCCCATCGTGTGCACAATCCGCCAGCCGCCAAACAGCGTACCCAGCGCCATCGCGGACTGACAGGATAACACGACCCACAGGGGCACATGGAACTCCGCTCCGGTATGGCCTTGGGAGTAGAGCAGTACGGCGATGATGCCCATCGTCTTCTGGGCGTCGTTTCCGCCGTGGCCAAGGGAATAGAGCGAGGCGGAGGCGAATTGCAGGACGCGGAAGGTGCTGTCGACGGCGAAAGGCGTCTGGCGAACGAATATCCATGTCACGAATAGGACGAGGAAGAGCGCGAGTACGAAGCCAAGCAGTGGCGACATGACGATGGCGCCGGCCGTCTTCAGCAGGCCGGACCAAACAATGGCATCCACGCCGATCTTCGCCACACCGGCACCGACGAGGCCGCCGACCAGAGCATGCGACGAGCTTGATGGAATGCCGAGTACCCAGGTCACGATATTCCATATGATCGCCCCCATCAGGGCGGCGAAGATGACCTGTGGCGTGACGATGTTAGGATCGATAATGCCGGTGCCGAGGGTTTCGGCGACGTGGAGCCCGAAGAACAGGAAAGCGATGAAATTGAAGAATGCGGCCCATAACACCGCATATTGCGGTCGCAGGACCCTTGTCGAGACGATGGTGGCAATTGAATTGGCGGCATCGTGCAGCCCATTCAAAAAATCGAAGAACAATGCCACCGCGATGAGACCCACCAGCAATGGGAAAGCGAGAGTGGCCTCCATCAGACGTTCTCGATTACGATGCCGCTGATTTCATTGGCGACATCCTCGAAACGGTCGACGACCTTCTCCAATTCACCGAAGATCTCGCTGCCGATGATGTAGGCCATTGGGTTGGTGGCGCCATGCCGGCGAAAAAGATCTTTTAGACCTTGATCGTGTAGTTCATCGGAGCGCCCCTCGACTTTTACGACCTCTTCGGTGAGCGCGCTGAGGCGAGACGAGTTGGCACTCATGCGATCAAGAAGAGGGATTGCCTCGGCTACCAATTTTGCAGCCTCGACGATCACTTTGCCCATTTCCTGCATACCGGGATCAAAACTGTCCTGCTCGAATAGCCGGATCGTCTTGACTGTCTTGTGCATCATGTCGATCGCATCGTCCATTGACATGATGAGATCCTTGATGTCGCCACGGTCAAACGGCGTGATGAAGCTGCGCCGAGTGGCAAGCAGAACTTCGCGCGTGATGTCATCGGCCTCGTTTTCGAGCTCAATGATACGCTGGCAGTGCTGCTCAGTGTTTTTGCCGGCCAGCAAAGCGTTCAGAGCTTCCGCCGCGCTGACGACCGCGCGCGAATGTCGAGAGAAAAGATCAAAAAAACGGTCTTCTCTCGGCATCAGTCTACGAAACCAGTTCACTTTCGGCACTCCAAACAGGTGTTGTCACAAATCCGTCATAAATGACGGAGCCTGACATGGAAAGCCGAGGCATCCGCAAAACGACGCTCTCTGACAGCGCATCACAAGATTTGAACTGCTTATACGGGGTCTAATCGGTTCCCGTGACCATCGAAGAAATGCAGGCTCCCGGCAGAAGCGGCAACCACGCATTCGGTGTCCATTGCGATCCGGGACCGCCCCGAAACTCGAAAGACGATGGTTTGGCCGTCCGCCAGGGCACCGTAGACATAGCTTTCCGCCCCAACAAGCTCCACCGCCTGGACACGCACTTTTGCGCTGAACGCCGCATCGCTTCCGCCGTCGGCCAGGTGAAGATCCTCGGGCCGGACGCCGATCGTCGTGTTAGCGCCGCTAAGGCGGCCGCCAGGCGAAAGCGCAATTGTGCCGTTTTCGGTAGGTTTTAGAAGATTCATCGAAGGCGAGCCTATGAAGGTCGCAACGAAGGTGGTGGCGGGTCGTTCATAGAGTTCGATAGGTGTGCCGACCTGTTCGATCCGCCCGCCATTCAAGACGACCAGGCGATCGGCCAGCGTCATGGCCTCCATCTGGTCATGGGTGACATAGACGCTCGTGGTCGCGAGAGATCGTTGCAGCCGTCTGATCTCGACACGCATCTGCACCCGCAGCTTGGCATCGAGATTGGAAAGCGGCTCGTCGAACAGGAACGCTGCCGGCTCGCGCACGATGGCACGACCCATTGCTACGCGTTGCCGCTGACCACCGGAGAGTTGACGTGGCCTGCGCTCGAGGAAGGGTTCGATTTCAAGCGATCGTGCCGCTGATTGGATGCGCTGGTTTATTTCGGCTGCCGGGACCTTCCTGTTCTTCAGCCCATATGCCAGATTTTGGCGTACCGTCATGTGCGGATAAAGCGCATAGTTCTGAAAGACCATCGCGATGTCGCGCTCCGAGGGTTCCAGGCGATTGACGATACGGCCGCCTATGTTGATTTCGCCTGACGTGATGGCTTCAAGGCCTGCGATCATGCGCAGGAGCGTGGACTTGCCGCAGCCGGAAGGTCCGACCAGGACGATAAGTTCGCCATCGGCGATATCGAGCGACACGCCCTTGATTGCGTCGATGCCGCCGTAGCTCTTACGGACATCCTTGAGAATGATTCCGGCCATTATTTCTCCGTCTCCACCAGACCTTTGACGAACCAGCGCTGCATCAGCACCACGACGAGGATGGGCGGAATGATCGCCAGGATCGCCGTGACCATCACAAAATTCCATGGTGTCGCCGCATCGGCGAAATCCACCATCTTCCGGAGCCCGATGATGATCGTCGACATCTTCGCGTCGTTGGTGACGAGCAGCGGCCACAAATATTGCGTCCAGCCATAGATGAAGAGGATCACGAAAAGGGCTGCGATATTGGTCTTCGACAGCGGCAACAGGATATCGCGCATGAAGCGGAATGGGCCGGCATTGTCGATACGGGCGGCTTCCAGCAGTTCACCCGGCACCGTCAGGAAGAACTGCCGGAACAGGAACGTCGCTGTTGCCGATGCCATCAGCGGTAAAGTCAGACCTGCATAGGTGTCGATCATGCCAAGATCCACGATGACCTTGTAGGTTGGCAGGATGCGTACCTCCACCGGCAGCATCAACGTGACGAAGATCATCCAGAAGAACACCATCCGCAGCGGAAAGCGGAAGAAGACGATGGCGAAGGCCGAGAGAAAGGAGATCGCGATCTTGCCGGCGGCGATGACGACAGCGACGACAAATGTATTCCAGAGCATCCGTTCAAGGCTGACGCCGACTACGCGCTCGACACCGCCGTTCAGCGCCTCGCCATAGTTTTCGGCGAAATGGCCCCCAGGCAGCAGCGAGATCGGCGGCCGCAGAATCTCGGCTGATGTCATCGTCGAGGCGACGAACGTGTAATAGATCGGGAAGGCGACGATGACGATGCCAAGGACCAACATGAGATGGCCGATGAGATTGGCGACTGGACGCTTTTCGATCATCGGTTAACCTTACGCATAATGCACACGCTTCTCGACGAAGCGGAATTGGAATGCCGTCAGCGCGATGACAATCACCATGAGGATGACGGACTGAGCCGCGGAAGAGCCGAGGTTGAGATTGACGAAGCCGTCATTGTAGACCTTGTAGACGAGGGTCTCCGTCGCCTTCGCCGGGCCGCCGCCGGTGACGGCATGGATGATGCCGAACGTGTCGAAAAAGGCGTAGACCGTGTTGACCACGAGAAGGAAGAAGGTCGTCGGAGCCAGCAGCGGAAATATGATGGTCCAGAAGCGCCGGTTGCCGCGCGCACCGTCGATGGATGCGGCTTCGAGCAATGATTTGGGGATCGCCTGCAGCCCCGCGACGAAGAACAGGAAATTGTAGCTGATCTGCTTCCAGGCGGCGGCAACGATAACCAGCACCATGGCCTGGTTGCCGTTCAGCAGCGGGTCCCAGGCAAATCCGTTGCGGCGTAGAATATAGGCCAAGGTGCCCATGGCCGGATTGAACATGAAGAGCCAGAGCATGCCGGCGACGGCGGGCGCCACCGCATAGGGCCAGATCAGCAGCGTTCGATAAAGCGTTTGGCCGCGCACCACCTTGTCGGCGGCAGTGGCGAGTGCGAGCGCGACGATCATCGACAGCAGCGCCGTCGCGATACTGAAGATCACCGTCACCTGGAGGGAATGCAGGTAGGTCTCGTCAGACAAAATCGCGCGAAAATTCGCAAGCCCTACGAAGCCGCTCTTTAGCCCGAAAGGGTCTTCGCGCTGCGTCGATTGATAAAGCGCCTGGCTCGCCGGCCAGAAAAAGAACACGACCGTCAAGATGATTTGTGGCGCGACGAGAAAATAAGGTAGGATCTTGTTCGGAAAAACAACGCGCTGCACGGCGATCTCCTAGGACGAGAAAACGGCCCGCAGCCTCGTTGGCCGCGGGTCAAATCGCATCAGTCCATCAATTGCCTATGGCCTGCTGGATAGCGGCATCGCCCCGCTGGACAGCCTTGTCGAGCGCCGCCTTGGCATCTTCCTTGCCGGCCAGCATGGCCTCGAACTCCTCGTTCATGTTGTCGCGCACCTGCGGCAGGTTGACGAGGCGAACGCCCTTGGAGTTGGCGGTCGGAGCCTTGCCGAGCATTTGCAGGATCGGCGTCTCGCGGCCGGGATTCTTGTCGTAGAAGCCGGATTTCTTGGTTTCATCATAGGCGGCCGTCGTCACCGGCAGATAGCCGGAAACCTGATGCAGGCGTGCCTGGATCTTGGTCTGCGACAGGAAATGGAAGAATTCGGCGATGCCCTTGTATTCGGTGTCGCTCTTGCCGGCAAACACCCAGAGGCTGGCGCCGCCTGGAATGGTATTTTGGGGACGGCCTTCGCCTTCATAGTAAGGCAATTGGCCGATACCGTAATTCATGCCGCTCTTGATGATGTCGCCGAGGCCTCCCGACGATTCCGTCAGAATGCCGCATTCTCCCGAGGTGAAGAGCTGCTTTGCCTCCGACGTGCGGCCGCCATAGCGGAAGGTGCCATCCTTGGCGAGATCGGCGATCGACTGGAAATGCTGGACGAAGAGAGGGGTATTGAACGCCAGCTTGACGTCGGTGCCGCCAAGGCCGTTTTCATTGGAGCCATAGCTGACATTGTTCCAGGCGGCGAAATTCTCGGTCTGGATCCAGGTGAGCCAGGTGGAGGTGAAGCCGCAGGCTGATGCGCCGCTCGACTTTATCTTCTTGGCGGCTGCGAAAACGTCAGGCCAGGTTTTCGGCGGGTTCTCGGGGTCGAGCCCGGCTTTCTTGAAGGTATCCTTGTTGTAGTAGAGGATCGGCGAAGACGAATTATAGGGGAAGGACAGCATCGTGCCGTCCGGCTTGGAATAGTAGGAAACGATGCCGGACAGATAGAGCGACTTGTCGAATGTATAGCCGCCTTTTTTCAGAACTTCAGCCGCCGGCATGATCGCGCCTTCCGCACCCATCATCACGCCACTGCCGGCGTCGAAGACCTGCAGGATCGCCGGCGCCTGCTTGGCGCGAAACGCGGCGATACCGGCATTCAGCGCTTCCGGATAGGTGCCCTTGAACACGGGAACAATCTTGTAGTCCTTCTGGCCCTCGTTGAATTCCTTGGCCAGTTGCTCGACGACTTCGTTGTTGGCGCCCGACATGGCGTGCCACCATTGCAGCTCGGTGACTGCAAACGCGTGCGACGTTCCTCCGAATGAAATTGCAGCCGCTACAAGGCAGCTCCACGCGAGGCGATTAGGCATTTTTCCTCCCATTATCATCCCTTCCTGGAAACGGGTTGGTCGATCCTCCTCGATCGACCGACCCGCTTTGCGCTACACTGCCGCCGGATGTGACGATCAACTTGCAAGCGCGTTCATCTAAACTAATATCTGCTCAGCTCTTGTCTACCGAGAAGTTCATAAGCCAGCTATCTTTTTGAGATCGTCGATCGCGCCCGGAGCGGCACCCAGAACCACCGATCCCTTGGTCAGACGTTCACCTTCCGTCGGGAAGGGATGGTACCAGCCGCCGGCTTCCTTCACGAGGCAATAGCCGGCCAGGCAATCCCAGGCATGCATATAGGGTTCGTAATAGCCGACCAGACGGCCGGCGGCGACATAGGCGAGCATCAAGGCGCCCGAGCCATTGCGGATGAAATTGCCCCCGGCTTCGAGAACCTGCTCGACCATTTTCGCGACGAAGGCCGGCGAGACATGGTTGTTGGCGCCGATGCCAGTCACGGCGTTACGGATATTGCGCGATGCATCCAGCTTGAGGCTCTTGCCGTTCAAGGTAGCCCCTTTGCCGTGCGCGGCGACGTAAAGCTCGTCGTGGCATGGTGCGGAAATGACGCCGATCACGGGAATGCCGTCATGCAAGACCGCGATAGAAACGCACCAGTTGGGCATGCCGCTGACGAAGGGACTTGTGCCATCGATCGGATCGACGACCCAGGTGTAGCCAGAGCTGCCCGTTTCCAGGCCATATTCTTCGCCGAGAATGCTATCTTGCGGGTGCGCTTCATGGATGCGGGTGCGGATGAGATTTTCGACCTCGCGGTCAGCGATCGAGACGAGATCCTGCGGGTCGCGCTTGATTTCGATGATCAGGGTCTCGCGGCGCTTGAAATAGTCGAGAGCGAGCTTGCCGGCCTCACGGGCGATGGTCTCGGCAAGGGCGAGACGTGCTTCGAGATCGGCGAGGGGAACGGAGGTCATGCAATTATGTCCTTAATCGTCTGATGTTTGACGGCAATCAGCCGCCTATGACGGCAATGCCGCGATCCTTGAAAGCGATCGTGACATCGGTGTTGGGAGGAAGGGCGGAATCGACCGTGGCATCGACAACGAAGAGCGATCCGCGATCGGTCTTTACTTCATACTCGACATGATCGCCGAGATAGGCGGAATGAGTGATCTGGCCATGGAACTGGCCGTTGGCAGTTCCCGGCGTCAGAATGATTGCGTTCGGCCGCACGGCGAGCTGAGCGGGGCCGTGTTTGACGGAACGGCTGTTGACCCGGTGGCGAAGTCCCTGGATCGCGATCGTGACGCCATCGTTGTCGGTCTCGACGACATCGCACGGCATGACATTGGCCTCGCCCATGAAATCGGCGATAAAGGCCGAGGCTGGGGCATCGTAGAGCTCGCGCGGTGCACCTTGCTGCGCGATACCGCCATCCTTCATGACGATGATGCGATCGGAAACGGCAAGTGCTTCGTCCTGGTCATGGGTCACATAGACGGCAGTAAAGCCAAGCCGTTGCTGCAATTCGCGAATATCCGTCCGGACGCGCCGGCGCAACCGGGCATCAAGATTGGAAAGCGGCTCGTCGAGAAGCAGCACCTGAGGTTCGACGACGAGCGCACGCGCCACGGCGACACGCTGCTGCTGGCCACCGGAGAGTTCGGCCGGAAGGCGCGAGCCCATGCCGGCAAGGCCGACAAGGCCAAGCGCATCCTCCGCCTTCTCGCGCGCTGCCTTGCGTTTCATGCCTGAGGATTCCAGTCCATAGGCGACATTGTCGAGCGCCGTCATATGCGGAAACAAGGCATAGCTCTGGAAAACCATCGAGACGTCACGCTCGTTGGCCGGAAGCATGGTGACATCCTTGCCGCCAATCAGAATGCGGCCGGAGGAGGGGTGCTCCAGCCCCGCCAGCATGCGAAGCGTCGTCGTCTTGCCGCAGCCGGAAGGGCCGAGCAGGGTGACGAGCGTACCGGGCTCGATGGTGAGCGAGAGATCGGGAATGGCCGTGAACGCGCCGAAGGTTTTTCGAACACTCTCGAAGACGACGGAACCGGGAGCCTTCGGATTCATGCGGTTTTCTCCTGAGCAAGGGATGCGGGCGCGGTCGGCGGTGGTGTTATTGCGACACGGTTTACGCGCCGCAGCCGCCTTTCTCCGACGAGCAGCTGGAACCCGGCAATGACTGATATCATGACGACGATGAGGGCGGAGGAATAAGCGATTGCGACGCCATACTCGCCGTTTTCGACGAGGCCGACGATATAGGCCGTGGACATGTTGTACTGGGCGCTGACGAGGAAGATAACGGCGCTGATCGAGGTGATGGCTCGCACGAAGGAATAGACCAGCGCCGCGGTGATCGCCGGCCGCAGCAGTGGCAGGATCACCTTCCGAATGGTGCGCAGGCTGTCGGCCCGCAATGTCAGCGATGCCTCATCGAGGCTTTTGTCTAGCTGGCTCATGGCGGCAACGCCACCGCGTACACCGACCGGCATGTTACGAAAGACGAAGCAGGCAACGAGAATCAGCGCCGTTCCGGTCATCTCCAGGGGCGGCAGGTTAAAAGCCATGATGTAGCTGATGCCGATGACCGTGCCGGGGATGGCAAAGCTCATCATCAGCGCGAATTCGAACAGGCCGCGACCGACGAATTTCTGGCGCACGATCAGATAGGCCGTCAGCAGGCCGACGGCAGCCGTCAAGGGTGCGGAGATCAGGGCGATCTCCATCGTCGTCCAGAAGGAGTTCCAGGCAACGCCGGTCCAGGCAAGGCCGCCATCGTCGCGCAGGCCGATCGAGAAGGCCTTGACGTAATGTTCCACCGTCAGCGTGTTGTCGAGACCCCAGGTGCGGACAAAGCCGCCGAAGAGGATCATGACGTAGACGACGACGGTAAAGATCATCCAGGGGATGACGAGCGCATGGACGGTGATGGAGAGGCCGCGGGGCAGGGCGCTATGAGCGCCCGAATCTCCCTTGCCTGTCACCGTCGCAAAGCTCTTGCCCTGCAGCCACAGGCGTTGCGCGAGGAAGGCGCTGAGCGTGAAGACGAGCAGGATCATGGCAAGGACTGCCGCGCGCGACGGATCATTCTGTGCGCCGACGACACTGAAGAATATCTCCGTCGACAGAACCCCGTGGCTGCCGCCGAGAACCATCGGATTGCCGAAATCCGCCATGCTTTCGATGAAGCCGATCAGGAAGGCGTTTGCGAGGCCCGGCTTCATCAGCGGCAGGGACACCCGCCAGAAGGTGCGCCAGCGATTGGCGCGTAAGGTTTGAGAAGCCTCTTCCATCGACGGGCTGACGCCTTCGACCACGCCGATGAGGACAAGAAAGGAAATCGGCGTGAAGGAGAGAACCTGCGCGATCCAGATACCGGTCAGGCCATAGAGCCAGCGACTGGGTTCCGTTCCGAAAATCGAAGCGGCAGCCTGGGTGACGACCCCGGCCCGTCCGAACAGCAGGGTCAGAGCCAAACCGACCACGAAGGGCGGCGTGATGATCGGCAGGATTGTGAGAAGCCTCAGTCCCTTTTTGAAGGGAAAGCGCGTGCGGGTGGCGACAAGGGCAAAGCAGAGCCCGAGCAAGGTCGACCCGCTTGCCGTCAGGATGGCAAGCCAAAGCGTGCGCCAGGCGACGCCGCAGCGGTCGCCGCCGACGATGCAGCTGAGGCTCCAGATCGACGGGTCCTGGATGTTCGTCGTGAAGCCGCTGGGATCAAAGGATCCGTCGAACGCCTGGAAGGCTCCGACGAACATGCTGCCGACGGGATAGAAGACGAAGATCGCAACAAGGACGATCAGCATGGTAATGGCGCTGACGACGAAGGCATCGCCCTTCATCGCGCCGCGTTCGGCAAGGCCGAGGGAAAAGAACAGGACGAAGACGATGCCAAGGATAATGGCGCCGGCACCCATGGCTGGCTGGCCGTCCGCCAGCGCACCGAAGATGGTCTCGCAGATCGACCAGCTCCAGCCCGACGATGTGATCGCTAGTCCCTGCATCGACAAGAAGGCAAAACCCAATGCGCCGGCAAGCGCCATGAGCGCGCCGCGCGACATCGGACTGGATATGAAGCGCGCGATGCCACCGAGCATAAAGAGCCCGGCAGCGATCGCGAGCCACCATCGGCCGTAACTGACGATTTGCAGGATTCCCGGCGCTGTGGAGGGATCGCCGGGAAAGCCGCTCAGCCAGCCAAGGCCGAAGAAGCCGCCCTCTATGCGATACCATGGGAGTAGTATCAGGGCAGCGATGCCGAAGATCAGCGCAACATCCAGCCGGCGTTTGCTATTGGTCATGGTCGGATTCGCATCCCATTCAGCAAAATTCAGAGATGAAGCAGGCCGGATGCACGAGGAACCGGCCTGCGAGGGCAGTCGAAAAAGCCGTCAGTTGGCCTTGGCGCCGATTTCCTTGTCCCATCGGGCAAGCAGGGCCTTGCGGATCGTGGGATCGCCATATTTCTTGAAGTCGTAGTCGATCAGCTTGATCTCCTCGAATTTCGGAGCCTCCTTCGGCACCTCCGCCGACTTGTTGGAGGGAAGCTGGTAGGACTTGGCATCCTTCATGTGCGATTGCGCCTCGGCGCTGAGCGCCCAGTCGTACCACTTCTTGGCGTTATCGAGATTTCTGGCGCCCTTGATGATCGACATGGAGCCGATCTCGTAACCCGTGCCCTCACATGGTGCGACCGCCTTGATGGGAAAGCCTTCGACGGTCTGTGCAACCGCGTCATGCATGAAAACGATGCCGATCGTCGATTCCCCGCGAGCTGCCGCCTTCACCGGGGCGGAGCCCGACTTGGTATATTGCGAGACATTGGCATTGAGCTTCGAGAGATAATCGAAGGCCTTGTCCTCGCCCATGATCTGCACAAGTGTCGCCAGCGTATTGTAGGATGTTCCCGACGAGTTCGGATTGGCGATCTGGATCTCGCCCTTGTAGGAGGGGTCAAGAAGGTCGGCCCAGCATTTAGGCTCCTTCAAGCCCTTCTTCTTCAAGATATCCGTGTTATAGCCCCAGCCAAGCGCTCCCGCATAAACGCCGACCGTGCGGAAATTGGCGCTTTCGGCCTGCTTCTTCGCCCAATCCTGAAGCTGGTCGAAAAGCGGTGATTTATATTCCAGCGTCAGGCCCTCGGCGGCGGCCTGCAAATGCGGGTCGCCGGTTCCCGCCCACCAGATATCAGTCTTTGGATTGCGCGCCTCGGCGCGGATCTTGGCGTAGGTTTCGCCGGCCGAAAGTCGAACCATATTGACCTTGATATCGCTCTGCTTCTCGAAGAGCCCCTTCATCAGATTGCAGACTTCCGGATCCGCCGAGCAGATCACGTTCAGATCGCCCGCGGCATGCGCCGACCAGGCAATAAGCGAAATTCCCGCGGCAAGGGCTGCCGCGGCCATGTTGACCAATCGCATGATGTCCTCCTGCTTTGCGGCGCCTCCACGCCGAGCGCTTTTTGCAAGCGTGTGCAAATGCTGCATTGGTTATCTCACGCTGTCAACTATCGCTGTCATAAAAGTTTCATAAAGCCGTCGCGATCGATATATTGCACGCGATTGCAAACTGTGATGGAGTTTCGCTGGAAGAGGAGAGGTGACGTGTCGCAACGAGATTTTGTCAGTGCCGAGGAAGTGGCGCGGCGGGCGGGTGTTTCACGCTCGGCGGTTTCTCGCGCATTCACGCCAGGGGCGAGCGTTTCCGAGGCCACCCGGCAAAAGGTTCTGCGGGCGGCGGAGGAGCTTGGATATCAGGTCAATCATCTCGCCCGCGGGCTGATGCGCAATGAAAGCGGTATTGTCTGTCTGATTGTTTCGGAAGTGGCGACACCTTATCGGTCTGCATTGCTGCGCGAACTGACACAGCAGCTGCAGCTCGTCGGCAAGGTCGCCATGCTCGTCAATACCGACCGGTCCGATGGCAGCGTCGATCGCGCGCTTCAGCAGGCGATCCGATATAGGGCGGATGCATCGATCATTCTCTCGGGCCTGCCCGACAAGTCGATCACGCAGCTCTGCCTGAGAAGCGGCCAGCGCCTCGTTCTGATCAACAGAGACGACGACCAACCGGGACCTTTGCGGATCAATCTCGACGATCACGAGGCGGCGGGGCGCGTTGTGACAGCCTTCGTTCGTGCCGGTTGCACCAAGCTGGCCTTCGCGAACTCGGAAGCCGGCACGCCGAGTTTGATGGCGCGTGAGGCCGGTTTCATCGCCGCGGCGAAGGCCCATGGACTGGATGTGGTCGTCGAGCGATATGGCTGGACCGGATACGAGGCGGGCAAGGTCGTCGCGCAGCGGCTGCTAACCCGAAGCGAACGACCGGACGCGGTATTTTGCGCAACCGATCTGCTGGCCTGCGGTCTCATGGACGCGGCGCGGCACCAGTTTTCGCTTTCGATCCCGGATCAGCTCTGCGTCGTTGGCTTCGACGATATTGAGCAGGCCTCAGGTCGTCCTATGATCTGACGACCTTTGCTCAGCCCGTGGCGGCAATCGCACGACAGGCTGTGACATGGCTGGGCGAGAGCCCGTCATCGGACAGGCTCGAGGGCCATTCCGTAACATTGCACGCCGAACTGGCGTGGCGAGGCTCGGTTAGAGGAGGATAGGGCGCTGGATAGGCTGGTAAGTTGAATGACATGACATCAAAAAAGGACAGCGGCAAGCCAACATTCCCCAAATCAAAGCACCTGCTGCAACAGCTGGCACGCACGCCGGAACAGCTGTTTTCCAGTGCGTTTCGAAGCCAATATGGCGCGCTCTGTTTTCGCTACAAGGAAGGCGGTGACGAGATCGAAGTTCTGGTGATTACCTCGCGTGAAAGCGGGCGCTGGATCGTGCCGAAAGGCTGGCCCATGAAAGGCAAGGAGCCTCACGAGGCAGCCGCCATCGAAGCATGGGAGGAAGCCGGTGTCCGCGGCAAGGTGAGAAGGGCGCCGATCGGGCGATATACCTATCTGAAGGAACTTGACGACGGCAAAGTCGTGCCATGCGTCGTTGACCTGTTTCAAGTGGAGGTGAAAGAGACCGGGAATGCGTTCAAGGAGCGAGGCCAGCGTCGGCTCGATTGGGTAAGCCTCGATGAGGCGGCTAGACGAGTACGTGAAATTGAGCTCAAATCTCTGCTCATCAACTTTAGGCCTCAGCGAAAATAAACGTTGGAAATCAGAAGCTTCAGGATCACAGGTCCTGGCCGACATCTGATCACGCAACATCTGATCACATAGACTTCGGACTGTTCTTGCCCGCAACCAACCTGAACAACTTCTATAGTTCGGGTTCGCGGACACGGCCTCAGCCTCCGCGGTCTGCCTGCCGATCTACAGTCACCTCAACCGCTTCATTCTCAGTCTTGGATTGCTTCTCTGGATTGTCTCTCAAGCGTTTCGATGAAATCTGCCAATGGATGAATCGATGAGGTTATCGGCAAGAGAGGTTCGAGAGCGGCAGCGACTGCCCGGCAATCATCTGCGGAGAGAGACCGGAGGTTCGACGAAACTTTGTTATAGGCAGGTGTCCCACGCGAAGCGAGGGAGCGATTGATGACGAATTGTTCCAATTCTCCATCAACTCGTTCCACAAACAATGCAAGTGATCCTCCATCGGCAGCAGCAGCGCTGTCAGAAACCGCTTTGAACATATATCCTCCATGCAGTGATTGGTGTGGTAAGATATCCTATCGATACTTTGGAGCCAAATGTGCAAGGCGACTGGTTTCAAATGATCGACATTTGTTGATCACGAGGATCGACCGATATGGAAATCATTTCGATGATCACTTTGATTGCGGCTGGGGTTGTTTCCGGCCTGGTGCTGATCGCAGGCATCATCTATCTTTGCATTCTTCGCGAGGAGAAGAGGCGGCCGGCGATCCGGCCAGAAGGTCCGTTGACCGGCCTCCAGTTTGAGCGCACCGAAGGCGGAGCTTGGCCGACATCGCACAGTGACGGAGCGCATCATTGAACAGGCACCTCCTTTGATCAAACCGGTGTCTGATCTTACAGAGAAGGCGAAAGCCGCGATAAGAGATGCGTTTGCCGGAGTTACCTTGGGCGATGGCATTGGCCTTGGTGAGGCGCGAGCGCTTGACGACTACGCGAGCAATGAAGTTCGTGCCGCATTTCGGGCCAATGATGAGAAGAGCGACTGGACCGCAATCGCCGCAGAGATTCTAAATAAGCACCCCAGCAGCCCGTCGTTTTTCGATGCCGAAGGAATGCGATTTCATTTGCCCGCGTATCTGATTGCTGATCTCGACAATCTCTACGAACACGAATTCGTATATCACCTGTGCGGGCCTCTGGAGAAATTTTCCCTTCTTACTGCGCTTCAACGGAGTGCCGTGGAATTGTATCTGCACGCAATTTGCGAAAGGAAAAATACGGCTTCCTATCAGTATGATGTAAAAAGAGCGCTGGAAGAGTGGGCGGCGTGGTGAATTCGACTGCTACCTTGATGAGCGCGGGATGCTCAGATTGTCGGTGCCGTCGACACAAGGCAGTGTTCGACGGCGACGAAGATTTGGCGAACTGGCGAATCAAAGCGGTGGCGCAGCCGAACAGCAACGCGAACACATAGACACGCGAGAGCTGCGCAGCCCCAGTCACAGTCGGCATGCCGAGCGCCGCGACCCGGCGCAGGTCCAGAGAGAATATGCGGCTCCGAATGGGGGGCCGTATGAGTCGTTATCTCGTAGTCCGTTGCTGAAGTTGTGGCGTCGATTGAAGATCGTTGATCAGGATCGCCGCCGCGCCGATCGCTGCAGGTACGGCGAGTGCGCAGAAGATGCCGCGGAAGTCCCAGCCGAAGCCGAGCAGTAGACCGCCGATCGATGAGCCTAGGATACTACCGAGCCGGCCAACGCCGAGCATCCAGCTTACGCCCGTCGCACGTGCGAAAGTTGGATAGCGACCGGGTGCATACGCATTGAGGCCGGTCTGCCCGCCACTCATGAAGAACCCGACAGCTGCGACGATCGCAGCCAGGGCTGCTGACGTTAAGCCGCTGAAGGCAAGCATTATCAGCGCGACTGCGCCAAACAGGTAGGATACCGAGATCGCGCTCTTCGAACCGATCCGTTGCATCGCGAAACCGACCACTATGGCGCCGATCGTGCCGCCCAGCTGGAACATGGCGGTGACATTTGCTGCCGTCTCGATCGGCATGCCCGCGTCCTTGATCATGGTAGGAAGCCAGCTCGTCGTCAGATAGATCACCAGCAGGCCCATGAAATAGCACAGCCAAAGCGACAGGGTGCGGATGATGAATGCCGGGGTGAACAGAAGCGCAACCGGCTGGCTCGCGGTCACAGGCTCGTCTTCGAGCGTGAATTCGCTGACCGACCTGAGATCCTCCCCCGTCACCCGCGATAGCTGCTTGCGGATCCGATCGGTCGGAGCTGCGCGGACGACCATGAAGCGTGCAGATTCCGGAAGGAGGAAAATCAAGATCACGAAAAGCGCGAGCGGCACGATGCCTCCGAACACGAGCACTGAATGCCAGCCGAACTTCGCAAGCAGATATGCGGCGACGAAGCCGATGATCGCAGAGCCAAAGTTGAAGCCGGTGAACATGATCGCCAGAAGAACGGAGCGCTTCTGCTCGGGCACATATTCAGACAGTAACGTCGTCGTGTTGGGCATGGCGGCGCCGAGGCCGAGGCCAGTCAGAAAACGGAGCGCGGCCATCTCTGTGGGACTCTGAGTGAGCGCGGTGAGCAGGCTTAGGACTCCGAAGGCGAAGACCGAACCGAGCAGCACTCGGCGCCGTCCGAACCAGTCGGAAGACGAGCCGGCAAGGATCGCGCCGATCGCCAGACCAACCGGCGCCGCCGCCATTACGAGACCGAAGGCGGGCTTGGAAATCCCCCAATCACCCGTGATGGCCGGGGCGAGAAAGCCCATGATGGCGACGTCCATGCCGTCGCAGAAGACGATCAGGAAGCAGAGAACAGTCAGTGTCCATTGCATTCGCGACATCGGGCGGCTGTTGATGTAAGACCTGATCTCCAGGACGGTTGACTGTGTCATATGCTCCTCCGACATGATGGTTGCGCGTGTCCGCGCGGGGCTTCATGCATGGGCGTTGTGGATCGCCCATGCATCGGTCCGCTCGCGGAAATGGCTTTATGGAATCGCTCGATCGACGCTCCCCGCCAACTTCCTCCGCCCCTGCGCTTCGTTGACGGCCAAGCAGTACGCGTCTTGCGCCACTACCTCCAATCCAATCAGAGGTCCGCGGCATAAGCAGCGGCTATAGAATGGTTGCGTCCTGCACGGCCTCATTCTGAAAAGTCGAAAACGTCCAGAACCTTCATAGTATCGCGCCGCGACGTGGAGCGATTAGTTTAAGGGTTCGACTTGTTGGGGCAGTGTTGGAAGCGGCGCACCGATAGCGTAACACGCGTTCGAGGAAAGCGTCTTAAGGGAAGGCTATAGGCGATGAGTTTGCCTTGCCTTCGCTTCCTCGCGGATCTCGTCGAGAAAAGCTGCCTGGGCGGCGGTGGGGAGCCATCCCTTGCGGATCGTAATGCCGATCGGCCGTTTGGTATGGGTGAGATCGAACGGCAGGGACGCCATGAGGCCGCGCTTGATCTCCGCTGCGGCCTGGCCGCCCGACACGAAACCGAGATGGTCGCTCTGGTCGAGCAGTTCGCGCATCAGGATCAGCGAGCTGGACTCGACCACGCTTTTCGGCCCCTGCGATTGACCTTGGAAGAGGGCATCGAAGTGGCTTCTGATCGGAGTGCCGCTCGTTGCAACCACCCAGGGATAGGAGGCCAGATCGCCTATGCATATTTGGGGTTTCCCGATGAGCGGATGGCGTTTGCCTGCGACGATCACCACAATGTCATTGAACAGCGTTTCCTGCTCGACATCGTCGATGGGAAGGGGATTGCGCATTGCTCCGATCAGGAAATCGATCTCGCCGCGTCTCAGACCGCCGAGCAGTTCAGCATAGACACCCTCGACAACCTTGATCGGCAGTTTCGGCCGCTTCCTGCGAAACCGGGCGATCGCCGACGGCAGGATGAATGAGCGCGACAGAGGCATGCCGCCCACGACGATCAGTCCGGCCTCCTGCGCACGGGCTTCGGCGAGATCCGCCTCTGCCTGATGGAGTTCGGCGAATGCGAGGCGGGTCGCCTGAGCGAGATTCTGCGCCAGACGCGTGGCAACCATCCCATAGGACGTTCTCTCAAATAACGGACGGGCCGCCTCTTTTTCCAGCTGGCTCACGGCGCGGTGGATAGTCGGTTGCGCCACCCCGAGCCGGCGCGCCGCAAGGGTGAAATTCTCCAACTCTCTGACCCCGACGAGGGCTTCGAGTTGCGCCGACGTGGCTGTCACCTTGAGCCTTGGCGCAAGCTCGACCAGTGCCGGATCGAGATAGGAGAAGGCGCGTCTCACCCGTAGAAACAAGAGCTTGCCTTCGTCGTTGACGAAGAGGCCATGTGGCGAACGCGTGAACAACGCATATCCCAGTGTCTTCTCGATCTTCGATATGGCCTGCGTGACTGCCGGCTGCGATACGTAGCAGATCTCGGCCGCGCGGGTGACAGAGCCCGTTTCGACAACGGCCAGAAAAACGCGTAGATGCCGCAGATTATGCCTCATTGAGTCGCGGAGGCTCCCTTGTTTTTCTCCTCGTTCATCCTTTCGAGGATGCAGTCGGCTCGGCTTCCGAGATCATCGATATTCGCGGGGACACAGAGCGCGGCTATCTCGTCCTGCCAATCGGCGATAGCTGCCGACATCCTGTCGGGAAGTCCGAGATCACGGACGGTTGCGGCAACCTCGCGCATCTCGGCCGCCCGACGCGCCCCATGCACCATCATCCTTTCGAGGTTGTAGGAGCTGCGCTTGGCCCAGTCTATTCCGGGATCGGAGGCCTGCAACGACGCAATGACGGCGTTCTCGACCCCAGCGCGGCGGGCCGCAAGCATCGCCTCCGCCGTCAGGGCTTCGATACCTTTGACGATGACAGAACGCAGCATCTTGATCGATGACGCCTGTCCCACTTTCTCACCCGCAGACTTCGGCTTCATCCCGAGATGTTCAAGCGCCGCATTCGCTGCTTCTGCATGGGGACCGGAAACCAGCAGCGGCGTGAGATGGCGCGCCGGATGCACTGGCGACATGACGGCGACATCGACATAACGGCCACCCGCTGCTTCGATTGCCTCAGCCGCGCTTATTTTGGCCGTTGGTGAGCAGGAATTGCAGTCGAAATAGAGTGCACCTGCCTTGAGCCAGCGAGCGGCATCTCTGGCGGCCGGCAAAGCCTGGTCCGCTGTGACGAGGCTGAAGACTATGGCGGCGTCGGAGAGGGCTTGCCGGGCCTCATCGACATGGTGGACGTTGAGTTCGGCGCAAGCCGTTGCGATTTGGCTGGTCCAGCGCAGATCGGCGGTCTTGATGTCGTAGGCGGCAACCAGCGCTCCGTCCGGTCGCGCCCAGCCCGATGCAAATGCGCGTGCTGCCTCGCCGAATCCGATCATGCCGATCTTGAACTGGTTGATCATCCGCTTATCCCGCAGCCGCTCCATCAAGCCATGCCCGCTTTAGACGAAGAAAGGCTGCACCGCTATTCATTATAGCCAAAACTTATGGACAAGGCGTCGAAAGAAAATTGGCAAACAAGCCGTTCGGAGCGACATACGATTTCGAAAAACAGGAGATTTCCATGTCCGACAAGAAGACCGCATTGGTAATCAGCGCCCATGCAGCAGATTTCGTCTGGCGCTGCGGAGGTGCGATCGCTCTGCACGCCGACAAAGGTTACGATGTGACCGTCGTCTGCTTGTCCTTCGGCGAGCGGGGCGAGTCTGCCAAGCTCTGGAAGCAGAAGGACATGACGCTCGACCGCGTAAAGGCAGCGCGGCGCGCCGAGTCGGAAAAGGCAGCTCAGGCGCTTGGCGTCCATGACCTCATCTGCTTTGACCTCGGGGACTATCCCCTACGCATGACGGACGAAGATAAGTATCGTCTCGTGGACGTAATCCGCAATGTGCAGCCCTCCTTCATGCTGAGCCACTCCCAATACGATCCCTACAATACCGACCACATGTATGCCACGCAGGTCGCGCTCGAAACCCGCATGATCGCACAGGCCTGGGGCCACAATCCCGGCGAAAAGGTGCTCGGCGCCCCTCAGCTCTATCTCTTCGAACCGCATCAGACGGAGCAGATGGGCTGGAAGCCTGACGTCTTCCTCGACATCACCTCCGTATGGGATAAGAAGCGATCCGCCATCGAATGCATGGAAGGCCAGGAGCATCTTTGGGAATTTTATACCCGCGTTGCCCAGAACCGTGCCAACCATTTCCAGCGCAATTCCGGCGGCCAGTCCGGCGGGCGTGCGTCTAAATATGCGGAAGGCTTTCAGTCGATTTTCCCGCGCACGGTCGACGAGCTTTGACGGCGCTCTCGGGAGGAGCCTGACATGGAACCCTGTTTCGACATTGCTCACCTCGGCCATGTGGAGATGTTCACTGACAGATATGACGAGAGCCTCGATTTCTTCGTCAATGTCTACGGATTGACCTTGGCGGGTGAGGACGAGAGTTCTGCTTATCTGCGGGGCTGGGATGATTACGAATTCCACACCCTGAAATTGACGCGCAACGAGACGACCGGAATCGGGCATGTCGCCTATAGAGTTTCATCGCCGGAAGCGCTTGAACGGCGCGTCAAGACGATCGAGGCCAGCGGCTACGATGTGCTGGGCTGGGTAAATGGCGATATCGGTCATGGCCGGGCGTTCCAGTTCAGGGATCCTTTCGGCCATGTCTTCGAAATCTATTGGGATACACTCCGCTACGATCCACCGCCGAAGGAGCGGCCGAAGCTCAAGAACCTTGCCCAGCGCTATCATGCGCGGGGCTGTCATCCGCGACGCCTCGATCATCTGAACCTGCTTGCCGCGGATGTATCCGAGTTCCGCAGGTTCATGGAGACCTGCCTCGGATCCCGCGTCACCGAGATGATCCAACTCGACAATGGCCGCCTTGGCGGGTGCTGGTTCACGGTCAATAACAAGACCTATGACCTTGCCTGCACCGAAGAACACGGCCGCGGAGAAGGGCGCCTGCACCATGTGACCTACGCGACCGACACGCGCGAAGAAATTCTGCGCGCCGCCGACATCTTCCTCGAAAACGGCATCCACATTGAAACCGGCCCTCACAAGCACGCGATTCAGGGGACTTTCTTCCTCTATGTCTGGGAGCCCGCCGGCAACCGGGTCGAGCTCGCCAATTCCGGCGCACGGCTGATCCTTGCACCCGATTGGCAGCCCGTCGTGTGGACCGAGACCGAACGAAAGAAGGGGCAGGCCTGGGGTCTGAAAACAATCGAAACGTTCCACACGCACGGGACGCCGCCCGCAAAGTAGCAAGGAGACCATGGATGGGAGTCGTTGTTCAGAATATTTCGCGCGCTGAACCTGATTTGATCGAAAGGCTTGCCAAGGCAGGTGTCGCAACCGTCCACGAGGCGCAAGGGCGCAAGGGGATGCTCGCGAGCTACATGCGGCCGATCTACGCCGGCGCGCAGATCGCCGGTTCCGCGGTGACGATTTCAGCCCCTCCCGGCGACAACTGGATGATCCATGTGGCGATCGAGCAGCTCAGGGAAGGAGATATTCTCGTCCTTGCGCCGACATCGCCTTGCGACAACGGTTATTTTGGCGATCTGCTCGCGACATCGGCCATGGCGCGTGGCTGCCGCGGCCTCGTGATCGATGCGGGTGTTCGCGATGTGCGAGACCTGACCCAGATGGGCTTTCCCGTCTGGTCAAAGGCGGTTTCCGCACAGGGGACCGTCAAGGAGACCCTCGGGTCGGTGAATATCCCCGTTGTCTGCGCCGGCGCCCATATCGAGCCGGGGGACATCATTATAGCCGACGACGATGGCATCTGCGTGGTCAAACACACCGAGATTGCCGACGTCGTAGCTGCCGCAGAAAAGCGGCTGGCCAACGAGGACGCCAAGCGCAAGCGGCTCGCTGCCGGTGAGCTCGGCCTTGATATTTATGGCATGCGCGAGACGCTTGCTGCAAAGGGGCTCAGATATGTCTGAGGACGGCATTCCTTGCCTGTGGATGCGAGGGGGCACCTCGAAGGGTGCCTATTTTGTTGCCGAACACCTTCCGTCCGACAAGACAGTGCGCGACGATCTTCTGCTAAGGATTATGGGCTCCCCCGATCCTCGTCAGATTGACGGCATCGGCGGCGCGGACCCGCTGACCTCCAAGGTGGCCGTCCTCTCACGGTCGACGCGGCCTGACGCCGACGTCGACTATCTCTTCCTGCAGGTCTTCGTCGACCAGGCACTTGTCAGCGATGCACAAGGGTGTGGCAACATCCTAGCAGGCGTAGGGCCGGCGGCCATCGAGCGCGGGCTTGTTGAACCGACGGGCGATGTCACCGAAGTCCGAATTCACATGCTCAATTCAGGCGAAGTGGCGATCGCAAGAATCGAAACACCTGATGGCCGCGTGACATATGGCGGCGACACCGTGATCGCTGGCGTGCCGGGTAGTCACGCCGCAGTCCCGCTGTTTTTTTCCGACATCGCCGGGTCGATGTGCGGCGCACTTCTTCCGACCGGCCATGACGTCGACGTGATCGATGGGATTGAGGCCACGCTTATCGACAATGGAATGCCTTGCGTGATCATGCGCGCCTCGGACTTCGGTCTCACCGGTTCGGAAACCCGCGAGGAACTTGAAGCCAATACCGAGATCAAGGCGCGCATCGAAGCGATCCGGCTCAAGGCAGGACCACTGATGAACCTCGGTGATGTAAGGTCAGCATCGGTCCCGAAAATGACGCTGATCTCGGCTCCTCTGGCGGGTGGCGCCATTTCGACACGCAGCTTCATTCCGCATCGGGTGCATGCGTCGGTAGGCGTGCTCGCTGCTGTAACCGTTGCGACGGCGACCCGGCTACCGGACAGCCCGGCCGGGAAGCTGGTTCGGGCGCCCGCGGATGGTCGCTATCAGATCGAGCATCCTACAGGCAGCATGGAAGTGTTTCTGGACATCGACGCCGAAGGGCAAATCAAGGCTGCGGGTACGATCCGTACGGCAAGAAAACTGTTCGAAGGTCGTATTTTTCCGCGTGATTAGGGACATTGTTCGGGCACTCCCAAGGCGATGCCACGTCGGTTTTAGTTCCATAATGCATGTTATGCTAGAAATACGCGTTAAAGTTGCTGTCATTACGATGGCTCTCCCTGCGATCATCGTGGATTCCAGAGACACGAAATCGGTACCGACGGGCATCGGCTTTGCAGGGATAATCGGGATCAATCACAATATCCGTTCGGTTGCCAATCCTGAGAATGGGGAACGGCTCCATTCAATAGGAAACCTACCCCTCTACCTCGCATCGGCCGTAGAGTGATCTCAGTTTAGCCCGTTGTGTGCTCGACATGGTCTGGGAAAAGTCGCTCAATGCCCAAAATAGCGCGATCTTTTCCAGCTGGGTCGGATTGACCATTCCGCATCGAAACAGGTTGATCAGCGCGACGGCAAAGCCATCCCGGCTGTATTGAGCATCATCGAACCAGCTCTGGGTCGTAGCTAAGTCGAATACCCGCTTTATGACTTCGAGCTCGCTCTGCGACAAAGCGCCTTGTGCGAAGCGTTTCAACCTTTCCATCATCGTCTCCACCGCGAGACTGCTGGCAACCCCACGTAAGCTGGGCATGAGCAAAAACTGCCATATGCCGGCCAAGTTCTCCTAGGTCCTTTCCGCCGTTGACCGTGCCCATAGAGTTTGCGGGCGGAACGGTACACTCGGCGGTATGAAGCAGCATGGGATTGCGACACCGGTAGGCGCCATAAACAATTGCTTACAGACGTGATCCGGGTCATCTCACGATTCCCGTGCCACAGCCTTAGATCAGAGCCAGTTCAGCGAACGGCAGATATTGTAGGCAATCGCAAGCCATGCAGTGATGATTGCTCCAAATATTATAAGCGCAATCCTCATATTCCCTTCTTTGAAATCCGCGACGATGCCTGCTGCATCGGTGGAGCTCACTTTTCTCACGGACCATCCCACTCTGGTTAGTGCTCTTCTACGCAAGCTCGATCTCTTGAAGTTTCTGTTTGTGAGCGCCGTTGATAACAAAAGGACCCGAGCTTGCTAACAGTGACCATGTGTGTCGCTGACAAGCCCGTTCAGATGTTCACCGGATAGCCTCGGGAACTCGGTTTCTAACATCGAAAGAAGAGCGGCTTGTGCTGCTTTTATAAGGAATACGGCCTGCGATGCGTTGAGCTCACTTGCGATTCCTCCGGCATACTGCATCATTTTTGCAAGCGCCAAAATCTCTCCCTGGCGTTCCTGTCCCTCAAAATCAGTCACGTTAAAAGCCCCAACAAATGATATCGTTGGGGTAGATTGGCATATTTCGATTGATATGGTGCGTTGCAAAAGCGTTGCACACGCAATACTTGTATTTTTGAATCAATTACATACGGTGAAATTGTGGGAAAAGTTTGCGCCACAGAGGAGTTGCATTGAAAGACCAGTCCGTCATATGTGCCGGCAACGGCGCCTCGGCAATGGCGCGGATGAGCTCCATGGCGTCGTTACGCTTTTGATCGGTCCATGCTTTTGCGACGAGAGTCCTCACCTGCCCTATGTCCATGTCGGCGGCATCGGCGAGACGTCTCCAAGTCCGATCCTTGAAGAAGAGACGCCGTGCTGCCCGGGAGAGCCGCAGAGCCTCTTCCTTGCCGATAATGGCCTGATCAATCGCGGTCTCTATCGTCGCATCGACATTGACCAATGGCACCGACAAAGGGGGATAGCCCAATTCCGCAGGGCCATGAAGGAGAGCAACATCCGCATCCTCCTCCCGGAGACCGGAGGCATAGTCACCGAATATCCTGCCGATGCCGATCATGCCGTAGGCCTGGCATTCCACCGCGCGGAGCGCTCCCATGCTGGCTGCTCCAAATACGGGAACGCCCTGAGATAGGGCAAAGAGCAACTCCTTGTGCCAGACGGGCGCGACGAACTCGAACTGGCCGTCGATGAGGCCGATAGCAACCGCGCCATCCTCAAGAGCTCTGACGACGTCACCTTGGCACGCCGGCGGTCGTATGACCATCGTATTGTCGATATGCGCTTTGGCATCGGGCAGGCTCGGCCCCACGAAGATGACTTTCACAGGAAACTCTTTGACAATGCGCGGCTGCCGAAACGAATGCGGCGATCGCCGTCCGGATGTTCGAGCTGCGGCGCGAAAACCTTTACCACCGATGCCGGCAGCCATTCGGGTGCCAGCTCGATGGCATAAAGCTGGTCAATACCGCCTTCCAGCAAAGCCTCGACAAGCTGGCCGAGCGCATCTTGCGCAGACCCGGCCGACATCGTCGGCAGTTCGTTCAGGTTCGTCGTGCACCGCGCCTGGAACGACTGCAGGTGAGCAGGATCGGCGCGGCGAGAGAACAGTTCCGGGACAAGATCATCTCTGGCACCAGCGATGAAGGTCATCCGCGACTGCACAGCCTCGGAAATGGCCCGAGCTGCAGCCACATCGGGAGACAAGGATGCCCCTGCCCCCATGGTCAAGTCCACATATCGGAGCGAGCCATCATCGCCTTTCGGCCGCAGCATTGCGACGATGGAGGCAACGGCCAGATCGCTCGTCACATCGAAAAGAGCGAGATCGAAGCCTGCCGAGAAAATCTTCTCCAACATCTCGCAAACACCCTCATCTTCGATGCTTTGCGGATCTATCCGGCGTGCATGCCGAGACTCCGGCTCGTCGACGTTCCAAAGGACGCAAGCATCGCGCTCTACCCGCTCCAGCAGCCCGTGCAGGACTGCCTCATGCCAAGTATTCCCCGACGCCAATCCGTCCGATGATATCCAAAAGCGTGGGCGGACATGCGTCCGGTCAAGATGAATGGCCTCGAAAGGTACGAATATCGAGGCGTTCTTAGCCAGATCGTGGGCTTGAGACCATCCGATCTGTTCCGTCGTCTCTACCGGTTGTGCGCCGATCGCCAGCAGATCCTCCAGGCAATCCGTGGCATGGCCGCTTGCGGCAAGATCATCCTGGCTTGCCATCAACGCTGAACAGGAAGGTTGGGTCGCGACAGATCGCTCGATTGCTTCCATCACCGCGGATGTCTTCGCGGAGACATCGTCCAGACCTTTTCCCTGAGCGATGACGATTGCCCTCGAATTCGGGGCGTAGGCGCACCAAACGGGAATGCCTATGCGATCGAGCTCGGTCTGGCGGCCAACACGGGTTATGCCAAGTCGTCCCAGATAGGGCCAAACCCTCGACAAGGTTTCGCCAGGAGGGGATGCTCTAAAGTTGTTTGACACCGATCACGAGTGCCTAGCCTTCAAAGAGGCCCGACGCCACGTCGCCTGCCGACGTCAACGCCACAGCGAAATCGACATCTTTCTCCACTCTGATCCCTTTGGCCCGCCAGGATTCAGCCTTCCCCAGATCGCCCGTCAGCCTCCGCGTGTATCGAACGATGGTCCCCTTTTCGAGGTCAGCCAACCAAAGCCCCTTTTCACCCTTAATTCCAATCAGAACTGCCTTTGCCATAATCTCTTCCTCTCAAAAACCGGCCTTCAACAGGCCTTCCCTATAATGCTCAATCTGCCACTTTTCCTTGATTGGAATCATGGCAAGCCATGCCTCAAGATCGAAATTCGGATTGTCGCGCAGGGCGCGCTGTCGATACATCTTGGCCTTCGCGAGATCCCCCAGCATTGCCCAGCTTGCCGCCGCAAGCCTGCTTGCTGGTCCCGCGTCTCTCATCCTGTCCAGATAGGCCAGCGTTTCCATATATTCTCCTGTGAAATAGCTGGCTCCTGCCGCGGTCCAATAATAGTAGTCCGGAGCAAGCGGATTGAGATCAAGAGCCGTCGCGACCTTCTCCAATGCCGCTTTCGGATTGGCGCCATGGGTAAGGCTGTCGGCGTGGCTGCAAATCACATCCGCATAATACGGGCTTAGGTCCTCGGCGTTCGATAGAGCCTCAAGGCTGCCGTCGATATTGCCGCGGTAGAGCCGGGCGACGCCGATTTCCTTAAAGCCCCCGGCGAATTGGCTGTCATCGTGGATTGCATCGGCCGCCATTTTTTCCGCTTGATGCAACAGATCGCCATCGCCGCGAGCCGTCAGAACCCATTCCATCGTCAAGGTTCTGGCAATGCCCGCAAGTGCCGCGGCAAAACCCCGCTCGTGCTCGAGAGCCTCCTTAAAATGCTTGCGTGCGCGGCGGACATTCTGAAGGCTCAGGCGGGACAGGCATTGGACGCCCTTGAGATAGGCAAAATAGGCTTCAGGCTTGCAGCTAAAGTCAGAAACTATGTGGTGGAAGGCGCCCACACGCTCGATTATGGAGTGCTGGATCGCAGTGGCGATCTCGTTGCGATGCTCCGTTATGGCCGCGCTATCCAATTGAACGCGCGTTGCCCAGACAATTTCATCGCGCGGCATGAAAATCAGCTGCGCAAAAAGACTGTCGCCCGTCCTCTTCGTATCGAGCGCGTAGACGACATTATGTTGCTTGAGAAGGCCAGCCTTGTCGTTTGAGGAGCGAATCTGTTCAGCGGTATAGGGCGCGACGACGGATACGCTTCGATCGACACAAAGACTGATCGTCAGGTCTTCGATGACTGCATTGGCGACCGACCCGGCACGCTCTGAATCCTCCAGGGTCTCGGGAGGAAGCAGAGCGATACGTGGCACTCCGTTGTCGGCGATCGCAATCATATCCTGAGCCGGCGGGTCTGAATTCGGATCTCTCGTGACGCCAATCAGCTGACTGTAAGACGTGATTTTCTCGCCGAGCGCGACCCTGACTTCATCATCGGTCTGGTCCCAGTCCAGCAGAAGCATGGCTGCACGTTTCAATTCGCCGCGGTTTTGAGACCAGGAAGGTTGGCTCATCGTCTTGAAGAATTCTGCTCGTAGCTCCCGTGCAAACCGTGCCCGAACATCGCGTACCCAGACAGCCACAGCTCCGGAGCCATTGCCGTGAGCCGGTAGAAACGTCTTGGCGACGGCATCGGCGAGCGCGCCGAGCTTGGTAACGCCGGACGCATTTTCGATGCTATCCAGGTCGCACCGCAACGCGTTGAAGTTCAAGGTGATGTCCGTCATGGCACCGCCGATCAATGGTTCGGGGGATTTGGACGTTACAGTCGCCAACCGTAGCAGGGTCGACCTCAAATTGGCGCCGGCGGCCTGAAGATTGCTGGACCAAAGAAAAGCGGCCAGATCTTTCCGTGGTATCGGCTGCCGGCAATCGTAGAGATAGGCCAGCATGAGCAGCGCCTGCCTCGGCACGTTCACGCGATCACCTTTCTCATCATAAAGGGCACAACTACCGAGTGTCGTTAAATGAAATGTCATCTTGCCAGGTCAGCGCTCGTTGTCAGGTTTGGATGATTGCACGAAAGCGAGGATCTTCGCCCGCAACCGCTTGTCCTCGATCCCGGACAAGGCCGTACGCAGAACGGCCTTGTGATGCTTCGCAAGTCGAAAATCAGTCAGCGCTTCCTTGGAGGGAAAGGCGTCGTCCGATGCACTTTCGAAGAAAAACATGACCGGTACAGCGAGGATTTCTGAAATGCGCAGAAGGCGGCCAGCGCTGATTTTTTCGATGCCGCGTTCGCATCTATCGAGCTGTTGAGGGCTTATGCGAAGCTTCTCGGCCAATACATCCTGCGCAATTGACAATTCCTCCCGACGCAATCGAATGCGCAATCCAACCTCGACATCGATCGCATCGGTTTTTTTGTCCATGAAGGAACCGCCAGAAGAGAAACTGCTTTCATGTTCGCAGGTTTCCCTTGAATTCACAATCTTCCAGCAAGGTGCTCAAAGTCAATTTTACACAGCGGCGGGAAGTTTCCGATCACCATATCAAGGCCGTAGCAAAATCGTCCTTTGCAGCTGCAGCCGCATCGGCGATATTTCACTACAGCGGCTCCTGGCTGCCGCGCGATGTCAGGCGTTGGCGAAAACATCGGCGCCAAGAATTCTCTTCAGCGATCCGATGGCCGAGGCCGGGGTATAAGAGCCGGTTACACCGCCGAGCGACCGCGAACTCACCGAAATATCCCATTCGAGACCCCTGCCGGAAACCGCTATATGGTGCCGCATCGTTTTCGTATCGGGATCGGCGACGACGATGCTGCGGGTACGGTCAAAGCCGATGCCCGCAAAGGCAACGGCGGCATGCACATTGACGTTGCGCGGAAACCGCATGCAGGCCTCGCGGGTCGAGCCATCGAAGAGCGTCCCCTTGGCGTCGGCCGGCTGGCTGAGACTTGCGCCGCTTTTCGTTGTGGTTATCACTACTTTTTCAATTTGCTCACGGCCGTCCCGCAGACCATCGAGACCGAGAACGGCGCCGTGTGGAACGAAGAGGCGTCGTCCGCTCCTGCTGGCCGCCGCATGCATCGCCGCCTCCACGGTGCGATCCGCCAGCGCGGAGCAACTGAATCCGCAGAGGTCCGAATGGGCAAGGATATCCGGCCCCAGCCTACTCAGAAGAGCCGGCGTCGCGCATTCGAGCACAAGGTCCGCCTTCCGGTCGAGCGCATGCTCGGCGTCATCCGTGACGAGCGCAGCCATGGCTGCATTCTGCGCATATTTGTTCTTGTCGGATACGAGAATATAAGCGACCTCGACCCCATCGAGACTGCCGACATAGTCGAACAGGCTCCTGCCGATCACGCCTGCGCCGATAATTCCTATAGTTCTGTATTTCATCATCCCCCCTACATGGATTTCTGTGCCAGCGGTCTCGACCTTCGTCGCAACCCTTGTCAAGTTTTGGATACCTCTTCACAGGCCTCGACAAAAGCGCGAATGGCGGCAATCCGTGGGCCGGAATTCGCCCACAGCACACCCATATTGCGAAGCTCTCCCTCTTCCATTCGATGTTTTTGCAGCCGCAGTCCCTCCGGCCACGGCGGGGCCCAGTCTGGAACAAGCGCGACGCCCAGTCCGCGGTCGACCAGTGCGGCAATGGCATCCAGCGCGTCCAGTTCCGCCCATTCGCGCACGCTGATGGCATGACGACGGAGATAACGGTCGACGATCTGGCCACCCCACTGATTGCGGTCATAGCGAATGAAGGGCTGCTGCGTAAGCGCCAGATGATAATCGTGAATTTGCAGCTCCACGGGCGCCAGCAAGACCAAGGGTTCGCGCCGGATGGTCGACCAGCCGAATGCTTTGGGAATCGGAAATTGCGGCTCGATGATGAGAGCGGCATCCAGCTCACCTGACAAAACCGCATGGTAGAGGTTCACAGACGAACCCGGCTGCAGGAAATAGTCGATCTGCCGAAATCGCTCGCTGAGGGTCGCGGTAATATGAGGGATGAGGCCCGTCATGGCCGTCGCCGTCGCACCGAGGCGAAGTTGTCCGCTCGGGAGATCGCTCGCAGCTATTGCTCGCAGGTCTCTCGCCGTTCGCACAAGCGCCGGTCCGTGGCGCTGCACGGCAAGACCTGCAGCAGTGGGCCGGACCGTGCGTCCGACACGAGAAACCAATGCCTGCCCGAGCTCCGTCTCCAGCGCTCTTATGCGCTGAGCGACTGCCGCCGGCGTCATATTCAAGCGCCGTGCCGCTTCGGCGACCGATCCGCATTCGGCGACGATGAGGAAGCTTTCGAGGAATTTCGTGTCCATAAGATATATTTTCTATCTTCTGAAGAAACTGGCAAGCATATTTTATTGCTTTAAATCCAAGCTATCCTAGCTTCCGGCCTCCCCGCCGATGAAAGGAGTTTCAATGACCATTCAAGCCAAATTCGAGCGCATGGGCACCGACGCCGCGCCAGGCCAGGAAGTGCGGCAGCAAGTCGAAGGTATCGAAGCGCTGCTGCGCGGCGAACCAATCGCGGGACGTCAGGTCGATTTTTCCCATGGTGACGTCGATGCGTTTACGCCGACGCCGGGCGCTTTCGAAGTCTTCACGGCTGGGGTCGAGGCTGGCGGCAAGCAGGCCTATACCGAATACCGCGGTGATCTCTCGATCCGCGAGCAGCTTGCGCCTAGTCTTGCAAGCTTTACCGGCGCCCCGATCGACGCCGCCGATGGCATGATTCTGACGCCCGGCACGCAGGGCGCCCTGTTCCTCGCCGTCGCCTCCACCGTCGCGCATGGCGACAAGGTTGCGGTGGTGCAGCCCGATTATTTTGCCAACCGTAAACTGGTGGAATTCTGCGAGGGCCATATGATGCCCATTCGGATGGACTACCTGGATGCCGAGGGGCGCGCAGGTCTCGATCTCGGCCAACTGGAAGATGCTTTTGCCGCTGGTGCGAAAGTTTTCCTGTTTTCCAATCCGAACAACCCGGCCGGTGTTGTTTATTCGCGTGAGGAGATCGAGACGATCGCGTCGCTGGCCAGCCGCTATGGTGCGACGGTCATCGTCGACCAGCTTTATTCACGGCTGCTCTATTCCGGCGTCGACTATGCGCATCTGCGCGCGGAGGCCATCGATGCGGAAAACGTGATCACTATCATGGGTCCGTCGAAGACCGAGTCGCTGAGCGGTTACCGCTTGGGCGTGGCCTTCGGCTCGAAGGCGATCATCAACCGGATGGAAAAGCTGCAGGCGATCGTATCTTTACGCGCCGGCGGGTATAGTCAGGCGGTGTTCCGGACTTGGTTCAACGAACCCGAAGGCTGGATGGACCGACGCGTGCGCGAACATGAGGCCATTCGGGACGATCTCCTCGGGCTATTCCGTGCAGGCAAGGACATCAAGGTTCGCACCACCGAGGCAGGAAGCTATGTCTTCCCGCAATTGCCTCCTCTTGCCGTCGGTGGCAAGGATTTCGTGCGGATCCTCCGGCTGCAGGCAAGCGTCATCGTAACGCCCGGCACCGAGTTCAGCCCATTTTGCGACAACAGCGTGCGCCTGAACTTCTCGCAGGACCACGCTGCCGCGGTAGCCGCCGTAGAGCGGCTCATTTCGCTTGTCGATCGTTATCGCGCATGAAACAGCCTCCTCAATATAGCAGGAGGGCTCCATGCTTGCGGATATCGATTCGACAACACCATGAGCTCCGTGACGGAGGTCGAAATTCGGCCGCGCTGTTTTTAAATCGATCTTAAAAATCGAGATGCCAAGCTAATCGATTTTAATTTGTGCATTAAAAAATTCTTGTTGCGGTGCGAAGAAAATCGCTCCTAACTGCTCCACGCCATTCTGTCCGTTGGAGGAAACGCGCAATGACGATTTCATTTCCGCTTACAGACAAGCGTACTGTCGATGAGCTGCTGAAGCATCTGAACGCGCATAAGCTCTTCTGTCCCGGAAACTGCGCCATCACCGTCAACCCCCTCGCCGTGCACGTTTCGTCGTGCCTTTCTTATGCGCTCAGCACCGCTCGGACCGCGTGGTAGAGCTGATCGTTCTTCCGTTGAGCCTGTTTCGAGTTTGGGCATCCGAAGCTTGCGTTCGGACGCCGGCGAAGGCTTTGACCTTGGCGCAGGCCTGATTTTGCGCCCAACAGCCTCGGTAACCGCCGGGCATTGTTTGATTCCGTAACGATACACTCCCGCAGGAGAAAGACATCAATAATGACGACATTCGAAGCCTATCTCGATGCTCATAAGGGAACATTGTTGAATGAGGACATGGCCGCCATCCTCCGCAATATTGCCGAGGCTACCCGGCAGATTTCGGAGAAGCTCAGAAGCTCGTCATTGTCAGGCCTGACAGGCGCAACCGATGCTATCAACGTCCAGGGCGAGACGCAGAAGCCGCTCGATATACTTTCCAACGAGATCATGCTCGAGGCATGCCGTAGATCGCCGGCGATTGCTTTTGCTGTATCGGAAGAACTCGACGCCGAACTGCTCATTCATCCCGCTGGCCGATATGCGATGATCTTCGATCCGCTCGATGGATCGTCCAATCTCGATGTCAACGTAACGGTCGGAACGATCTTTTCCATCGTCGAGGCTAGCTCCGCGGCTGAGATCCTGAAAAGCGGCCGCAGTCAGCTGGTTGCGGGATACGCAGCTTACGGACCGCAAACCAATCTGGTGCTTGCGATCGGAGATGGCGTACAGATTTTCACGCTCGACCAACACGGCGTCTACGTAATGACGACTGCGGACGCCAAGATCGCTCCGGAAACCAAGGAGTTTGCGATCAACGCGGCACGTCGTCCGTCATGGGACGACATCATTACCGAATATGTCGACAAGTCCATCAGAACTCCGGGGTACAATATGCGCTGGGTCGGTTCGATGGTTGCCGACACGCATCGTATCTTCAACCGCGGCGGAATCTTTCTGTATCCCGCCGATCGAAGCAAGCCTGCTTCCGGCGGCCGCCTGCGTCTACTTTATGAGGCGAATCCGATCGGCTTTCTGGTCGAAGCGGCAGGCGGTGCCGCCATTGCCGGGCAGACCGCGATCCTCGACATCGAACCAACCTCGCTGCATCAACGGGTTCCAGTGATTTTTGGCTCGCGCCAGGAGGTCGAAAAAATCAGCCGGGCGTATTGTGTCGAGCGGACGATCGAAACGGCATAGCAACCGAACGGAATTTCGTTTGAATGGGCAAAGACCGCTTCGGCCTTCCGCAAGAAGCCATGACGGGCTCGCCTCGGCCTCGTGAATTGTGTATTGACGTCTGACGGAACGCCGAGGCGGTCGAGGCTTTCTCGCGGTGCAATGCGATGATCGACGAAAAGAAACTAGAAGAGCGCTTGGTCGTGGTCGAAACGGCCAAATCCTGGAGTCCGCGCGTCGTCGCGCGGCTGGAGACACTGCTGCGCTCGGGCACGGACGAGGCGCTTTATCGCATTAATCCTATTGAGTTCGCCAAGGAAAAGTCGATCGCCGAGGCTGAAGGGATCGATCTTTTTCTCCATGCATGCATGGCCGGACTATTCGATATGGATTGGCTGCTTGTGTGTCCGGTGTGCTCGGACGTTGTCGAGAGCTTCCGAAGCCTGCGCAAACTGCACACGCATTTTCATTGCCAGCTCTGTCAAAGCGATTACGACGCTGCGCTGGACGATTACATCACGGTGACATTTACGGTTTCCCCCGCCGTGCGCAGCATCCGCTTCCATCAACCGGATACTCTTTCGGCCTGGGACTACGTCTTCCATTATAAGTTGACGTCAGGCGGCGTCATGCCGGACGGCGTGCCGTGGAGCGAGACTGCCAAACAGCTGGTGCGGGTGCTCACCCGAATAGAGCCTGATACTGCGGTCAATTTTGAAGTTGATGCCACCGAAGGTGCCCTCCTGGGTCAGGATTTCGAAAGCGACGCTCAATTTTTCTTCCCCGTCGAAAAGGAAGCGGATTTGACGCAACCCCATGTGCCGGTCACGCTTCACCATGGCAAATGCGTGGCCGCCGCGGTAAGCATCACGCCCGGCAAGGTCGTGTTCGAGGTCCGCAACACCGGCAAACTACCCGTGGTATTCGGCATATTGCAGCTTCCATCGGCGACGTTCCAGCGCGAAAGGCTTCAATTCGGGCCGTCCTTGTCCGGTAAGCGGCTGCTGACGACTCAAACCTTTCGCGACTTCTTTCGCTCGGAGGTGATCAGCGCGACTGAGGGCATTGCGGTCCTCGACGTTACCCTCGTATTCACCGATCTCAAGGGCTCCACGGCACTCTACGAGCGGATAGGCGACCTTAACGCCTACATTCAGGTGCAGCGGCACTTCCAGCATCTTCTCGACGCCACCGTTCGGCACAACGGAGCCGTCACCAAGACGATCGGCGACGCGGTCATGGCGACATTCTTGACTTCGGCCGATGCGGTGCAGGCAGCCCTCGATATGCGCGAGGCGGTCGATCAGCTCAACCGGGACCGGCTGCAACGTGATTTCATCCTCAAGATCGGCGTGCATCGGGGAGCCGCAATCGCGGTCACGCTCAACGAGCGGCTCGATTACTTTGGTCAAACGGTAAATATAGCGGCGCGGGTGCAGAATCTTGCCGATGGCGACGAGATTTGCATCACGGAAGACGTGTATCGTGCGCCGGCGGTGGCAGAAATTATTGCGCCCTACCCGCTCGCAAGAAACGAGGCGGAACTCAAGGGCGTCAGCAAGGCCATGTCGATCTATCATGTAGCCAGGATCGAATCCTAGCCTGTCAATCGACAGCGAGCCATGCTGGCAGCACACCGATGCCGACCAAACGGCACCGCATCCCATGCCGGGAAGCATGCGATGGGTCGTCGGCGCCTGGAAGGCCGTCGGCGGACGGTGGGAAGTGAACCCAGTCCCCTCCACCGGATATCTCGCAGGTGCTGTTGTAACATCGCGTATAAGAAGCCGGCCTTGCGGGCGTTGGCAAGCGCAATGCACGGATCCTCACAGTGGCTCAGGCGCTCGGCTTCTTCGAAGCTAGTATTTCCTGCTCGATAACGGCCTCGGCGGCATTCCACGCCTTTGTCGCGATGGTCGGATCATGAAAAGCGCGCGCGTCGATCGTTGCACCGTCCAGAAGTATCATAAGGATCGAAGCGATGCGCGCGGCGGCAGGTTCCGGCAAAAGCGCCTTCAGCATGTCGGTCATCCATGCCGTCATGGTCTTCTTGTATCGAATGGCGACGGCAGAGATGTTTGGATAGTTGGTGCCGAATTCGGCAAGTGCACGCTCGAAAAGGCAGCCGGAAAATTGCGGCGTACCGAACCATGCCTCGTGCCAGGCAAAAATAGCCCTCAATTGCTCCTTCGCCGAGGCCATCGGCTCAACACATGCCCGAAGACTGGCCATGATGTCGTGATAGCGACGATCGAGCACGGCGGTAATCAGATCATCCTTGCCGGGGAAATGATTGTAGAGCGTCATGCGGGCGACGCCGGCTTCGGCCAGAATGCGGTCTATGCCGACCGGATGAAAGCCGTGCCTTGAAAACAAGTCGGTCGCAATGAGGATAAGTTGCTCTTTTTTCGGGCTCATCGATGCCTCAAGCGAAGTTCACCCTGCAATGGACAGATTATGCCTCGTTGTCCAGCAATTCCCATATGGACTTTCTATACTGACCGTTCTATCTAAATAGTCAATCGGCGCTGGCGGCGCCTCCTAAGTTCGCGGTATTCCATGAATGTAATGAGGAGCCATCTCGTCGCATTTCCCTGCCGCAAGGCTGCCGGACGAGATTCTGCGCGAACACGCAAAACGTTTGACCGGGCACCCATTGTCGCATTCTCCGGTTGCTCTACCTATCGCTCAAAGGCCGAAGGCCTGGAAGTAGACAGTTCCCGTGGCCCAGATGCATTCGACCTTCATGTTCAATTTCTCGACGCTCGACTTTCCCGAAAAAGATCGGTTTCATGCTTGGGTCAGCGACAATCACTGCGATTGCACATTGCGTGACGATGCTCCCATCGCCTTCGACGCCGAAGCAAGCGGCGCGGCGCTCGGTCCTCTTATCCTATCCGCCAGGCGGTGGCTCAATCAGGTCCGACCTTCTGCCTATGAGGTCAATCGAACAGAACGACATATACGGAGCGACGGCCAGGATTTCTTTCGTTTCACATTGATGGTGAGCGGCCAATTCCTGTGCCGATGGACCACGGATCAACCCGTAAAATCAGCTGGTGATCTTTTCGTTCTTGATGCTGCTCAAGTGAACCAAGGCATGGTTGCTGCCGGTGAAGTGATCTCGTTGGTGGTGCCGAGAGATCTCCTGCCGAGCCGCACCCAGCTTTTGCACGGGATGACTCTCGGAGGTGGCGTCGGCCGTCTCCTTGGAGACCATCTCCTTTCATTGTCGCGGAACCTCGAAAGCCTGGACGAACACGAAGTCCCCTATGTCGTTCAATCGACCTTGCAGCTTTTGACCGCCGCGGTTTCGCTAACACCGGATAGGGTCGTTGAAGCGGCCAGCCCGATAAGAGATGCGCTCTTCAATCGGATCCTGCGCTACATCGATGCGCATTTGCTGGATACCAATCTTACGCCCGATCGCATTTGCCGGGACGTTGGTCTGTCACGCGCAAAACTCTATCAACTGTTCGAAGGCAGCGGCGGCGTCATGCGGCAAATACAGCGCAGGAGATTGCACCGCGCCTACCAGATGCTGGCAGATCCCAATCGGCCGCAGCCCCATATCGCCGAGATCGCCTGGCGGCATGGTTTCTCCAACGAGAAATACTTCTACCGCCTGTTCAAAGCCGAATTCGGCCATACTCCCGGCGACACCTTGGAAAATATTCGCGCCGGCTCCGCGCTGAAACACGCCGCTTCTCATCGCCGTCGAGAGCACGATAGCCAGCCTTCGGGCTGGACCTTGCCTTTCGGCGTACCCGGCAATTGAAAATATCTGCAGGCGACAGCCGACACCATCGCCTCGTTTACAGTGGCACCAATGTCACCGATACTTATTTGCCGAACGGATTGGCCTTTCCGTCCCATTCGAGCGGATTGCCGCTTGTCGGCTGCTGCGATGCAGCCGCGTTCTGCTGGCTGCCACTGCTATCATCGGACTTCGGTTGGAATCTCGGTGAGAAATGCGGGAGCATCAACCGCGCCCAGGATCGATTGATCTTGGAAGCCTCATCGGGGCAGCGGGCCGCCCGTTCTTTCGGCAGCATGCCATTGTCGACGATCGGACTGTTGTTTGCCGGATCAAGGCCATAGACCATGCAGAGCAGGTTGAAGTAGCGCTGCGCATCGAGCGAATGCTCGTCGGCAAATGAGGCCGTATCCGGCGTGCCCGACGACTGGCTGTTGACCTTGAACCAGATGGATGCGAGCTGGAGAACGCGCGCAATATCATTCTTGGTTTCATTGTCGTCGACATGCGAAAGCAAGAGGACCGCCGCGAGCTGGTCGACGGAATCCTCTTCGCGGCCGACGGCAGGAATATCCAGCAGATCAATCAATGCGTGGCCGGATTCGTGCAGCAGGATAAAGCGGAGATTGTCCTTGACGAACTCGATCGTCAACGCTTCTGGATCCGATGCGCCCTTTGAGAGCGCCTTGCCCATCTGCAAGAGGCTGTCGATCATCTCATAGCAGAGAAAAACCGCGCCGTTCTTCTTGTTGTAGAATGCATTGATCGTATCGCATTGCCGCGTGACGTAGTGTAACGGACGCGGCGTCACGAAAAGCCCGTCGAGCCCGTCGATTTCGGGAATATTCAAAAAAAGGTGGGTATCGACGGCCCATCTGTAAGCGTAATTCAGCTTTGGATCTTCCGGCGGAAAATAGTGATAGACGAAGCGCAATCCCTTGCCGTCCGATGTCACCAACGAGCCGTCTGGAGGTGGTGGCAGTGCGCCGTCCTTCTGTTCCGTAAGCCCGTCATCGCCGCCAGCCTGCGCTGTCTGGCTGTCGGCGGAACCATTACTCTGCTCCGATTGCGTCTGACCGCCGGTCGAACTGTCCGGCGAGCCATTGCCATTTGTCGCAGATCCACGGCTGCTGGCGCTTGCGAGATCCGCAAGTTTCGCCATTGTCGGGTAGCTCGGATCGCCGTCGGCCGGATTTTCTCCGAACGGATAAAAGCCGTTCGAGATCAACACGGAGATGTTTTCGACGATCTTGCTGTTCTTGTCAGCGTTCCAGCTGAGATCATAGCCGCGGATCTCATTGCCTCTCTGTTCGAAGCGCGAATAGAATTTTCGATCGCCGGTCGTGCCCGAGATGATGAACCAATTTCGGCGCTTGAGCTGGTAGGTGATCGTACTGCCCTGCTCGCTGGCAAGGTTTTGATAGACTGCATCGATATCGCCCGGGCCACTATTGGCAAAACGCGCCGTCTTCAGCGCGACGGCGCCATCCTCCGTCTGCAGGGTCTCACCACCAATCTTGTTGCCCTGCCTTTGGGTCAACAGGCCCGCAGGATAGGAGATCGTCATGCCAGTCAGAGAATTGTCCAGTGCGCGCCATTGCAATTGCTTGCGCAGATCGAGCGCCGTTCTGCCCAGTTCGAGCGCGTCCGGGGCGGAAAGCTTGCCGGTGGCTGGACGGCTATGATCACGCTGATAGCTTGCAATCGCATTGCGGCCACTCGGTCCGAAGGAGCCGTCGGCAAAGCCGTTATAGTAGCCGAGCAGAATGAGCCCTTCCTGCGTGAGCCGCCTCTCCCAAATGTTCAAAGCATCTTCGATCGAATCGGTGCTTTCGAGATCCGGCCGGGAGGCATCCTGGTTTGAAGATTGCGCCAAGGCAGGCTGGATCGATGCGCAGAACGGAAAGGTCAGGAGAAGAGCCAGGGCGAAGAAGATTTTCCTGGAGCAGCAAAACCTCAAGGCGAAATTCATCATGGGCGAGCTCCGGCTCTGTAGATGGATGTCATAAAATGGAGCGTGTTTGACATGAGGAGGCGCTTGTACATGCTGGAAAATCATTGTCCGGAGACGGTTCGCAGCAGCAACACATCGATGTCGCGTTCCGGCGCATAATTCTTGATATCCATCTCGAATTGCGTCGGAGAGATCTTCTTCACGCCGTTGCCGCAAAAGGAGACCAGCGTTTTGGGGTCGCCCTTGTCGACGATCAGCTTGAACTCTCCGATCGGCCCGGCCCAATTGCCGCCCGAAGTGATGACATAGGAAAGATATTGCTCGAAAGCCTGAACGCCTTTGGCACTATCATCAGATATCCGCTTGTAGAGAGAGCGGGCCGACTTCAAGAAGGTTTCGTCGGTGCAGAACTTCGCGCGATAGGATTTGAGCTGATCCGCGTCCATGTCCGGCGCACCGAGCGAGAGCGTCGACTGACTGCCGACGACGGGCACATAGGTCTGCTGTACGACAATCTCCTTCCCTTTCGGAAAGGTTTGGTTCCGCCAATATTTGGATCGCAGTGTCCATAGCGGATAGAGAGTGGCTGGCTGTCCGTTATAATCGCCCTCGCCGGTATCAAAGATACCGGCATCCACCAACTCCTTGCGCTGCGCGTTCGTCAGGCGGCCGATTGCCGCCTCGGTGGCTTCTGCTGTCGGCACCAGGGATATGTGCAGCGCCTTGAGTTTATCCGTAATCTCCTCGTCTGGCTGACCATCTGCGACGAGGAAAGCTCGCTGTTCAAGCTGCGAGGCAACAGGCTGCCCATCGACCACGGTTTGAAATTTCATGAAATTGTCGCTCGCCGGATCGGGAACGACGGTCGTGGAGTTGGATCCGCCGCCCGGAAACGCGGGCATCGGAAAGGCGATGGTGGTCGTATAGTCCGCGTTCGTCAGATTGCGGAAGCGGTAGGAAATGCGAATGCCGGCGGCCGAAAGGTAGAGATCCTCGGAGATGAGCGCGATCTTGTCGGTTTTCTGAAGAATCAAGCCACCGGTCCCCAGCGTGGCCGAGCTGTCGTCGCCAAGGGCTGGAGTGGATAGCAGTACCATGGCGATACAGGCGAGCGGGCTAAAGCGCATGACTGGGTCTTTCTAAATTGACAGGAATGGCAGGGGCAGCGTGTAGAGTCCGTCACGAGCCATGCTGGTGACCGGTCGGCAGTCATCTTTCCGCAGATCGTTGCGCCCACGGGATTGCGACGGATTTCGATTACTGGAGATGTCAGGCTTCGAGCTTGAATTTTGCATGATCCGCCGTGATTCAGGACGATATCTGATCTACCCTGCAAAGGTATTGCGGGCATCGGAGCGCAGAGCTCGAAGGCCTTTATCAGAGCGCGTTGCCCGCACCGATCTCCGCGCGTCTTTCGTAGGTGTACATCCGTCCATATTTCCGAGAATCCATCGTGATAGCTGACGAGCAGGTCCTCAGAATTTTGAAGGCAACCTGCGCTAGGACACTCAAAGTTCGACCCCGCTCGAAAGAAGCGGATCTACCGCGGCATCTGCTCAACCGCCGAAAGCGCATAGCCGCGTTGAACTGTCCCGCTAAAGGCAGCGCCGTGACAGCTTAGAGAATAGCGCTCCCAGGAGTTGTTGGTGACGATCGATCGCGTTGGCGCATCTACGGTCCGGTTCTGATAATTGACCTCGGCCTCATAGAGGGCCTGTTCACCAGGCCCTTGCGAGACACCCTTGGTCGAGACCAGGGTTTGATGTGTGCCGCCCTTCTGCATTGCGACGGGCTCTGGCATGACCAAGGCCATCTGTTCCCGATGTTTCTCCGTCAGGTAGGTCAGGCATGCGGCAAAGCTCGAAAAAGGGCCGGCCACGAGAGGTTCGGGCGGCAGGGATCCGCTGGCAAGCGCTGTGCGAGCGATAAGAAATAGGCAAGCGGCGGCGAGCCATGGACCGACATGGAGCGCTCGCCGGGGCCTCGTCGTCTTAGTCATGGATCCATCTGGTAAAACAATATCCATTGGTTCTCTCTGCCGTCGAAACGGAGTTTCACTATGTCGCCTACTTGAGATGCAGGCGCTGAATGTTCGGTCCGCCTTGTCCTAGGTCGCTTCTCAAGCTGCCCTCACTGCCCCGGCGGATAGGTCGGGCTTGTCAGGCACTGGCCGAACCAGTCCGTATCCGTCGTTTCGAGCGGCCAGATACCTTCCACATCGAGTTTGGCAAGGCCCGTCTTCGGTGACGGAAAATGTTGATCCGCATCGGGATTCAGCGTCCAGGTCATATCCTTGCCGCCGCCGCAAATATCGCCCGATTGATCGCTGCACAGAGCGGCGGGCTTCGCATTGTCGCCTTCGATGGTGCTGACGGCGTGATATTCATAGAGTGACCAGCTGGCCCATTCCGTGCTGGCGCTGCAAAGGCGGGTCTTGTTCTGGACATGCATGGCGCCGCTGCATTGATAGGAATAGCTCGACCCATCCCTGTCGTTGGGAATGAACTCGCAACTCGTATCGAAGCCGGCAAAGGCGCCTCCGCTGTATTTCGCGAGAAAGCGGCGCTGCGCCTGAGCCTGCATGACCAACCCTTTCTCCGATTGATCACCGAGCTGTGCGGTGCGTTCTGCAATCACCCGGCGCAGCTTTCCGGCGGGCATGGCCGAGCCGTCCAAGCCGGTCTTCAGCCCCTCATTGCGCGCAGCGATCCAGCGACGCTGGCTATTCACCAGCATCGAGCGGATTTCCGGATCTGGCGCTGATTTGAGGAGTGCGGCATAGGCTTGCCCCATGGCGGCGTCGGCTGCCTTGAGGCCGGCGTTGCCGCAGATCCTCTTATCGATCGGATCGCTCGCCTTGGTACAATCAACTGCCCAGGAAGGAGTTGCAGCACTCACTCCAATGATCGCCAGAAAGGTGGCGATCGTCAGCCGAACTCCTGCTATGGATTGATGACGACACACGGTGGCTTCCGTTCCTTTATTTCTTCTGCCGGATGATGTAGTTGGGTGATATCGCAATCTCGCCGATCGATACCGTCATCGAAAGCTCCGCACCCTTCCACGATAAAGCGATGAGTTCGATCAGACCGGCGGCGGATAGAAGGCGGCGAGCTTCCATGTGGGGTTGTCAATTCGCCTTATGCCATTTGGAGCGCTCGCAGGTGGCTTGAAAGTCCGAAACCGTTGGCTTGCCGTCGCCAAAGCTGGTGAGGCTCAGTTCCATGTCGCCCTTGTGATAATAGTAGCTGCAGGATGCGAGATCCGTTCCCGAGCAATCGGTCGCCTCGATGATCCCGCTCTTGCGAATATTGTCGCCGACGAAATCTTGATAGGTAGGAGCGGGACTGCGAAACGGCTCCCACCCTTCGGCAATGATCGCCGCACGAGCCTCGGCGACGGGCTTGCCGTAAACATTCGGCACCACGGCCTGTCCGCCGCAGACGGACTGCTCTTTCGCCAGAGGCTGGACTTCGATCGCACGACCGTCAACGAACCGAACGTCGCCAATAGGCGTTTGAACGAGGTCGCCATCGACAATGCGCAGGCTGTCCTTGGCCGCGATGATCCTGCCGATCGCTAGCTTGCTGTTCTTACTTGCGTAGATGATGACGAAAAGCTGCGTGCCGCTAAAGAGCGCGATATTGCCCTGACTGATCTCGCAGGCACCGGCGGTCGAAGGCTCGAATTCGCCGGCGAAGCTCACCGCGTCATAGGATCCGAGCTTTGCTTCCCCCGTCACTCCCCAGCCGAGCGCATCGGCCGCCTTTCCGCCCGCGCTCTTCGGAACCACCAGTGCGTCGCATTCCTCCCGGGATTGGGCCGAGGCAGGTGCTTTGGGCAATTGCGATAGAAACGCGATTTCGAGCCCCGGAAGCCGCGACCGTATGCTCGGCGCAACCTCTGCACCCTGGCCTAGCGCGATCGGACCGCCACCCAAAAGAAAAGCCAATACGAGCAAAGTGCGACCGGCGGAGCGTTGGAGAATACGCTTGTGAATGATCAAGAGAGCCTCGAAGACGTGGACATCAGCGAAAAATACAGGGATGTCTATTCAACGGCTGAGCACCGTTCAAGACGTACCGACTTGAACGAGGTCTACTCCCCTCCATCTCGAGTGCACATCCGTCCAGAATTGCACGTCCGCGATATTTCGCCTCGCAAAGGGAGGCTGCGAGCTCACACTGATTCCTTTCGCGGCAATCGCTTTTTCCAGGCGGCAGCTGGAAATTACGGGCCGCGTCGCAAATCTGCCGAGCGTCTTCCCATTCGGCCCTCGCGCAGTGCACGATCATCCATAACAAGTGCACTTGCGTTCAGATTGCGGAAATCGGCTGTCATCGATCACGCTGTCGGGCTATGCGGATACCGCGACTGCGATAGAGGTCCCGTTCGAGGCGACGAGCCTCTCCTTTGTGATCCGCTGTCGTGAGAGGACAAACACGGATTCATGCGTAAGCTCCTATTCATTCTTGCGATTGCTGGCATGACGGGCATCGCCCACGCCGAGGACGTCAACTTTTACGATCTTCTGAAGGACCCGGTTCATGCCCGGTCATGGAAGGCCATGCTGTCATCCGCCAAGGGAACGCCTGCCTGGGTGCGCGACCAGAACAGGTTCATCGCAGAACCGGTCAAGACCGTCTCCATCGACTCGGTGGACTACTCGATCAGCATCCTTGCCAAACAGCATGCGACAAACGACGGTCAGGCAGCAATCCTCTTTAAAGCGGATGGCACGCAGGCATGGGCGGAGATCCAGGACGAGAAGAGTCTGAAGCTCTATTTGGGGAACCCTTCCGCAGCGCTGAAGACCGCGCTGGACAAGGCCCTAGCGGAGTAGTCACGTGCGCGTTGCGATGCAGTTGCCAGGCTTTCTATGCTGTGCTCTTCTTGGAGTGCAGCTGGCAGCGACTGTGCGCGCAGATGCAAGCGATGTGCAAACAACCGAGTACACAGGGGCACAACAATCGACGTCCGCCGGCTCTGCGACGGCGCGGAACGACGAAACATCCACATGTAAGACCTTATCGACCTGCCTCACCATTGCCGAGGACGGCACTCAAACAAACGCAGACCGGTCGCTTGCCTATAGCAGCGCCGGCTATATCAAGATCGACGGCAACGAACTGGATCTGGCTGAAGAGTATTTCAGCCGAGCACTCGAGCTCGATGCAAAATCGGATCTCGCCTATGCGGGCCGAGGTGATGCCGAGTTTGCGAAAGGAGATTATGAGAAGGCCATTGCCGACGCCGGGAAGGCGGCAGAATTGAAGCCGGATGGTCATCCGGAGGTCTATCTCATCCTCGGCACCCTAGCCGATCGCAATGGTGATCACGAAGCAAGGATCGGCTATATGAACAAGGCTATTGCACTTGCGCCCGACTTTGCGGAAGCCTATGCCGGACGGGGCAACGGCTATCTCGCCGAAAGCAAATACAATCTGGCCCTGGCCGACTTCAACAAAGCCATCACCCTCAAACCTCAGCTGTCAGCCATGCTGCAGCAGACGTTCGAGGTTACCTATGTCGAGCGGGGCGGCTTGTATGTAAAAGACGGCGATTACCGTGCGGCAATCGACGACTATACCTGTGCATTGCAGCTGAATCCCTCCAATACAAGAGCGCTCAACGATCGGGGTGACGCCTATAACATGATCGGCGATTTCGGCAGGGCCATTGCGGATTTCACGAAGGCCATAGAAAGCGATGCGTCCTATCCCTATGCCTACAGCAATCGCGGCCTTTCCTATTTCAAGATCGGCAGGAACGATCAGGCGCTCCGTGACCTCGACAAGGCCATCGAACTCAACGATCAATCGAGTTCGACCTATTTCGTGCGGGGCGAGGTTTATCGAAGCAAATCGGACTTTAGGTCCGCATTGGCCGATTTTCAAAAGGCGCTCGAATTGACGCCGGCCGATGATCCCGGCCGCACCAACATGCTGTCGGCAATTGAATCGGTGAAAAGATGAACGCAATCATCGGCTCCGCCACGCATCCTACCTGGGATTGGCCATCGCGGCTCTCCCACGCTGCCCCATAGACTATTGTCGTACATCAACAGAGGACGTTTTCGCTTTGTATAAGACAGCTCTTTACGCTTTCGCGCTCGCCACCATTTCTCTCAGCTCGGCCGCTGCCAGCACGTGCTCGCAGCACTATCAAAGCACTGGTGTTCCGCTTGTAACCGGCGTGACCTATAAGACCTGGATGGAATTCCCATCAGTCAGCCCAGCCGTCGCCTTTGATAAGGTATCGCGGGCAGTCCTGGCCGAAGGTTTTGTGGATGTGAATGCCGAGAAACAGCTCGGCACGCTAACGGCGCAACAGGAAACGACCGGTTCGGGCCGGCCTCAGACGCTGCGCGTCGTCGTCAGAAAGAGCGGCAAGGGCAGCCGGGTCGATGCGCTTTTCATGGTGCCGCAGGGCCAAGTTGCTCCGAGCATGAGCGACAATCTCTGCCGTGTCGTCAACTCTGTAGCCGATTAAGTCTCTCGCAAACCTACCGTAGGTGCGAGTATTTAATCTCACCACGTTTCGGCTGCTATTTGGGCCGGCCGCGATATGCGGCCGCGCTCTTCAACATCGATAGGTTTGACTTGATCCACTCGTGAACAACGGACTTCCACGACCGTTGCTCAGTAGGAAATGCGCCCATTGACGATGGGTGGCGAGCCGGGGGAAAGTTGCTGTTTCAACACCTGTCTCGCATCATCGCTGATGATCGACATGGGCGCTGCGACAGCGACCTTTGCCGCGGAGCCCGCCAGGTCCGCGGTTCGCACCGCCGCCATACCGACCCGATCCGCAAGCGAGGTTTGTCCGGTGTCCAACGACTGTCCTGCCAGCCGCCGTCCAAGCAGCTGAACCATATCCCGATTGTCCGCAAACGTATTATGGCCCAGCGCATCGTCGGGTTTAACGGAACTCGTATCGACGACCGTGATTCCGAGCTTGGCCAAATCAGCCGCATAAGGCGTCGAATCGAAGCCGCCGACACGGTTGACGCCGCCGGAGAGCCATCGCGAGACCTGCAGAGCCTTATCCTTTGTCGATGAAAAGATCGTGAAATGCGGGCGTTGCGGCCCCATTTCGATCAACTGGCGACGAAATACGTCGATATCGATGTCGGGCGATGCCAGGATGACATTCTTCACCTTCGACGGAATTGTCTTGTTGCGCATCGCGACGCCGCGCAGCGCCTCCGCGGTCAGCCAGGACCCCATGGAATGGGCAAGAATGGTCACTTCCCCGACGTCAGGGCTTTTGGCAGATTGCAGGATCATATCCTCCAGCGCCCGCCGTGAGAAATTCGTGCTCTCCTTGTCATAGAGATAGTCGAAGACATTGCCGCGCGAGGGCCAGGTGAAGAGGATCGGCGCGGCGTCGGTTCCGGAATCATGAATGATCTGCGCGAAGCGAAAGACCGCGTCTGAATAGGTATTGTTGAAGCCGTGCACGAAGATGACGACCTGGCGCTTGGCATTGCGGTTCTTGGCGAACCATTCGAAAATATTGCGCTCGGACGCCACCCTTCCGACCTTGAGGACAGCAAACTCCTTTTCGGGATTGGCCGGCACATGCGATGGCCATTGCACTTCGCCGATCTTGCGATTTCGATCGGGAGGAAGGGAAACGACGATATCGTTGAGAGAAATCGCCGTTCCACGTTCGCCGGAATAAAGCTCGCCGGGTTTGTCGGTCGGTTGGCGGGTCGTCGCCACCATCATGTCCACAGTGCTCGTGCCCGGCCCCGCGGTTGCGACCGGCTGGAGAACATTCTCCAGCCGTCCGGCGCATCCGGCCAACATCGATAGGGCCATCAGAACAGAAAGACATGATCGCCTGGGAACAAAGGTCACCCTTTGAACGTCAAACATCAGATCGCCTCATGCTGCGCGTCGTCGCGGGGAATGCGAAACCAGGCAACATACAGGGCGGGAAGGAAGAGCAGCGTCAGAACCGTACCGACGACGATGCCGCCCATCATCGCATAGGCCATCGGACCCCAGAATATCTCCCGGGAGATCGGGATTAGCGCAAGCGTTGCCGCCGCGGCCGTCAGCATGATGGGCCGCATTCGATGCTCCGTCGCCTCGATGACGGCTTGCCAGGCTGGCACGCCTTCGCTTCGAAGGTGCTCGATCTGCACGACAAGGATCACCGAGTTGCGGATCAGGATACCTATGAGAGCAAGTATGCCAAGGATTGCGACGAACCCCATGGGCGCGTTGCTGAAGAGAAGTGCGGCAACCACACCGATAAGCGCTGTTGGAGCGACGGCGAACACCAGAAAGAGCCGGCTGAAACTTTGCAGCTGGATCATCAGGATCGTCGCCATGATGAACAGCATCAGCGGCGCTACCGCCACGATCGGCCCCTGCGCCTTGGCACTTTCCTCGACCGAGCCGCCATCTACGATGTGATAGCCGCTTGGAAGCGTCTTGCGGAATTCGTCGACTTTTGGTTGCAGTTCGTTGACGATCGTCGCCGGCTGCGTCGATCCGGCAACTGCGGCCTTGATGGTGATGGTCGGTATGCGCGTCCGCCGCCAGATCGTCGGCTGCTCCAGTTCATAATGGAAATTCGCAACCGCCGAGAGGGGCACGGATTTGCCGTTCGAGCCGGCCAGCAGAAGGTTCTGCAGCGTCTCGATCGAGCCGCGCTCGGCCGTCTGTGCCCTGCCGATCACATCGATCAGATAGATGTCGTCCCGAATATTCGTTGCGGCCGTTCCCTCGACGATGCCGTTGAGAGCCGTTGCGATATCTTGAGACGAGACGCCCAATTGCCGCGCCTTGTCCTGCAGAACGTCGACTTTGACGACGCGCGAAGGTTCGTTCCAGTCGAAGGTCATGTTGGACAGCAGGGGATGCTGACCGACGATGCCTGCAAATTGCTGGGCGATGTCCCGGACCTTCTGGACATCGGGTCCGCTGATCCGGTACTGCACCGGCTTGCCCACCGGCGGACCGATGTCGAGCAGCTTCACGAAAGCGTCGGTTCCGGGGAAGGTTTTTGTCAGATAATCCTGCAGTTCGGCTTTGACCTTGTCGCGAACGTCAAGACCCTTGGTGACGATGACTGTCTGGCCGAACGAGACGTCGGGTGTTTGCACGTCGAAGGACAGGATGAAGCGAGGAGCGCCTTGTCCGACATAGCTCGTCCAATGATCGATATCCTTGTTGTTCGCGAGCATCTCGTGTTCGAACCTGGCCATCTGCTTGTTCGTCTCGGAAATCGAGCTGTTCTGCGGCAAGTTCCAGTCGACGATCAGTTCGGGTCTGTCGGAGGAAGGGAAGAACTGTTGCTGCACCAGGCCCATCCCGCCGATGGAGAGGGCAAACGCGCCCACGGTCGCGCCGATGGTTATCCAGCGCCAACGCAAGGCGAGGCCTAGAAGCCAGGCGAAGACGCGCGCAAAGCGGCCTTTCTGATCATGGTGGGATTTCATGGTCTTCGGAAGGATCGTCACGCCGAGAAGCGGCGTGAACAACACCGCGACGATCCATGAGACCAGGAGCGAAACGGCAATGACCACGAAGAGAGTGAAGGTGAATTCGCCGGCCGCACTGGTGTTGAGGCCGACGGGGATAAAGCCCGCGACCGTCACGAGCGTGCCCGTCAACATCGGGAAGGCCGTCGAGGTGTAGACGTAGGTCGCTGCCTTTCTCAGGTCGTCACCCACTTCCAGTCGGGCCACCATCATCTCAACCGCGATCATGGCATCGTCAACGAGAAGGCCAAGGGCGATGATCAGCGCTCCAAGCGAAATACGCTGCATGGAAATGCCGGTATATGCCATGACGAGAAAGGTGATCGCCAGCACGAGCGGAATCGAGATGGCGACGACGAGCCCCGCCCGGACGCCAAGGCTGATGAAGCTGATCGCCAGCACGATGACGATCGCTTCGAACAGGGCGCGCGTGAAGCCCGACACGGCTTCATCGACGACGGCGGGCTGATCGGAGACGCGCTGAACGTCGACGCCGATGGGAAGATCGGCCGTGACCTGCTCGATTTCCTTGTCGAGCGCCTTGCCGAACTCAAGCAGATTTGCCCCGGTCTTCATACCTATGGCAAGGCCGATGGCCGGCTGCCCGTTAAATCTGAACAGCGATGAAGGAGGATCGACATAGCCGCGTTTGATCGTCGCAACGTCGGTCAGCGGAAAGAAACGATCGTTGACGCGAAGATTGATCGATCTGAGGCTGTCCTCGGATGTGAACTGGCCGCTGACCCGCAAGGCGATGCGCTCGGGGCCGGCATCGACGAAACCGGACTGCGTCACGGCGTTCTGCGCCTGAAGCGTGTCGATGACCGACTGCTGATTAAGGCCGAGCGCGGCGATCTTCCGCGTGGAAAATTCGAGATAGACAGCCTCGTCCTGCGCGCCGATGATATCGACCTTGCCGACATTGGGGACCGTCAGCACTTTCGCGCGCGCATCCTCGACCAGATCCCGAAGCTGGCGCTGTGTCAGCCCGTCACCGGTAAAGGCATAGATATTGCCATAGACATCACCGAAGTTATCATTGAAGAACGGTCCGACGACGCCGCTTGGAAAATCTCCCTTGATGTCGGCGACCATATTGCGGACACGCATCCAGATGGCGTTGACATCCTTGGCCTTGGTCGTCGGCAGAAGCTCGACGAAAATGGTCGTCTGGCCGGCAACCGTCTCGCTCTTCGTATAGTCGAGCGAATCCAGCTCTTCCAGCTTCTTTTCTATGCGGTCGGTGACCTGTTTGGTCACCTCCTCTGCCGATGCGCCAGGCCATTGCGCCTGAATGATCATGGTCTTGATGGTGAAGGCGGGATCTTCTTCGCGGCCGAGACCGATATAGGAAAACGCACCGGCCAGAATGAAGACGATCATGAAGTACCAGACGAGCGAACGATGTTCGAGCGCCCAGTCGGACAGATTGAATTTTTTCACGGGGATCTTTCCTTAATCTACCCTGACGGCCTGGCCGTCTGCAAGCTTGTGAACTCCGGCAACGACGATGCGTTCGCCGGGGCTGATGCCTTCCGCGATCCTTACCGAACCGCCTTCGACGAGGTCCCCGTCAATCTTGATTGCGCGAATGGAGACTCTGCGAGCCGCGGTATCGACCACCCAGACGTTCGGCTTCCCGTCTTTCACCAGCACGGACGAGGACGGCAGCAGGATCATCGGATCCGCAATAACAGTCGCGGTCGCGGTAACGACGGAGCCAAGGCGAAATGCCGCCGGCGGATTGATGAGTGTGATTTTCGTGCGCCGCGTGCGGGTAGTGGCTTCGGCTTCCGGAGCAATCTCTCGGACGACACCGCTCGCACGGATGCTCGGGTCGAGCTGGAGCGCCACTTCAAAGGGCGAGCCCACCTTGAGACCGTCGAAGCTTGCCACCGGTATGTCGATGATGGCATCGCGCTGGTCGGGGCGTGCGACGGTAGCAATGCTCTGGCCGGCGGAGACGACCTGACCCACTTCGGCGGAAGTTGCGGTCACGACACCATCGAATTCCGCGCGCAGCTGCGCATAGCCCAGCTGCTCCTCGGCCTTGTCCAGGTTGGCCTGTGCCTTTGCAACCGCCGCACTCGCGCTCTTGCGGCCAAGTTCGGCTTCTTCGTAAGCCGCCTCGCTTCCCGATCGGCTCTCGAGCAAGGACCGTTGGCGCTCCTCCGTGGATGCGGCATTTGCCAACTGCGCCTGGGCATTCGAAAGCTCGGATTGGGAACTCTTGACCGCAAGTTCGAGCGAAAGCGGATCGATGGCGGCAACGACATCGCCTTTCCTGACGATATCGCCGACGCTGACCTTGCGCGCGATGACCCGTCCCAGGACCCGAAATGCAAGCTGGGTCTCGATCCTGGCCTCGACCGTCCCCGGAAGGGTCAGCGCGGAGGCAGCGGTGGACTGGGCGACGACGGAAAGTACGGGGCGCGGCGGTTCGTAATGGGCTTCATCCTGTTTTTCGCAAGAAGTCAGCAGCAATGACCCGAGAATCGCCAGGCCGGCTGTGATGCGGATATTCATTTTGCAGCTCCATTGTCGTATGTGACGGCCTGGCCCGATCGCAGGAATTTCGCGCCGTCGGCGACGACGATCTCGCCCGGCGATAGGCCCGCCCGCACGGCAAAACGGCCGGTTTCATAGCCGGAGACATCGACCTGGCGAAGAGAGACGCTCGACGAGGCGGGATCGACGATCCAGACCGCCGGCCTACCGCCCTTCGAGGCCATCGCCGACCACGGCAGTTCGATTGCGTCCCGTGCGGCGGATCGAAACAGACCGACGACCGGAGCGCCGAGCGGCATGTCCGGTGCCCCTTCGAGCGCCACCTTGACCCTGATTGTCCCGGTCGACGAGTCGATCGTGGGCGAGATTTCACGGACGGAGGCCTCTATCCTGTGAGACGGCGCCGAAAGGAGGCTGACGGCGACCTTGTTTTCAAGATTGCGGCCCAGATAAAGGGATTCAAAGACGTTGAAGACCGCATCCCGCGGGCCGTCATGCGCAAGGGTAAAGACCAGCTGCGCCGCCTGCGCGACCTGGCCCACTTCGGCATTTCTGGCGGTGATCACACCGTCGGCATCGGCACGCAGTTCCGTATAGGAAAGCGCGTCCTGGGCGGTGTCGAGTTGCGCTTGCGCCGATTTCACGCTTCCCTGGGCCGTCAGGAGGGTTTCCTGAGCCTGGTCAAGCGCGGCGCGGGTCGTAACCTGCGTCTTGAAGAGGTTCTGCTGCCGGTCGAAGGCCAGCTGGGCCTGTGTCTGCTGGGCGAGCGCCGACTGCAGGTTCGCCGTGGCTACGCCCAGATCGGCCTTCTGTTCTTCGGCATCCATGCGCGCAAGCACCTGCCCCGCCTTCACCGACGAGCCGACATCGACGAGGCGTTCGACAATGCGCCCGCTGACCCTGAAGGAAAGATCGCTCTCGACCCGGGCACTGACTTCGCCGGTGATGCTGTTGTTTTCGACGACCGGCGTCACCTTGGCGACGACGGTCTCCACATTCTTCGGCTTGGTCTCGCTCGCGCTCTGCTCTTCGCATGAGGCAAGCGCGACGGCACTGACACCAAGCCAGGCGACCACAAGGACAGTTTTCATGAATTTGACCTCTTGCATCCGTTCGGCAGACGAATATTATTGACTGACTAGGAAGTCAATGGAAATGTCTTGACCCCTAACCGCGAATAACGCTCAAGGTGGGATATGCCTGATACGAAAAAGCTGACGCGCGCGGAGCAGAAAGCCCGCCGCCCCGTTCAGATCCTGGATGCTGCGTTTGAAGAGTTCGTCGAACGCGGTTATGTCGCGACGCGCGTCGAAGATATAGCCACCAGGATCGGAGTTACCAAGGGAACCGTCTACGTTTACTTCGAGACCAAGGAGCAGCTTTTCGAAGCGATGATCCGGCACATTTCGACGCCTCTCGAAGATCTATTGATAAGCGGAAATGAGCTGAAGGGAACCGCTACGGAGCGGCTTCGGAAAAATATCGAGCTGATCTACGATCTCATAATCAATGATCGCAAATTGCGCGAATTGATGAGGTTCGTCATTGCCGAAGGTTCGCGGTTTCCACATATCGTCGACAGGCACCACGACATATTCATCGATCCTCTCGAGCATCAAATGCAGTCGCTGATTGATGAAGGAGTAAAACTCGGAGAGTTTCGAGCGGCGCCGGCCGCTTTCGCCGATGCCGTCGTTGCGCCCGCAATCGCCTTTCTGTTCTTCAAGCTGCTTTTCGACGAGCGGCGAACTCTGGACAAAGCAAGCTATCTGGAGGCGCACATCGATCTTATTTTGCACGGGCTGCTACCGAAGGAGCCTCGCTAGCGAGATATCCACTATCGAACGGCCAGCCTTGCTGCGAGAGTGGCAAATTGCTGCTCCCGAAGATGCTGGAAATCGCAGCCCTACCGGGCCGGACTTCCGGATTTACAGCGAATCAACGTGACGCGCATCCGCGCAGTGAGAAGATGCGGCTTCTATCGTGCGCCCAAGGAGGCCACGCGATCGGCAGCCGCCGAAAAACCTTGCAAGGATATCTGGAAGCCGAGGGGGTTGCCGCCATCGGCAACGACCTTGAGGTTCAGGCGCGACCCGGTTCGCAATTTGCCAAGTGTTGCAGCGTCGACCGGAAACAAGGCGATGCAGCCGTTGGGCAAACAGGTGCGAAAACGCACCGGCTTCAAAGGTGGCTGATCATCGATATTCGGCGTCACGCCCGAGTCGAGGACAATTCCGAAGGGCAGCAGCAGTGTCGCGAGCGCGCCGCCGTCGGGACGTATCTGCATTTCGACGGCAAGCAGCCTCTGGCCGTTTTGCTGGGTTTGATCTTGCGAAATCGTGCATGCCGACGTCTTGTCGCGTTGGCTGCAGGCAACGCGCCAGTCCTGGTAAGTCTCCTGCAGGCTCGAAGCGCCATTTGGCAGAGCCGATTGCGCAAAGGCCGAAGACGCAAAGCCAGCACAGACAAAGGCGAGTACCGCATAAGATATGCGGCCAATTATCTGGAATGAAGTAGATGTGAAATTTGACAAGGGATAAGATCTCTCGACTTGAAGTGCGACCTACCGCGGTCGGTTCCATTGGGAGCGAAGGCAACGAAATAAGGTCAATGATGATCGCCGTCGGGACGAAATTCGTTGTTTATGATTGCCGTGACCGGGGTTGGTCAGGTGCATACCCACTCCCGAACGGCGCAGCGAGAACCTGAGCGCTCACATGCCTTAAGCGCGAGATCTTCAGCTTCGCGACGCGTCGGGGCCGAATTTGCGCTCCAAGGTGTGGCACGGTCACGCTGTTCCTTGCCGATGGCAAGAGCGCCGCAATGATTATAGGGAAAGCCGGTCTTATCGTCGTCATCCCAGTGCCGATGATTGCGAAATACGCTGACCACGACACAGCTCTTGCCCTTGTCCCGCTCGCAGTGCTTGAGCGCGATATCCATGGCTTCCTGGCGCTTGTCTGCCCCCCAGAAGAAGCCGTATTTTTCATCGGGCGCGGAATAGGCGATGGCTGCCCATATGCCGCGCTCGTCAGGCGGGGGAGCCGGCGGCTGCTCTGTCGTGAAGAGATCGGCAGCCCATGGATGGGCGGTAGAGGCTAGAAGCATGCCTATCGCGGCAATTGCGGATTTCAGTCTCATTTTTAGCTCCCTTGCTTTCCTGCTGCCGAAGCCACGGAAATGACGACGCAGCCGCTTCCTGTCGGCAAAAGCATGGCATCGCCACCATCGTTGCCGAGCTGGTAGACACCGACCTGGTCGAGATTGTTGACGAGCTTGCTTCCGTTCGGGAACTTGGCCGAAACTTCCGGGCAAGACATTGTGAACGGCGCGACGCGAACCATTGATCCTTCGCAGCCGGACGCGACGGGTGCGGCAAATACGATGCCGGCAGCCGGACCGCTATAGCCCTGCGTTGCATAGTTCATCCCGACAAGTGCCTGTACGGCATGCTTATCGGCTGCTTCTTTGTTCCACACCGATTGGACATTATACTGCGTGCCATTGGTCAGCAGCTGCCCGAGAACCGGGAAAATCGTCGAGCAGGAGTGGAGGCCCGCCTGCTTGGCATGCTGCAGGAAGGGTGTGTCGGGCAGCGCCTGATTGGCGTCGTTCGCCGCCGCAACCGCCGGCTGGGAGAGAAGATTACCCAAAACATCATATCGGACGGCGGCATAGCCGCCAGCGCCGGCGATTGCGATGGCCAGCACCGAAAGGGCGGCGGTTTTTCGCCAGCTTCGCTTCGGCTTGATTTGCTCGGCCGCCAGGTTCTGAATTGCGGCGTCCTTGGTGTTTCGCGACATGATGCGATCGTGAATTGATTGCTGGGTCATTGAAATCCATCCGTCACTTTATCGCCTTAACCGCTGCGGAAAGGCCTTTGAGATTTGCGGTCACGCTGATCGTCCTCCCGTCTGCAGTCGGATAGGAAACCGTCGGCGCCGTATTCTTGGAAATCTGCTCGCGCAGTGCGGGTCCGACCGGCAACATGCCGACGCAGACCGTGGTGTTGCAGCCATTGAACCGGACCTGTATCGGCTCCTTGCGGCCCTCGAATTGCAGCAGGATACCGCCATCGCTTTTGGCAACCGGGGCCGCACGCAGGATCATATAGGGGTCGCCTTTCTTCGTCGCGGCGAGCGACCAGCTGAATGCGACCTGCCCGGCCTCGTTCTCGATGATTTGGGTAACATTGCAGACCCGCTGGCGGATCTTGAGATTTTCGTCGCAGATCAGCGTCCAGTTTTCAAAGGGACGAATGGTCCGCTGATAATCGCCAGGCTTCACTTCAGGAGGAGCAACGACCTCGGAAGGCTTTATGCGATACGTGGGAGAGGCTGCATCCTGTCCGGCTGCGATCGAGCCGAACAGGAGCATGCAAGCCATGAAAGCCGGGACGCCGAAGAGCGCTCCTTTGAACATGTCAGGCTCAATTCAAGGTGAAGCTGACGCCAGCGCCGACACCCACGTGTCCGCCGGCGGCCGTACCTGACAAGTTCGCCCGGACGCGGCCGTTCTCGCTGGTGTAACCGGCGCCGAAGGCCACCGCGCCCTCGCCTCGCCAGACACCGCCACCGAGAGCCACGCTCGCCTTGCCCGGACGGTCATCATAGCGAAGCGATGCCGCTGCAAGCCCGATTGCGGCCGCCTGCCTTGCCTCGGAACGGACGTCCCCAAGTTCCTGGTTCAGCTGGCCGAACTTCTGGTCCGTATAGTTGTTGGCGGAAGCCAGCGTAGTGGCGGCGGCTGTGTCCGTATAGGATTTGACCTGAGTGATGCTATCACCCAATTGGGCGACGTTCACGGCATCCGTGGGAGCGACACCCTTGCCGACGTTGGAAATGACCACCGGCGCATTCACGTCACCGCCCTGCAGCGTGATGCTGTTCTTCTTGCTGCCATCGGGATTGAGGTCATAGGTGACGGCATTCTTGGTGATCGTTCCGACACCCGTCTGCAGGCTGTCGATCGCCTGATTGGTCGCATAAAGCTGCGATCCGTTGATGGCGTCGGTGCTGCTGGAAGAAATACGGCCGGCAGCGACGTTCGTGATGGTTCTCTCAGCCCCTTGAGAACCCACACTCACCGTTCCGACGGGCGTGGTACCGGCGAAGTCGTAATGCTGACCCTGGATATCCGTGCCGGACGTGCCGACAGCAGCCTGCGTTGACGAACCGGAGCCCAAGGCCACATCATTGGCATTGTTGGCCTGCGCGCCCTGTCCGAGGGCGACCGCACCCTGCCCTGTCGCCGTAGATCCAAGTCCTGCTGCCAGGCTGCTTGTTCCGCTGGCGACACTCTGCGGACCGATCGCAACGCTATCGGTGCCGCTGGCGCTGGAATCCGCTAGCGTGGAGTTGGCGTGGAAATACTTGATGCCGCCGCCGTTGGTGATGTTGGTCAGCGTGCTGTCGACTGCACCGAAGGCATCATAGACCGTGCTGTAGTTGTTGCCCTGGATATTGTAGGTCGGACCGGTGATCGACCCATCCGGATTGACCGTCGTGTTGCCGCCGATCAGGTTGGTAACGTTGGTGCCGAGACCCTTCAGCTGGCTGACATTTACCGCGTCGGTGTCGGCCGAACCGGCTGCAAGATTGGTCAGCTTGCGTTCCGAACCAGCCGAGCCGATCGAAACTTCGCCGACGGAGGTTTGCGGGCTCGTAAGCGCAAAGCCGGCGTAGCCGGATTGAGCGCCCACGGTGGTTACGGATTGCGCGCCGAGAGCAACGCTGTTGATGTTGTTGGCCTGCGCGCCGGCGCCGAGAGCCACCGATTGGACGCCCGCAGCCAGCGAGTTTGTGCCAAGTGCAACGCCATCAGCCAGCATGACATGGGCATTCTGGCCGATAGCCGTGCCGCCCGGAGCAACCTGGTCGACGACCGCGCCATTGCCGATGCCGATGCCGTTGTCGCCGTTGACGACGGTCGTCGGACCGACCGCCACCGATTCGGCACCGACAGCAAGAGAGTCACCGGCAGCCGAGTTGGCATGGAAGTATTTGCTCGGTGTCGTCGCGACTGAAGCAATGGCGCCCTGAAGCTGGCGAACCGTGACAGCATCCTGCGCGCTGGTGCCGTCCGCGACATTGATGATCTGCCGATAGGACGTGCTCGAGCCGACCGAGACGGCGCCCAGCAGGGTTTTATCCGTCGTATTGTACTGGATGAAGTTCGTCGGTCCAGCCGCGATCTGTCCGGTGGCCGGCGCCAGGGCGCGATCGGCAACCGATCCGGAACCAAGGGCCACACCGCCGACGATGGTCGACTGGCTGTTCATCCCAAGTGCGAGCGAATTGTCGGCGACGGAGGTGGCGTTATAGCCGACCGCCGTGGAACCAATTCCTTGAGCGGAGGAGTCGCTGACGGCGAGCGTGCTGTCATTGGTGCGCACATACCGGATACCCTTACCGTTTGCATCGGTATAGGTCGTCGACGTGTCACCGGCCAGATTGTTGATCGTATTGCCGAGATTGGTCAGGTTGCCGCCGATCGTTGTCACCGTCGTGTTGAGACTGTCGACCGCCTGGTTGGTGGCAAAGAGCTGCGAGCCGTTGACCGCGTCGGTCGAGCCGCCATTGAGCTGGCCGGCCGCGACATTCTGGATCTGACGCTCCGCACCGGCGGATCCCACAGAGAAGGCGCCAGCCGGGGTGGTGCCCGCGAAGGTATAGGCCGTGCCTCCCACGGTGGCACCCGAGACCGCCGTCGTCGCACCGGACTGCGAATTCAGGCCGATGGCCACGTCGCCGGCATTGTTGGCGACCGCATTCGGGCCGACGGCAACCGAATCCGTCCCGAGGGCCTGGGAATCCGGCAGTGTGGAATTGGCATGGAAATACTTGATACCACCACCGGTGTTGATGTTGTTGACGATATTGCTGAGATTGGTGATACCAGTCGTATTCAGGTCGACCTGCTGGTTGGTCGCAAAGAGCTGCGAGCCGTTGATGGCATCCGTCGAACCGTTGTTGAGCCGGCCCGCCGCGACATTGGTGATGGTGCGCTCGGCGCCTGGTGCGCCGACGCTCACCGTCGAGGCAGGTGTCGTGCCGGCAAAGTTATAGGTATTGCCACCGATCACCGCGCTTGCGGTACCGACCGCTGTTGTGGTCACCGAGCCCGAGCCAAGAGCGACATCGCCGGCATTGACTGCGGAGGAGAGAGCGCCCAGTGCGAGCGCGTTCTGAGCGCCGGCATTCGCACCAGCGCCGAGAGAGGCTGCTTGAACACCGGTTGCAAACGCGTTCTGACCGATCGCGGTGCTGGAGGTCGCCGTCGCATTAGCATTGGGGCCGATGGCGGTGCCGTAGTCACCCGTCGCCTTGGATATGTATCCGAATGCCGTTGCATCGAGGCCGGAGGCGCTCGCACCGTTGCCGGCTGCGATGGCATTCGCGCCTGACGCGACCGAGAGCGGTCCGATCGCGACCGATTCCGCACCCGTCGCCGACGAATCCGCCGCCGCCGAGTTGGCATGGAAATATTTGATGCCGCCGCCGTTGTTGATGTTGCTGATGTCGGTCGTGTTCTGTGTCACTTGTTGGTTGGTCGCAAAGAGCTGCGAGCCGTTGACGGCATCCGTCGAACCATTGTTGAGCCTGCCCGCCGCAACATTGGTGATGGTGCGTTCGGCGCCCGGCGCGCCGACGCTCACCGTCGAAGCCGGTGTCGTGCCGGCGAAGTTGTAGGTGGTGGTGCCGATCACCGTGCTGGCGGTGCCGACGGCGACGTCCGTCACCGAGCCTGAGCCGAGTGCCACGGCGCCTGCGTTGCCGGCGGTGGCGTTGGCGCCCAGCGCGAGGGCATCCGCGGCGCTGGCATTCGCTTGTTTGCCGAGAGCGGTTGCTTCAACCGCGGTGGCAAATGCGTTCTGGCCGATCGCGGTGGTGGAGGTGGCCGTCGCATTAGCATTGGGACCAATGGCGGTGCCGTAATCACCCGTCGCCTTGGAGATGTATCCAAACGCCGTTGCGTCGAGGCCGGAGGCGCTGGCACCGTTGCCGGCTGCGATGGCATTCGCGCCTGACGCGACCGAGAGTGGTCCGATCGCGACTGATTCGGCACCCGTCGCCGACGAGTCCGCCGCCGCCGAATTGGCGTGGAAATATTTGATGCCGCCGCCGTTGTTGATGTTGTTGACTGTCGTGCCGATGGCATCGACCGCCTGGTTGGTCGCAAAGAGCTGCGAACCGTTGATGGCGTCGGTGGACGATCCGCTGACCCGGCCCGCCGCGACGTTGGTGATGGTGCGCTCGGCGCCCGGCGCGCCGATGCTGACCGTCGAAGACGGGTTGGTGCCCTGGTAGGCATAAGTGGTGCCGTTGACCACCCCGCTCGCCGTGCCGACCGCTGCCGTGGTTACAGAACCCGAACCCAGAGCCACGTCGCCGGAGCTTGCCGTCGCCGTCGCGCCATTGCCCAGGGCAACGTTGCCGACGAAGCCTGACGCACCCGCCGTTGAACCGTTGCCCAAAGCAACCGAGCCCTGGCCGATCGCCTTGTTGTTGTTGCCGATCGCGACCGCGCCGGCCGCCTGGTTGGCCGCAGTGGCGCTTGCCGTGCCATCGCTGTTGGCGATGTTGTTGGCACCGCCGGTATAGGCGCCCGTGCCGCTCGCATAGCTGGGATCGCCGATCGCGACCGCGCCGTCGCCGTAAGCGGTATTGCCGGAGCCGATGGAGACCGCCTTGCCGCCGGTCGCAACTGCATTATTGCCCACGGCAACCGCTTCAGCAGAGGTGGCCTGGGCTGCTGTTCCGACCGCAATCGCGTTGGCGCCTGCCCCGTTCGCGTTGATGCCCAAAGCGACCGCCTGAGCCCCGCTGGCGACCGACCCACCGCCGATCGATGTGCTGTTCACACCACTGGCAGTGGAAGACTCGCCCAAAGCCAGGGTGTTTGATTGGCTCGCTGTGGCGTTCGCGCCAAACGCTGCCGCATTAATGGCAGTCGCTTTTGCATTGAATCCCATGGATGCGGCTCCACTTCCCGAGGCATTCGCGCCTGGGCCGACCGCGGTGGCTAAATTGGAGCCGGAATTCGCATTGTTGCCGACAGCGACGCCGGAGGTGGCGCCATTTGCGACGATTGCGCCCGAGCCTATTGCAACAGCGCCGCCGGCAGCGATCGCCTGTGCCTGGTTACCCAAGGCAACGCCGAAAGCTCCCGAGGCAACGGTGGTCGGACCGATGGCAAGCGAGTTGATCCCCGAGGCGGCCGCTGTCGTGCCGAGAGCGATGGAATCGGTGTTCGAAGCGTTGGCGTTGTAGCCGATCGACGTCGTATTATTAGTGCTGACGCCAATACCGGCGTTGGTTCCAAGCGCGATATTGTCGTTGCCGGTGACGAGGCTACCCGCGGAGGCCTTCAGGGTGGCGTCGTAAGCGACAGCACCGTCGCCACTTCCAAACGCGAGGTTGCGCGTCCCGGAGACGCCCGAGCCAGCGCCTCTCATGACGCTGGGAATGCCGCCGCCGATGGCGGTGTTTTGCGCGCCGCTGACAAGCGTACCGGCAGCGATACCCATCGCTACGGAACCTGTATTGGCGGTGGTTGACCCAGCGCCGGCACCCTGTCCGACGGCAACCGTGCTGCTGCCGATGGCTACCGCTTGCGTCCCGATTGCGGTCGCGCTGTTTCCTGTCGCCCGGGCATTGTTGCCGACGGCGGTGGTGGCACTATCCGTACCTTGGGCTCCCGAACCTACCGCGACCGAGCTGTCCCCTGTCGCCCGGCTGTTGTTGCCGACGGCGGTGGCGGCATTGTTTGTCGCCTGGCTAAAGCTACCGATAGCTGCAGAATTGTTGCTGGTTGCCTGGCTCGATACGCCGACAGCCGTGGCGACGGCGCCGCTCGCGCTAGCCGCGTTGCCCATCGCGGTGGCGCTGGCGCCGCTTGCGGTGGTGTTGACACCATAGGCCGAAGCCCCATCCGCCAGTGCGCGGGCGTTCCCGCCTACGGCAAGTGCATTGACGCCGGTGGCGTTTGCGAAGACACCCATGCCTATGGCGTTGAGGCCATTGACACTCATCGAATAGCCGATGGCGATCGAAGCGTCGCCCGTTGCACTGTTAGAGGTGCCCAATGCCACGCTGTTCGGGTTATTCGCTTTAGCACCGTTACCGATGGCAACGGCGTTGGCGGCTGACGCCGTTCCGCCACCGGCCTGATATTGCGCCTGGGCCGGCGCGGAAAGGCCGAGCGCGGTGAGCGCTGCAAGGCCGCCGATCACGCTGGCCGAACGCAAGCTCCCGCCGGCACCCAACGAGCCGGGGCCTATGTCCTTACGGCGCATGCCGAGAACACGAGAGGCCATCCGCAGCACAGCCATCAGGCGGCGCCGGAGCGACCGATCAGTGCGGTCGGCTGAAACAAAGGTTCCAGCAAATCCGGTACGAGATTTAGTCTGCAGATGGTCCCCAACGCACTCGCTCATGCTGCTTTCTCCTCGCTGCTATCTGGACGACTAAGCACGCGTGAACCCGCATCTGCGGCTGCGTCGTCGTTGAAATTATGCGCTTGCTGAAGCGCGCGACCCATTTTGGCGGCCTGGCTTTCGAGCTGTTCGCGGACCGTATCGACCCATGTCTGCGTCGATATCGGAACGGAATACAATGCGGCGTCGGCCCGATCGGGCGGAAGCTTTGTCGCCACCAGGGTGCGGCAGACATCAAAGTGAAATAATGGCTCTCCTTCCCCGTAGGCCGGGGAGGTCAGACCGAAGACAAGGCAGGCGAATAAATAATCGACTTCCGCGCCTGTCAGACGGCTGGCATATCGTTCTTGCAAGGCAGTCCAGGCCACCTCGATCTTCGGAGCAAAGATTTCAAATTCAGGGAATTGAATGTCCATGGAGCACCGGATGATTACCAATCGGGAACATGGCCTTATTTCAGTGCAACCGTATTTTAGAAAATTCCGGATTTTTTTTAGAAAACTACGGTTTTTTGCTTAGCCGGTTGCAGGTGTAGCCACTTTGCCACACTTAACCTAAGGCTGTTGCGCATGAATATGCGGACCGCTGGACGATCGGCGGCAAGTGGTTCTTTCCATTCCGAAAAATCTCTTCTGCCGCATGAGCGGAAAACACCCCATCGCCGCCAGCACCTCTCGGCTGACGCGCGGAAAATCATGGGTCTCGGAATATTGGAATTGGCTTGGGACGAACCCGGGCTTGCGCTCAGGCCCATGCGGTTATCGCATATATCGAAGCTCTGTCGGCGTCCGTCCCCGGTATCTCTTCATGGTGGTCGCCAGATGGCTTTGATCCGAAAAACCTGAAATGTAGGCGATTTCCGCAATCGCGATTTCGCCCTCGGTCAGCAATTTTTCCGCAAGATCCAGGCGCAGATTTATCAGATACCGGTGTGGAGGCATGCCAAAGGTCTTGGCGAATCTCACGATGAAATGATTGGGCGAAATGCCAGCGACCGCCGCAAGCTCGGCGACGTGAACCTTTTCGGTGAAACGTTCGCGAAGATACTCTTCCACGCGTCGAGCGCTTTTGGCGGAGAGCCCTCCCCTGGGCGACGGAAGCTGTTTCATATTATTCGCATAGGTACGGAGAAGATGTGTACTGAACAACGTAACCAATGAATCCAGATAGAGTTCATTCGGAGTTGCCTTCCCGGTTAGCTCGACGGAAATCCTCTGCGCTATGCCGAGGGCGATAGGATCGACGGTGCCGAAAGCCGGCGGCAGAAGTTCTACATTGCCAAGATCGAACTCCTGGAGCGCCAGTTCGGCCAGAACGTCAGGAGGAATGGCGACAACAAGATTTGTCCTGGTTTCCGACCAGGCAAGGGTGCTATCCATACCGGTGGGATTGACCACCAGACCGCCAAGCGGCGCATCGTACTGCGTGATCCGGTCGCTGCCGAGAGAGGCTCGCAAGCCACGCGAGGGAGCCAATACGACTGCCACCGCATGCTCCTTTGCAATCCAGGTCTGCGATCCGGGATTGCGAACGGAGTTTATGACGCTCCCGCGCGCGGTGGCCTTCCTAGGGCCTGAACTTTCAGGAATTATATCAAATACATATCGATCGGCCCGTTCCCGAACCTCACCCGCATAGTTCATTCTTCATCGCCCCGCCCGAACGAAATCCTGTAAATGCAAACAAGCAGACCTGACCCCAAATTCGCTTGAGATCCCAGTTTCCCAACACTGCCAACTCGACGCTGCAGCCAGCTAATAGGGCGATTAAATAGTATAAATTACAGAGTTTGGAAGGGGAGATATGCATATGGTAAAGAAAGAATGACGCGGTAAAAACCCGTCAATCTTAGCGCGGACAAATATATCCCACGCACTTCGATAGATGGTTGCTATTGGGCTAAATCTTAATTCGCGGCGAAGTAGAAAAACCGATTATCGGGCCGCTGGGACCGCTAAAGATCGCCTCGGCGCTTTTCATATAGATCCCAAGCGACGTCCACCATCGCCAGAAGAACATCTTTTTGATTCCATCCGGCTGCAGCCGCAACCCGAACGATTTCACCAATGATAGGCTGCAATTGGCGTTGGCACTCGCTTGAAATGTCGTCAGCACTGTTTCCTACAGGTGGTTCACTAAATTTGAATTCTACCATTCTCGCTCTCGCAGCCTTAATATATGTCAGCTATCACATTTCCAACATAAAATAAATCCGTAAGGACGCCCCGAGATTTTCATAGCCCCGCGCCTAGTCACACTATCGCTATGCTGTAATCAAGCCAAACTTCATTACAACCATTAACTCTATATCATTGGGCAACTCACGGAACGAGCCGCAAGAGATACAAGAAGAACGGAAGTTATTCTGCCGCCCGGGCAGAAGAGGCAGCAGGACGCTGCGACAAATCTCGGAAAGTGATCGGCAGGCAGAAACTGCCATCGATGAGGTCGAATCGATCATGATTCCGACGATTGACGCGGCTCGCCACCTCGATCGAATGCGGTCACGTCAACAAATTGACCGGCGAAAGCTCATCGCTCCGGTCGATCTTGCCAGGGATCCACCACGACGACGCCGGCGCCCTCGAAATCCCGAACATTGCGTGTCACAACGCTCAAGCCGTGAACGAGCGCAGTCGCGGCGATCAGGGCATCAGCTTCATTGCGCCGGTCAGGAATATGAAGATGTGCGCAGCGTGTCGCAATCGCATCATCGACCGACAAGATGCGGCCGGCAAATGCTGGTCTTAGGTGATTCTCCAACCAGGAACGCAGGCGGGCCCCCTGAGCCGGGTCTCGACGCTGCACGCTGAGTATTCCTCGTTCCAGCTCCAAGATCGTTATCGCAGAAATGCACAGGTCGGTTGTATCTTGTATTCTCGCCCAGGCGACCACATTCGCATCGGCCTTCCCGTCACCGATCTTCCGCAATTCGGATACAACGTTAGTGTCCAGCAGATATTTCAAGAGAGATCGATCCCGCGAGGGACGATCTCAATACGAGGAGTGTCAAATTCAATATCCGACAGATCAGGCATGGAAAGAGCGTCGACAAGATTGCGGCGCTTACCGGTGAGACGCTCGAATTCGCCATAAGTCATCAACACATGAGATGGCTTCCCACGATCAGTGATAATGACCGGGCCATCTTGCGCCGCTTTCTTTGCCCTGCTCACATCATGATTGAGTTCACGACTGGACAGGCTTGTGATGGGCATAGAACACCTCCATGTAGGCACATACCTACATATAGCATTTTAAAGCTTAAAGACAAGATTGGACATTTGCACTTCGAGCCAATGAGCCGATTCCACGCAGATGGCAGACGCAACTAGTAGCGAGATAGCATGGCTCGTCTTCGGATTAAGGCGCCGAAGAGCTGTGTCTTTTGCCCGCTATTGAACTTCATGCACATAGCGATGGCTTCTGGTGGTCGCGCGATGTTTCGCGACGAGAACCGGAACCGCGGACTGATCATACGCCACTTCGTCGATCGTCAGCACGGCGCTCGGCATGCTCAGCTGCAACAATCGGCAATCCTCCTCCGTCGCCATATCGGCGGCAATCTGCTCTCGAACAGCGGAGATGCGAATCCCATAGCGATCGAGAAGAAAGAGATAAAGGAGGGAAGGAATTTCCTCCTTCTTGTCCGGAAATTCCGGCAGCATCCTTGCCGGAAGTGCCATCACCTCATGCATGACCGGATGGCCCCCGACGCTGCGCAGCCGGTGGATTGAAATGACTTCAGCCGCATCGTCAAGCCGCAATCCCGACCGCTCCTCGTCGCTCGCCTCGCGGCGTTTCAACGAAAGAATGTCGGATGTCGAGTTTTGCAGGGAACCATCGAGCCCATGCAGGCGAAAATACTGGAAGAAGAAGCGCAGACTGTGCTGCGGCGTGCGACCGGTGACCACCGTCCCCGTCTTGCGCCGCCGGCTGAGCAGCCCTTCATTGGTCAGGTCCTGCAGGGCGCGCCTGATCGTGCCGACGGCAACCCCAAATTTTTGCGACAGCGCGATCTCGCTCGGCAGCACGGTCCCGGCCGACCATTTACCCATCATGATCGCTTCCGTGATCTGACGCTTCACGACTTCGTAGAGCGGAACGGACAGCTCGGATGCACGCGGCACATCTGCTGAAAATTTGGGCATTTCGCGCAATTATTTGCCTCTTCTTTGGAGTTGACTCGAAGCCTGAGTGGCAGCATCATTACTATATAGTTTATATAAATGCGAGTGCAGGGCCTCCATGTGTTTCTGCGCGTTTTTTCCGGAATTCGAGCATGCGCGATCAAGTCTTGTCATCTTTCGGGGAGCCATTTGCAAGCGCCTTGAAGACCATAGAACAGAACGTCGAGAGCGCCGTCGGCGATCTCGCGCGAATGATCGCGATCGACACCTCTTTTCCGCCGGGAGATGGCTATCCGGCATTTGCCGAACTGATGACGGATCTGCTCGAACCCATGGGCTTCCATTGCCGCCGGGTGATCCTGCCGGAGGAATTGTGGCGGGTCAGGAATGGCCCTGCTCTCGGGCCGCGGGTCAATCTCATTGCCGAACGATCCCGCGCCAAGCCGGTCTGCGGGCTCTATTACCATGTCGACACGGTTCCTGCCGCTCCTGGCTGGCAACAGGATCCGCTCTGCCTGCGACGCGAAGGCGAGCGCCTCTTCGGGCTTGGAGCTGCGGACATGAAAGGCACCATCGCGGCGACGCTGCTTGCGTTGCGTGCCGCCGATGCCTGTGGTGTCGAGCTCGCCTACGATCCGATGCTGCTCCTTTGCACCGATGAGGAAGGCGGCCTCTATCCCGGGGTCCGATATCTTGCCGAGCAAGGCATGCTCAAGGGACATATCGTCAATTTCAACGGTTCGGCGGCACCGCGCATCTGGGCGGGTTGCTTCGGCGTCTTCAATCTTCAGATCACTATTCGCGGTCACGCCGTTCACGCGGGCGAAGGCAACCGCACCGGCTCGGGCATCAACGCCATCGAGGGAGCCCTTCCTCTTCTGAATGCCTTGCATGCCTTGAAGCCGCAGGTGGCCGCCTTCGCATCCGCCTTGCCGGCGCCGCCGCATGCGAGCGGACCGCTGCGGCCACAGCTTTCCATCGCCGCCGTCAATGGCGGCACGTCGGGGGGACAGGTTCCCGCGGAGCTGAAGATCCTCGTCAGCCGCCGTTACGCGCCCGAGGAGAGTTACGAAACGGCAAGGACTGAGATCGAAGAGCTCGTGCGCACCGTCATGGCGAAATCGCCCGAGCTGCGCGTCGAAATCGATCTTGTCGGCCATCTCATCCCGACCTCGGATCCGGACGGTCCGCATTGGCCGCGCTGGCAGAAGGCTCTCAGCCTCGGCTTCGGTTATCAGGATTCCGATTTCAGCAAATGGGGCGCCGCAAGCTGCTCGGACTTCGGCTACGTGCAGCAGACGGGCGTCATGCAGGAAGTCCTGCTCGGCGGCCTTGGACGTCCGGAGAGCTGCATCCATAGCCCCGACGAACATACCACGACCACGGATATCGTCGCGCTGGCGCAGAGCATCCTTGCCTATCTCGCCCGCGACTTTGCGACCGACCTCATACCAGAACACGCGCCAACAAAATAAGGGAACATTGTAATGCTGAAGCTGAACCGACGTCATTTCCTGGCGAGCACCGCCGCCATCCTGGCAACGCCCGCCATCGGCTTTGCTCAGGCAGCCGCTCCCGCCAAGGGCGGCACATTGCGCATTTCCGTCGATCAGGCCGCAAGCGTGATTCATCCGCTGCTGACGCGCGTCAATCCGGAATATATGGTCACCGAGCTGCTCTACAGCAATCTGACCCGGCTGAAGGTCGATATGTCGGTTGAACCCGATCTTGCCGAAAGCTGGAGCGCCAACGATTCGCTGACGGAATGGACCTTCAAGCTTCGCAGCGGCGTCAAGTTCCATGACGGGTCGCCGCTGACCGCCAACGATGTCGTCCAGAGCTTCAAGGCGATCCGCGATCCGAAGAACGCTTCGCCGGCACTCAACAATGTCGGCCCCATCGCCGATGTGATCGTGGCCGATCCGCTGACGGTCGTCTTCAAGCTTTCGACCCCCTACGCCGACTTCCCCGTGGCGACAGCCTATACAGTCGCGCGCATCATCCCGGCCTCCATCGCCACAGGAGACTTCAAGAAGCTGTCGACGACAGCCATTGGCACCGGCCCGTTCAAGCTTGTCTCCTACGAACCCGACCGTCTGATCGTCGTCGAGCGCAATCCCGATTATTACGATCCGAAGCGTCCCTATCTCGATCGCGTCGAAATCCAGGTCTTTCCGGATACCTCGGCGCAGACTTCGGCCCTTCTTGCCGGCGATATCGACATCATTTCGACCGTGCAGCCGACCGAATATCTGCGGATGAAGGATGCGCAAGGCGTCAATCCGCTGCGCGTGCCTTCGGGCCAGTTCTGCAACATCAATTTCGGCTGCGACACCAAGCCCTTCAACGATGCGCGCGTGCGCCGCGCGCTGGCGCTCACCGTCGATCGGCAGGCGATGGTCGACTTCGTCACCGAAGGTTTCGGCACGCCAGGCAACGATACCGCCCTCAATTCCTCCTATCGCTTCTATGCCGACCTGCCGCTGCGCCAGGCCAATATCGATGAAGCCAAGAAGCTGCTGGCCGAGGCTGGTTATCCGAACGGCTTCGAGGCGACGCTGATTGCATCGGACAAGCCGAGCCAGCGCACCCAGCTCGCCGTCGCCTTGCGCGAGATGGCAAAGGAAGCCGGCATCACCATCAACGTCCAGACGATGCCGCACGCGACCTATCTGGAGCAGGTGTGGAAGAAGGGCAGCTTCTATGTCGGTTTCTACAATATGCAGCCGACAGCGGACGCGATCTTCAAGCTGCTCTATACCTCCGATGCCGCCTGGAACGAAACGCGCTGGAACAACGCCGCCTTCGACAAGGTCGTCAATGAGGCTCGCGGCATTACCGACGAAGCCAAGCGCAAGGAGCTCTATGCGGAGGCGCAGAAGCTGATGAACGAGGACGTTCCTTCCATCATTCCGGTCTTCTTCGATGTTCTCGCCGCCAAGCGAGATTGGGTCGCCGGCTTCGAGGTTCATCCGCGCGCTTCCGTTTTCCGCCTTGATTACGTCTCCTTGACGGACAAAGCGCCGAAGCGGAGCTGATGGTGCTGAATAATCGTCGCGGTGCGATACTGCGTTCGCGACGCATTCCGTAGCAAGAAGGCCGGCGCGTCATTTCGCGACCGGTCGCCCAAAGCCAGGGAACGGCCCTTGTCACCGAACTATCTCCTGAAGCGGCTTTTGATGATCGTTTACACGCTCTTCATCGTGTCGCTCGTCGTCTTCGCGATCACGCAGGTCCTGCCGGCGGATGCCGCCGTGATGATGCTGGGCGAGAACGCCACCGACCAGGCGCTTGAGGCATTGCGCCAGCAGATGGGATTGAACGATCCCGTCTGGCTGCAATATCTGCACTGGCTGGGCGGTGTTCTGCATGGCGATTTCGGCCAGTCGCTGCGCACCGGTCAGCCTGTCGGACCGGCCATGCTCCAGGCTCTCGGCCGTTCGCTTCTCCTCGCCGTCCTATCCATCGCCCTGATGCTCGTGCTTGCCATACCGCTCGGTGTGCTTGCAGCGATCCGCCGCGGCAAGCTCGCCGACATGATCGTCAGCCTCATCTCCTATGCCGGCGTATCGCTGCCGGAATTCGTGACGGCGACGCTTGCGGTGCTCTTCGTCGCCGATTGGGCGAAGCTTTTGCCGCCGACCGGCTATGTGCCGCTGACCGAGAATTTTCTCGACGGCCTTGCCCATCTGGTACTGCCGGTTTGCGTGGTGTCGATCATCCTCATCGCGCATGTCTCCCGCATGGTGCGTTCCGAACTCGTCGACGTGCTGCATACCGACTACATCCGTGCGGCGCGGCTCAAGGGTCTTTCCACGTCAAGAGTGCTGTTCGGTCATGCGTTGCGCAACGCCCTGCTGCCAACAATCACCGTCGTCGCGCTCGATGTCGGCTATCTGCTTGGTGGCATCATCGTCGTCGAAGAAATCTTCGCCCTTCCCGGCATCGGCAGGCAATTGATTGTCGCGATCCAGACGCGCGACCTGCCAGCGATCCAGGCCGGCGTGCTGCTCATGGCGGCAACCTATTCCATCGTCAATTTCGTCGCCGACATTCTCTACGCATGGCTCGACAAGAGGATCCAGTATGATTGAGCTTCTCAAACGGCTGCTGCGCACGCCGCAGGGCGCGGTCGGCCTTGTCCTGGTCGTCCTCGTCTTCATCGTCGTCCTCTTCGGTCCCTTGCTCGCTCCACGCGATCCGGAAGCCATGTCGATACTTGCCCGTTATAAAGGGCCGAGTGCCAGCTTTCTTCTCGGCACGGACCAGTACGGCCGCGACATCCTGAGCCGCCTGCTGATCGGTGCGCGCTCGACCGTGACGATGGCAGTCTTCGCCACGCTTGCCGGCACCTTTGCCGGAGCCTTCATCGGCACGGTATCCGCTTTCCTGGGCGGCCGCGCCGACGAATTCATCATGCGCACCATCGACGCGATCATGGCGATCCCGAACCTCCTGTTCGCACTGCTGATCGTCAATCTGCTCGGGTCCAGCAGCATCAACGCACTGGTCGCCGTTGCCGTCGCCTTCGCGCCGGGCATGGCGCGCATCACTCGTAGCGTAGCGCTTGCCGTGCGCAAGCAGGACTACGTGAGCGCGGCGATCGCCCGCGGTGAAAGCTCTCGCTATATCATCCTGCGCGAAATGCTGCCGAATGTCGTGGCACCCATCGTTGTGGAAACGACGATCCGTGTTTCCTTCGCCGTCATGCTGTTCGCGACGCTGAGCTTCCTTGGGCTGGGCGCCCAGCCGCCCGCCACCGAATGGGGCCTGATGGTCTCGGAGGCGAGACAATATATGCACATCAGCGCCGGCATTCTGATCTGGCCAAGCCTCGCAATCGCCATTGTCGCCATCGGCTTCAATCTTCTTGGCGACGGCCTGCGCGACGCGCTGAATCCGCGCACCGGAGGCTGAGATGACAGAAACGACAAACAATACCGTCCTTCAGGTCCGCAACTATTCGCTCGATTACCTGACGGCGGGCGGCGTGTTTCATGCACTGAAGAATATCGATCTCCAAGTCGGTGCCGGCGAGATTCTCGGCCTCGTCGGCGAGTCCGGCTCCGGCAAGACCTCGATGGCCTGGTCGATCATGCGCTATCTGCCGTCAAACGCCCGCGAGGCCAGCGGCGACATCCGGCTTCGCGGCGAGGATTTGACGGCGAAATCGCCGGCCGAGGTCAATCGCATACGGGGGAAGCGGATCAGCATGGTGTTCCAGGACCCCGGCACCTCGCTCAACCCCACGCTCTCGCTCGGCACGCAGCTTACGGAAACGCTGAGGCGCCATCGCGGCCTGACCGCAAGGCAGGCGTGGAGTGAGAGCGAAGCCATGCTGGATCGCGTCGGCCTCAAGAGCCCGGCGGAAATGATGAAGCGCATGCCGCATGAAGCATCGGGCGGCGAGAAGCAGCGCGTCGTCATCGCCACCGCCTTTGCCTGCAATCCGGAATGCATCATCTTCGACGAGCCCACGACGGCGCTCGACGTCATCACCTCGCGTCAGATCCTCGACCTCTTCCTCGACCTGCAGGCTGAAACCGGCGTCGCCTCGCTCTATATCTCGCATGACCTCGCCTTGCTGTCGCGCACTGCAAAGCGGGTTGCCGTCATCCGGCGCGGCGAAATCGTCGAACAGGGGGCGGTCGATGCCATCTTTAATGCACCGCAGCACGACTATACGCGCCAGCTGATCGCAGCGGTGCCTCGGCCGAGCGATCGCCTGACACAAACACGTCCGTCCTATCAGGACCAGCCGCTGATGAAGGTCGAGAACGTCAGCGTGCATTACGGCCGAAAGCCGTTTCTGTCGGCACTGACCGGCCGGTCCTTCGAACGCTTCGCCGGCAACCGCGCCGTCAGCCTCAGCGTCCAGCCGGGAGAAATCCTTGGCATCGTCGGGGAATCCGGCTCCGGCAAATCGACGCTCGCCAAGGCAATGACCGGGCTCAATCGGTTCGAGGGCCAAATGACGTTCGCCGGGCGGACGATTATGGGCCTTGCCGACATGGACAGGGCCTACCGCAAGAACGTCCAGATGATCTTCCAGCATCCGGATGCCTCGCTCAACCCGCGCCAGAAGATCCGCGAAATCCTGGCGAGGCCGCTGAAACTCTATGGCGAAGACGAGAACGGCACTATTGCCCAACGGATCGGCGACATGCTCGAGCAGGTGCGTCTGCCGCGTACCCATGCCGATCGCTATCCGCATCAGCTCTCCGGCGGCGAAAAGCAGCGCGTCGCGATCGCCCGCGCCTTCGCATCCAGACCGAAGCTGGTGATCTGCGACGAGATCACCTCCGCGCTCGACGTCTCGGTGCAGGCCTCTATCATCGAGCTGCTGCTGGAACTGCATCGCGAGCATTCCACCGCCTTTCTCTTCATCACCCACGACCTCAACCTCATTCGCCAGATTGCCCACCGCATCGCGGTGATGTATCGCGGCGATCTCCTCGAAGTCGTGCCGGCGGAAGACATCACCAGCCCCGAGCGGGCCGACTATACGCGCCGGCTGCTTGCTGCAGTTCCGACGCCTGCCGGCACCGCACCTACAGAACGAGACTTCTAAGGAGCATCAAAAATGGACCCGAAATCGCTCATCGGAGCAATCGATGAGAAGAGCTGCCTCGACTTCCTGTCGATGATGGTTCGCCAGAAGAGCCATTCCCAGACCGAAGGCGAACGCGAGCTTGCGCGCATCATGGCCCGCCAGATGGAGGCGATCGGACTTCAGTCCGAACTGCAACCCTTTGATAATGGTGAGCGTTTCAATGCCATCGGACGTCTGAAGGGAACCGGCGGCGGCAAGAGCCTGCTCTTCAACGGCCATCTCGACACCAATCCGGTCACCGAGGGCTGGACCGTCGATCCGTGGGGCGGCCTCGTCGACGACGAATTCATCTACGGTATCGGCGTCTCCAATATGAAGGCAGGGGATGCCGCCTACTTCTGCGCGGTCAAGACCTTGCTCGATGCCGGGATCAAGCTCAAGGGGGACGTGATCCTGACCTATGTCGTCGGGGAGCTTCAGGGCGGCGTCGGCACGCTTGCCGCCATCCGCAACGGTGTCAAAGCCGACTATTTCATCAACAGCGAGCCGAGCGATCTTGCCGCGGTGACCATGCATGCAGCCGCGCTGAGCTTTGTGATCGAGCTGACCGGCGACACGCGGCATCTCTCCAAACGCGAGCAATCGGTCGATGCCATTGCCGCTGCCTGCGATCTCATACCGCGTATCAATGCCATGACCTTCAGCGGCGCGAGAAGCGACGTGCACCGGTCGATCAATCGCGGCCATGTCGGCGTCGTCCATGGCGCGCTCGGACGTGAGCTGGAGGAATGGCGCCCGCCGCAGGTCGCCGATTTCGTCCGCATTCGGGGCTCGGCCCGCTATGCGCCCGGCCAGACGCAGGAAGGCGTCCTTGCCGATCTTGCCGCGGAATTGGCCGAGCTCGAAAAGCGCTTCTCCGGACTGAAAGCGAAGCTTGTTCCGGAGATGATCGAGGGTCGTCCCCTGATGCCCCCCTTCGAAGTCTCGCCGACGTCGCGCATCGTAACCTCAATCAACGCCGCCTATGAGGCCGTCCGGGGCGAGAAGCAACCAACAGGCGCCATTACCCCCACGCGTTTTTACGGAACGGATGCCGGGCATCTCTACCACGAACTGGGCATGGAAGGCATCGTCTGCGGGCCAGGCGGCCGGTACAACACGATGCCGGACGAACGCGTCGACATCGTCGATTATCTCGACATGATCCGCGTCTACATGCTCACCATTCTCGACATTTGCGAGGCTGCCTGAGACTGCATGTTTCCCCGTGACGAATATGATTGGCGTATCGCCAAAGCACATGCCGCCATGGACGCCGCCGGCGTCGATCTCCTCCTGATCGATAGCGGTGAGCTCCTTGCATGGCTTACCGGCTACACCGTTTCGGAAACCATGTATCGTGCCGCCTTTCTTCCGCGACACGGTGCGCCCTGGTTCGTCCTGCGCGAACTCGACGAAGCACCTTGCAGGGAAAAAACCTGGATGTCCGATATCATCGGGTTTGCCGATACGACCGATCCGCACGAGGCAATCGCCGGCAGCATCCATGCCCGTGGTTTCGCCAGCGCGCGCATCGGCGCCGACTTCGCCTCCTACAGCTTTAGCGCCGATACGGCGGCCAAGCTTCGGGCGTACCTGCCCGAAGCGCAATTCGTTGCTCTTTCCGGTATCAGCGATCGCCTGCGTTGGGTCAAATCGGCCCGCGAGATTGCCGTTCTGACGCAAGCGGCCGGCATCGCCGACAAGGCCATGCTGGCAATAGCGCAGAACACGCGGGCCGGCTCTTCGACCCGTACGGCTGCTGCAACTGCGGCCGCAACGTTCCTGCTTGAAGGTGCTGATAGTGGCGAGACCGGTCCGATCGTCAAGGCCAACGGCGACCACCAATTCTTGCATGGCTCCTTCAAGAGCGAATTGCTTAACGCAGGCGATATCCTGCATGTGGAGCTTATTCCACGTGTGGGCGGTTATGGCGCCCGCCTCATGCGGCCGATCGTCATCGGCGGCGCGTCAGCAAGGCTTCAGGATATTGCCTCGCGCATTACCGCATTGCAGGACCGGCAAATCGAAGCCATGAAGCCGGGCGTCTCCGCTTGCGAGGTGGATGCCATTGTCCGTCAGGGTCTCATATCATCAGGACTGAGACAGCGTTACGATAACGTAACGGCCTATACGCTTGGCCTCTATACCCGCACGCCGCGCACCAGCGATTTCTCCCGGGTTTTTCTGCCGGATGCGAATTGGCCGCTGGAGGAAGGCATGGTTTTCCATGTCTACGCGACAGCCGCCAGACTTGGATTCAGCGAGACGGTAGTCGTTACGCCGGAGGGCGGAAGGCGGCTGACGATGACGGCACGGCGCCTTCTCCTCTCACAAGAGCGCGATAGGCCTTAACCGAGCGCCTGACTGGCAAGAGTATACTTAACCATCATATCGGTAACGGCCTTGTTTCTATTGGAGGGATGATTGCCAAGCGACATGGTCAGAACGGTATCGTGGACGATCATGCCACTCTGAGAGACGTAAGATGCAAAGTCGCCGGTCTCCATATGGGTATCGAGACGGAGAAATTGGCCGGCATGGCTGCGCACATGCGGCGCGACCACGGCAATCGCATCGGCGTCATTGGATGCAACGACCGGGCCGACGACATGGCTGCGTCCGAAGGGTCGGCACAATGCGAAAGCCTGCAGATCCGCGCCACGGAACAGACCATACCCGATCGATTGCTCGTTGAGACGCCTGAGCAGCTCCGAGCGATCGGCACCGAAGGCGATGGCATCGAGCCGCAGGATCGCGACAAGATCCTCAGTGCCAAGCTGCCGTACCGAGCCCTCCGACGGCAGCGGCGCAAAATCCTTTGCGATCCGCGCTTCCCCTTGACATTGGTAGACCGTCTTTTCCGGCTTGAAATCCAGCGAAAGATACAGGCGGCGTGCCGCCCGGGTCGCGCTGAGACTGAGGCGGCGCCCGGCTACTTTGTCTAGGATCCGGCTCATCAGCCATTGGCCGGTGCCATTGGTCTGCAAGCGTGGAGAGGTAATCACCATGCCGACGGTGGCAAACTCGTCTCCGTGAGGAAACCACATGGCAGATCCCATGACGCGACCGATCTCGTCAAGCGCGACGATACCGCTACCCGTCTGCCGCAGAAATTCCCAGTCCTCGGCGCGATGCGGCCACCGGACCGAGATCGACAGCGCATGCAACTGATCGAGTTCCACGTCCTTGATGTCGCCGATATGCATGGAGAAAGCATCGACCCGCAAACTGTCTGATACCTTCACTGAACCACCTCAAAACTTGCTACCCATAGCCATACGCCAAAACAGAGGCGCTCCCCGCCAATAAGGATAGGCGACGCCCGTCGATACAATTAGCTCGAATTGCCTGTGCCCGCACAACAATCGACTGAAACACTTCGACATTCGGCATGCAATTATGAAAGCAGCCGCCATGCTATGGGGGAAATATCGGTAAATTGCCGCAGCCGCTGAGGAGCATATGGACACGGTTGAAATCCTCGCCCGTCTTATCGCCTTTCCGAGCGTCGTCGGCACGCCGAATGACGGCATCGTCGGCTGGATCCGGACATATCTGCAAGGCCTCGGAATCCACGTTACCGTGCTTCCCGGGCCTGAAGGCGACAGGTCCAATATCTTTGCCACGATCGGTCCCGGGGATGTCGCAGGTTATATTCTGTCCGGACATATGGATGTCGTTCCCGCTGGAGAACCGGGCTGGACCTCGGAACCTTTCGCGCTCAGACGGGAGGCAGACCGGCTCTACGGGCGGGGAACGACGGATATGAAAGGGTTTCTTGCTGCAGCACTTGCTGCGGCGCCGGAACTTGCCAGTGCAAATCTTGCCCGCCCCATTCACCTCGCATTCTCCTATGACGAAGAAGCGGGATGCCGGGGCGTACCGCATCTACTGGCGCGGATGAAAGAACTTTGCGCACCTCCGCAAGGCGCTATCATAGGCGAGCCGAGCCGCATGCAGGCCGTGCGTGCCCATAAAGGGAAAGCGGCGGCTCGCGTCACCGTCGGCGGACGGGCGGGCCATTCGTCTCGTCCGGATCTGGCACTCAACGCCATTCATGCCATGTCGCGGGTGCTCAATTCGGTGGTCGATGAAGCTCGGAGGCTGACGCTTGGTCCGTTCGACCCCGTGTTCGAGCCTCCGTACTCGACGCTTCAAGCAGGCATTGTGTCCGGTGGACTGGCGCTGAACATCGTCCCCGACAACTGCCGGCTCGACCTCGAGGCACGCGCTATCGCCGACGTGGCCCCTGAGGAACTGCTTGCCCCGATCCGGCATAGCGCTGACATGCTCAGGGAACAGGGCTTTTCCGTGGATTGGGTCCCGCTCAGCGCCTATCCCGCGCTGTCGCTTGCGAAGGACACGCCACTCGCAACCCTGTTGGAAGAAATAACCGGCAGGCCGTCGCTTGCTGCGGTCAGCTACGGGACCGAGGCCGGACTATATCAGGCAGCCGGGATCGATGCGATCATCTGCGGGCCTGGAGACATCGATCGCGCGCACAAGCCTGACGAATACATTCTAGAGGGCGAACTCGAGGAATGCTGCCAAACGATATTGGCTCTGGCTGCGCGGTGCACACGGTCTTGAGGGAGCGATTGCCATGACATTTCTCTTCAATTCGGATGCCAGGCGTGGAGCGATCTTCGCGCGGGCCTTTGCCGAGGAACTCCCTGATCTGCCATTTTCGATGGACGCGGCGAGCGTCGATCCGGATGAGGTCCGCTTCCTGATCACCTGGACAGTGCCGGACGACCTCGCCCGCTATCGCAATCTGGAAATCCTGTTTTCGATCGGCGCCGGCGTTGACCAGTTCAAGACGGACCTCGTGCCCGAGCATGTGAAGATCGTCCGCATGGTCGAGGATGGCATCGTCAGGATGATGCAGGAATATATAACGCTTGCGGTGCTCGCGCTGCATCGCGACCTCCTTTACTATCTTGCCCAACAGCGCGCCGGGGAATGGCGCGGCCTGCCTCAGCGCCAGGCGCATGAAAGACGGATCGGTGTTCTGGGACTGGGCGTCCTGGGAACAGCCGTGCTCGAGCGGCTGAAGCCTTTCGGCTTCCTGCTCTCCGGCTGGAGCAGATCGCTCCGGACGATCGAGGGCGTCGAATGCCATCACGGCGAAACCGGCCTCAGAACCATGGTGGCGGCGACGGACATTCTCATTTGCCTGTTGCCGCTGACACCGGAAACCACGGGTTTCCTGAACGAAACGTTGCTTGGCAGCCTTCCGGCCGGGTCGATGCTCGTGCACGCCGGTCGCGGCCAGCAACTCGATGCACGCGCCCTGATCGATGCGCTCGATACCGGCCGCCTCGCTGCAGCGGTGCTCGACGTTACCGACCCGGAGCCCCTGCCCTCGGATCATCCGCTTTGGAGACATCCGAAAATCATGCTCACCCCGCATATCGCCAGCGTGACGCAGCCCGATACTGCCGCACGCGCGGTGATCGATAACATCCGGCGTCATCGCGCGGGCATGGACCCGCTCGGGCTCGTCGACCGGCGGCGCGGATATTGAACCCATAGCAATGAAAGGCTCGCCATGACCCTCCTCAAGACCGTCATAACCAATCCCAGTACGGCCCCGCGTGAATCCAAGGCCCTGCCGGAAAGACTGATTGCCGGCGATCCCTCGTTCAAGACCTGGGCGCAGGATGAGGCGAAGGACGGTACGGTACGCACCGGTGTCTGGGAAGCAACGCCCGGCGAGGTCAGGTCGATCAAGGGCGAGACCTTCGAATTCTGCCACATCCTCTCGGGCGTCGTCGAAATCACCCCCGATGACGGGGAGCCGGTGGTCTACCGGGCCGGCGACAGCTTTGTGATGAAGCCGGGCTTCGTGGGCAGGTGGAAGACGATCGAGACCGTTCGCAAGATCTACGTGACAGTGGGATAAACGCTGATGGCCGCCGCAACCGAAATCACCGTCCGCCCTTGCTAAAACACAAGATTCGTCGGCCCGCCCGCCGGCATACGGAGCAAGCTGCTCGTAAGCCGGCACTAGGCTTGGCAAAGCCTTAAGAAAGAGCTTCCCATGAGTCTGAGCTTCGATCCCGATACTTTGCCATTGCCGATCGGTCATTTCATCGGCGGAGAGCTCATTGAAGTTCCCGGCGAGATCGACATGAAAAGGCCCTCCGATGGTAAGCCCTATGCAGGCTGCCCGATTGCTGGCCCCGGGATGGTCGACCGCGCCGTCGAATCGGCCAAGGCGGCGCTGAAGAGAAGCAACTGGAGCGGCCTGCGGCCGCGCGAACGTGTCCGCGTGCTGCATGCCTGGGCAGACCTGATCGAAGCGGAGACGGAGACGCTCGCTCGAATAGAGGCTTTGTCCTCCACCCGGTTGATCAATCAGCTGGCGGCCGGCGACGTAGCGGTCACCGCAGAGCAGATCCGCTTCTTTGCCGAATTCGCCGACAAGGAAGGCAGCGATGTCGTGCCGACCGATGACAAGACCTTCGGCATGATCCTCAGCGAACCCTATGGCGTCGTCGGCGCGATCACGCCCTGGAACTTTCCGGTCTCCATGGCCGGCTGGAAGCTCGGTCCGGCGCTCGCTGCCGGCAATGCTGTCGTGCTCAAGCCCTCCGAAATGACGCCATTTTCGACGGTTTACCTGGCCGAGCTTGCCGTGAGGGCAGGATTGCCCGCCGGCCTCTTCAACGTCGTCCTCGGCGACGGGCACGTCACCGGCACGGCGCTCACCGGCCATCCCGACATCGCTAAGGTCAGCTTCACTGGCTCGACCCGAGCGGGATCTGCGATCATGGAGAATATCGCCCGCACCGGCATCAAGCCGGTGACCCTAGAGCTTGGCGGCAAGAGCCCGCAGATCGTCTTCAAGGATGCCGATCTTTCGAAAGCGGCCGATGCGATCATCGGCAGCGTTCTCTTCAATGCCGGCCAGGCTTGCGTCGCCGCGACGCGCGTGATCGTGGAGGCAAGCGTTGCCGGAGAATTTACGCAAGCCCTCATCGCGCGGATGGCGGATATCGGCCCTGGCCCCACCTGGGATGAGGCGACACGCTATTCGCCGATCATCTCCGAGCGCCAGCGCGACCGGATCGACGCAATCGTCGCTGCCGCGATCAACGAAGGCGGCCGCTGTATCGCCGGCGGCAAGCCGATGGATAGGCCCGGCTACTTCTACGAACCGACGCTTTTGACCGATCTCGATCCGTCTTCTCCCGCCATTCTCGAGGAAATCTTCGGGCCAGTCCTGACGCTGCAGACTTTCGAGGACGAAGACGAAGCGATGGGGCTTGCCGATCACCCCTCTTACGGGCTCGCTGCGGGCCTGTTTACATCCGACCTGTCGCGTACCATCCGCCTCAGCCGGCAGATCCAGGCAGGGACGGTCTGGGTCAATCGCTACAGCCGCTCGAGGGATCATATCTTGCCGACCGGCGGCTACAAGCGCTCCGGCATCGGCAAGGACCTGGGACGCGAGGCTTATCTTGCCAATCGCAAAACGAAGAGCGTGCTCATCAACCTCTAGGGGACCTATACCATGAAGACCTATTCCATCGCTCTGATCCCAGGTGACGGCATCGGTAAGGATGTGACGGACGCCGCATGGTCGGTGCTGCAAGTTGCCGCCAAGGCTGGCGGCTTTGTACTGAATAGCACCGAATTTCCGTGGTCCTGCCAATTCTACAAGCAGACGGGGCGGATGATGCCAGAAGACGGGATCGAGACGCTGAGGTCGTTCGACGCGATCCTGCTCGGTGCCGTCGGCTGGCCCGCCGAGGTGCCGGATTCGGTTTCGCTGCATGGCCTGCTGCTGCCGATCCGCAAGGCCTTCGTGCAATATGCCAATATCCGGCCGCACCGGCTGCTGCCGGGGGTACAAGGACCGCTGCGGGCAGAGACATTCGACATTCTCTGCATCCGCGAAAACACCGAGGGCGAATATTCGGGCGCCGGCGGCCGCGTCCATCAGGGTACGAGCGATGAAGTCGCGGTGGAGACGTCGATCTTTACCCGCACGGGCGTCGAGCGCATCCTGCGCTTCGGCTTCGAGCAGGCGCGTGCCCGGCGCGGCAAGCTTGCCTCCGTCACCAAATCCAATGCCCAGAAATATTCCATGGTGTTCTGGGACGAAATCACGGCCAGGCTTTCGGCCGAATATCCCGATGTCGAAGTCACGAGCTATCACATCGACGCGATGGCGGCCCGCATGGTGATGGCGCCGGAAAGTCTTGATGTCGTCGTCGCCTCCAATCTGTTCGGCGATATCCTGACCGATCTCGGCGCCGCCATTCAGGGCGGCCTTGGATTTGCGGCTTCGGCCAATATCAATCCGCAGCGCGAGGCACCTTCGATGTTCGAGCCGGTTCATGGTTCGGCCCCGGACATTGCCGGGCGCGGCATCGCCAATCCGATCGCCGCCATCTGGTCGGGAGCGATGATGCTCGATCATCTGGGCGAGAGGGATGCTGCCGCCCGCATCATCGCTGCGATGGAGGCCGCAACCGCGCGGGGCATCGGCACACTTCCGGGCAGGGATCGAACGGAAACCATCACCGCCGGTATCATCGCCGCGCTCTCCTGATTGCAGAGGACCTCATGTTGGATTTGAAAGACAAGCAGCTTTTCCGTGACAAGGGATTGATCGACGGAGCCTGGGTAGCAGCTGCCTCAGGCAGGACGGTGGATGTTCAAGACCCGGCCAGACAGACTGCCATCGGCACGGTGCCCGACATGGGTTCTGCAGAAACGCGCGATGCGATCGCGGCCGCCGAACGCGCGCAGCGCAGCTGGAAGCGCAAGACAAATGCGGAGCGTGCCGCCCTTCTCGAAGCCTGGCACGATCTCATGCTTGAGAACGTCGACGATCTCGCCCTCATTCTGACGACGGAACAAGGCAAGCCGCTCGACGAAGCGCGTGGCGAAATTCGCTATGGCGCCTCCTTCGTGAAGTGGTTCGCGGAGGAAGCCCGCCGCATCAACGGTCACACGATACCGTCTCCCACACCCGATCGCCGCATCATCGTGCTCAAGGAGCCGGTCGGCGTCTGCGGCATCATCACGCCCTGGAATTTCCCCAATGCGATGATCACCCGCAAGGTCGCGCCGGCCCTTGCCGCCGGCTGCGCTGTCGTCATCAAGCCGTCGGAATTCACCCCCTATTCCGCGCTTGCCCTCGGGGTCCTCGCCGAGCGCGCCGGCATTCCGGCCGGCGTCATCAATATCGTCACCGGTATGCCAACGGCGATCGGCAACGAGATCATGAGCAACGAAACCGTGCGCAAGATTTCCTTCACCGGCTCGACCCGGGTCGGCGCGCTCCTGATGCGCGGTGCTGCCGATAGCATCAAGCGGCTCAGCCTCGAACTCGGCGGCAACGCGCCCTTCATCGTCTTTGATGACGCCGATCTCGATCTAGCAGTCGAAGGCGCGCTCGCCTCCAAGTTCCGCAATGGCGGCCAGACCTGCGTCTGCGCCAACCGGCTCCTCGTGCAATCGGGCGTCTATGATGCCTTTGCAGCGAAACTGAAGGCAAAGGTCGATGCCATGAAGGTCGGCCCAGGCACCGAGGCCGGCGTGTCGATCGGCCCGATGATCAACCAAGCAGCCATCGAAAAGATCGACCGGCATGTCCGCGACGCGCTGGCGAAGGGCGCAACGATCATCACAGCCGCTCGACAGTTGCCTGAAGGCGGCCAATATACGGCGCCGATCATCCTGACCGGCGCGACGACAGAGATGGAGCTTGCCGGCGAAGAGACCTTCGGACCTGTGGCGCCGCTCTTCCGCTTCGAAACCGAAGAGGAGGCGATCGCGATCGCCAACGGCACACCCTTCGGCCTGGCTTCCTATTTCTATACCGACAATCTGAAGCGCGCCTGGCGCGTCGGCGAGGCCCTGGAATTCGGCATGGTCGGGCTCAATACCGGCTCGGTTTCCATGGAAGTCGCCCCCTTCGGCGGCGTCAAACAATCCGGAATCGGCCGCGAGGGCGCACAAGTCGGTATCGAGGAATATCTTGAGATGAAGAGCTTTCACATGGGCGGGCTGGGCTAAAACATTTCGAAGAAAAGCGGAAATGCTCCAAATCGGGCGCCAAAATAGCAGCTGGGCCGATCTGTTCGTGATCGGCCCAGCTTCAAAGCTGTTCGCTGTGGTTACTGGAACCTGTCCAGCGTCTTATAGTAGAGGCCTACCAAGGGCAGGAACCATGGTTTACCGAAATGACCCGGCACAGCCGGCCAATCGACATCCTTCATGGGATTGCGATCCTCGCGGCCGAGCATCGCATCGGCCATGATGATGCCGAGATGCGTCGACAGTTGTGCACCATGGCCGGAATAGCCCATCGCATACCAGCTTCCATCATGATAGCCGGCGCGCGGATAACGATCCTTCGTCATGTCGACGAGACCACCCCAGCAATAATCGACTTCGATTCCGGCAAGCTGGGGGAATATCTCGGCCAGACCTGCCTTCAGAATTGCGCCGCTCTTGGCGTCGGAACGATGGTCAGAAGTCGCAGAAAATCGCGCCCGACCACCGAACAGCAGCCGGTTGTCAGGAGACAGGCGAAAATAGTTGCCGATGTTCATCGAGGTGACGCAGGTGCGATTTCCCGGCATGACCGATGCGATCTCATCCGCTGTCAGCGGTCGGGTTGCGATCAGGAAGCTGCCGACCGAGATGATCCGCCGGCGGAAATACCCAAAATTCGGGGTCGTGTAGGCGCCGGTCGCCACCAGCACGTTATCGGCCGTGATTTCGCCGCGCGGTGTCACCAACCGATGCCGGCCATTGTCCTGGACCCTGTTCGTCACCGGCGCGGCCTCATGGATGACAGCACCGTGGCGTACTGCAGCATTCGCAAGACCGACCGCATAGCGGCCCATGTGCATCATCGCACTCTTTTTGAAGAGCATCGCGCCGTGGAAGGGCGAGCCGATCTCCTGTTTGAGATCGTCGGGCGTTAGCAGTGCCGTATCCGGATCCACCTCGGCATGGACAGCCTCGAAGTTACTGACAATCGATGCGAAATGCTGGGGCTTCGATGCCAGTTTCAACTTTCCGGCCCGGCGAAAATTGCAGTCGATTCCCTCTTCGGCGACAAGCGCCTCGATCGTATCAATGGAAGCATCGAGCGCCTTATAGAGCGCGATCGCCCTCTCCTTGCCGAGTTCGGCTTTGGCGGCCGGATAGCTGTGGGCGAGACCGTTGTTCAGATGGCCGCCGTTACGGCCCGAGGCGCCCCAGCCGACGCGCTCGGCTTCAAACACTACGACCTTCGCACCAGCCTTGGCCAGTTGCCGGGCCGCGGACAGTCCGGTGAAACCGGCTCCTATGACACAGGCGTCGTATCGCCCCTCGACCGGGCCTTGCCGGCCTCCGGCAAAGGCCGGCGCCGTATCGTGCCAATAGGAGACAAATTTCATGAGAACGCCCTTCCCTTATAGCCCGACGACACCGGCCAGGCCGGATATGTCCGCGATCTCGACATAGCCGTAATAGGGATTTGCAGGTTCATGGCCGCGATTGACCCAGACCTTGTTCTTGATGCCGAGATCGTGCGCCGACATCAGGTCGTAGCGGAAGGAGGACGAGCAATGCAGGATGTCCTCCGGTCTGCAGCCCAGCATGTCGAACATATATTCGAACGCCTTGAAGCGCGGCTTGTAGGCATTGGCCTGCTCTGCCGTATAGACGGCATGGAAAGGCGCGCCGAGTTTCTCGACATTCGACATGATCTGACTGTTCATCGCGTTGGAGAGGATTACCAGAGGGATTTCCTTGGCAACTTTCGCCAGTCCGGCCGGTACATCTGGATGCGGACCCCAGCCGGGCACGCGCTCATAGATCGCCTTGGCGTCATCAGCGCGAAACTTGACGCCATTCGCGCGGCAGGTCCGCTCGACTGCGTTGTGAACGACTTCGGCATAGGGCTTCCAATCACCGAGAACCTCGTCCAGCCGATAGGCGGCGAAGTTCTTTGTAAACTGCAGCATCTTCGCCTCATCGAGCTCGGCGCCATAGATGTCGCGAGCCGCTTCGGCCATCTCGAAATTGATAAGCGTGCCATAGCAATCGAAGGTGATATATTTCGGCCGGAAAGGCGCCATGTCCGTTCGTCCTTTATCTAAGGGGCATCTGCGTTCTTTACTGAGACGATCATAGGCCGAAGTCCCGCGACGGACATGATCGAATTGGCGTCTCCGGAAAGCATATTGTTTCGTATGCGCGGCATCCTTTGGCAGAGTGTTGCAGCGGAGATGCGTCGCAACCTTGTTTTTGGACCATTGCAGAGCGGCCGGAAAGGCATCCTCAGCATAAGATGCGGCCAAGCCCGTCCGCTACGGCGAAAGATATCACGACGAACCGCGCCTTCAGATAATCTGCCGTGCGGGGATCGCCGAGACTTGGGGCAAGGAAAGGATGCCCCATGCGAACCGACAGCATAAATTTGGTCAGCTTCACACCGGAGCATTTAGACGGCGCACTCGCCCTCTCACGTCAAGCCAAATGGCCTCATCGTGCCGAGGACTGGCATTTGGCCTTGCGTTTGAGCCAAGGCGTAGCAGCCACGGACGAGACGGGTCGTGTCGTGGGCACCATCCTGATGACCCCCTATAGGCAAGACTGCGCGACGATCAATATGGTGATCGTCGACGAGACCTTGCGCGGCCGCGGGCTTGGCCGCAAGCTTATGGATGCGGCAATGGCGCTTGCTGGCGACCGCTCTCTGAGGCTCATTGCAACCACGGACGGACTGCCGCTCTATCGCAAGCTCGGCTTTGTCGCCGAGGGCGAGATTTTCCAGCATCAGGGTCATCTGGCCGATCTTGCTCCGGCTGGGGATATCGAGACCGCGACCGCCGATGATTTTTCCGCGATCAAAGCGCTCGATCACGCAGCTTTCGGTGCGGATCGCTGCACGTTGATCGACGCGCTCACGGACGTCGCGCAGGTGGTCGTCATTCGGCGACATGGCCGCATCCAGGCTTTCGGTGCGCTGCGCGCCTTTGGGCGCGGCGATGTGATCGGGCCTGTCATCGCATCGAATACCGAGGATGCAAAATCGCTGATAACGGCGCTTGCCCTTCGCAAGCCGAGTGGATTCCTGCGCGTCGATACGAACGAAAGCTCGGGGCTGACCGGCTGGCTGGCGGAGATCGGCCTCAACCATGTGGGTGGCGGTATCGCCATGCGACGTCCGCCTGGCGCTGGAGCCCTCAGCCAGGACGCGAGAATATTTGCATTGGCCAATCAGGCTCTCGGATAATCTGGAGATCATCATGCTCGCCAACTCGCTCATCGAACTCGATCGCGCGCACCTCATCCATCCGGTCTCATCCTATCGCGGCCATGAAAAACTGGGCGTGCGGGTGTTGCGATCCGCAAAGGGCGCAACCGTCACCGATGCATCGGGCCATCAGCTTGTCGACGGATTTGCCGGCCTCTGGTGCGTGAACGCAGGCTACGGGCATGAGAGCATCGTTGAAGCAGCAGCCCGCCAGATGCGTGAACTGCCCTATGCGACGGGTTACTTCGATATCGGTTGCGAGGCGGCCATTCGCCTTGCCGCCGAACTCGCCGACCGGGCGCCCGGCGATCTCAATCATATCTTCTTCACGCTCGGCGGATCGGATGCCGTCGACAGTACGGTGCGTTTCGTCCGCTACTATTGGCATGCCAAGGGTAAGCCGGAGCGCGATCAGTTCATTTCGATCGAGCAGGGTTACCACGGCTCCTCGACCGTCGGGGCCGGCCTCACAGCGCTACCCGGCTTCCATGCCGGCTTCGGCGTCCCCTTCGACTGGCAGCACAAGATCCCCTCGCCCTATCCTTACCGCAATCCGGCCGGCGAAGAGGCGGATGCGATCATTGCCGCCTCGATCGCGGACCTCAAGTCGAAGATCGAAGCGATCGGTGCCGAGCGCGTAGCGGCATTTTATGCCGAACCTATCCAGGGATCGGGCGGCGTCATCGTGCCGCCGAAAGGGTGGCTCAAGGCGATCCGCGATCTCTGCAGCCAATATGGCATTCTCTTCATCGCCGATGAGGTCATTACCGGCTTCGGCAGGACCGGTCCGCTGTTTGCCTGCTCGTATGACGAAATCGTCCCTGACTTCATGACGACGGCCAAGGGCTTGACCTCCGGCTACGTGCCCATGGGCGCCGTGTTCATGTCCGATCGCGTCTATGATGTCATCGCTGACAGCGCCGGAAATGCGGCGGTCGGCCATGGCTACACCTATTCGGCCCATCCCGTCAGCGCCGCCGTCGGGCTCGAAGTGCTGAAGCTCTATGAGGGCGGTCTTCTCGAAAATGGCATCAAGGCCGGTGCGCGCCTGATGGAGGGGCTGGAAAGCCTGCGTGACCATCCGCTGGTCGGCGATGTCCGCGGTCGCGGGATGCTGGCGGCCGTCGAGCTGGTCGTTGACAAGGTCAAGAAGACACCATTGCCAAGTGCTGCCGCGCCGGCGCGCAGGATTTTCGATCGCGCCTGGGACAATGGCCTTGTCATCCGCGCATTCGCCCATGGCGTGCTTGGATACGCCCCGCCGCTTTGCTGCACGGACGATGATATCGACGCGATACTGGAGCGCACGCGAAAGACCCTCGACCAGACTTTGGAAGATCCGGACGTTCGGGAAGCTATGCGCTGAAGCGGCATATGCCTGCTTCGTTGGTGAAATGTCGGACAGAGCCGGAAATTCGGAATTTTGTGCCGCGGCACACCGTCGATTCGGCGACTCCACCGTTCAGGAACTGCCAAACTGCTTCCTAGAACGGCTGAAAGCCGGCTTTTCCGGGCCTTGGCAGGACGAATTTCCGCCCTTTGGGCCAGAATTTTATGCTGCAAGCGGCGTGTCCGCAGCGGATCATGAAGGAGAGCATGACTTGGCCAAAGACTTTCAGGACTTCAAATATCTTACCTTCGATGTCGTCGGCACGCTCATCGACTTCGAAGGCGGCATAAAGGCCTGCCTCGCCGAGATTGCGGCGGAAGCTGGCACCTCCATCGACGGCGAGGAAGCGCTGAGGCTCTATCGCCAGGCGCGCTACAGCGAGGATGCGGATCTCTTTCCGGACGATCTCTCACGGGTCTACATGGTCATCGCACCCGCACTCGGCCTGCCGGCGGAAGATCGTTATGCGCGGCGGCTGCGCGATTCGGTGGCCAACTGGAACGCGTTCGACGACAGCGCGGCAGCACTTGCCGAGCTCAAGAAAACACATCGCCTCGTCGCAATGACAAATGCTCGCCGCTGGGCGCTCGATCACTTCGAAAAGAAGCTCGGCTCGCCGTTCTTTGCGAGCTTTACGGCCGATGATACCGGCACCGAAAAGCCAGATCCCGCCTTCTTCGAACAGGTATTCGAATTCGTCGACGGCAAAGGGGCGAGCAAGAACGACATCCTGCATGTCGCTCAAAGCCAGTACCACGACATCGGCATTTCGCGAAAGCTTGGGCTGACCAATTGCTGGATCGAGCGCCGTCATGCGCAGGACGGCTATGGCGGCACGATAGAGCCCGAGAGCTTCACTCAACCCGACTACCATTTCACGTCGATGGCGGCCTTCGCCTCGGCGGTCAAGGAAAGGCTGACCGAAAGACAGTGACCCAACCTGGGAAAGCTCGCGACCAAGACGGGCATCCCATCAATCAACAGAAAAAGGGGAATGAGATGACTGACAGAATTACGAACTGGACCACTGCCGACGACGCAATGGTGGAGAACGCCATCCGGCGCGGTGCAACGCGGCGCGATCTTCTGAAACTGATGCTGGCGGGAGGCGTTGCAGTATCATCGGCGGGAATCATTCTCGGCCGTGCCACGCAGGCTGTCGCAGCCACGCCGGTCTCTGGCGGCGCGTTCAAGGGGGCCGGTTGGTCATCCTCGACTGCCGACACGCTGGATCCCGCAAAGGCGTCCCTGTCGACCGACTATGTGCGCTGCTGCTCGCTCTACAATCGCCTGACCTTCATCGACAAGGCCGGCGTGACGCAAATGGAGCTTGCCGAGAGCATCGAAAGCAAGGACGCCAAGATCTGGACGATCAAGCTGCGCAAGGGCGTGACGTTCCATGACGGCAAGGAACTGACAGCCGACGACGTGGTCTTCTCGCTAAAGCGCCATCTCGACCCGGGCGTCGGCTCCAAGGTTGCCAAGATCGCCGCCCAGATGACCGGCTTCAAGGCCGTCGACAAGTCGACGGTCGAAATTGCGCTTGCCGACCCGAATGCCGACCTCCCGACCATTCTGGCGCTGCATCATTTCATGATCGTTGCCAACGGCACGACGGACTTTTCGAAAGGCAACGGCACCGGCGCCTTCGTTCTCGAAACCTTCGATCCGGGTAATCGCTCGGTCGTCGTCAAGAACAAGAACTACTGGAAGTCGGGCCAGCCCTATCTCGACTCCTTCGAGTTCTTCGCGATCAGCGATGACAATGCCCGTGTGAATGCTTTGCTCTCGGGCGATATTCATCTCGCCGCCGCCATCAATCCCCGCGCCGTGAAGCTGGTCGATGGCCAGTCCGGCTTTGCCCTTTCGAAAACGACAAGCGGCAACTACACCAACCTCAACATGCGCCTCGACATGACGCCGGGCAACAAGAAGGACTTCGTCGACGGGATGAAGTCCCTGGTCAACCGCGAGCAGATCGTCAAATCGGCACTGCGCGGCTTCGGGGAAGTGGCTAACGATCAGCCCGTTTCCCCGGCGAACATCTACCATAACAATGATTTGAAGCCGAAAGCCTTCGATCCGGACAAGGCCAAGTTCCATTTCCAGAAGGCGGGCGTGCTCGGACAGTCCATTCCGGTGATCGCCTCCGACGCGGCAGGCTCGTCGATCGATATGGCAATGATCATCCAGGCCGCAGGCGCAAACATCGGCATGAAGCTCGATGTTCAGCGCGTTCCGTCCGACGGCTATTGGGATAATTACTGGCTGAAGGCGCCGATCCATTTCGGCAACATCAATCCGCGCCCGACGCCCGACATCCTGTTCTCGCTCCTCTATGCCTCGAATGCTCCATGGAACGAGAGCCAGTACAAGTCGGAGAAATTCGACAAGATGCTGATCGAAGCCCGCGGTTTGCTCGATCAGACCAAACGCAAGCAGATCTACGACGAAATGCAGGTGATGATCGCCGACGAAGCGGGCACCATCATCCCTGCCTATATCTCGAATGTGGATGCTATTTCGAGCAAGGTACACGGATTGGAAGCCAATCCGCTCGGTGGCATGATGGGTTACGCGATGGCGGAATATCTCTGGCTCCAGGCCTGACCGCCGCTGGACATCTCTCCCGGGGACGGCTGGCGCCGCCTCGGGGGATTTTCGTCCCGCAAATGCCATTCGTTCCTTAGAACGCCGCAGGAGCAACTTATTTGAGATCCGAGGTTTCCGTTCTTGTCCTGAACCGGCTTTTCATTGCGATCATCTCCTTGCTGATCGTGTCATTCGCCGTCTTTTTCGCAACCAGCATGCTGCCGGGAGATACCGCCTCGATCCTACTCGGCCAGGCGGCCACGCCAGAGGCGGTTGCGGGCTTGCGCAAGGCCATGCACCTCGACGAGCCGGCAATCCTGCGGTTCATGGGATGGCTTTTGGGTCTGATGAGAGGCGACCTCGGCATCTCCTATGCGAATAACATGCCCGTCGCGCAGCTGATCGGCGGCCGCCTGGTGGCGACGCTGGAACTTGCGGCCATCACCACTCTCGTCTCCGTACCGCTGGCACTGTTGCTCGGCATTACCTCCGCCATGCTTCGCGGTTCCTATTATGACCGGCTCGTAACCGTCATCTCGATCGGCGTCATATCGGTGCCCGAATTCATGGTCGCGACGCTGGCTGTGTTGCTGTTTGCCGTCTATCTGCGCTGGCTGCCGGCCTTGTCGTCGACGAGCGAGGCCCATACGCTCTTCGACCTCATGAAAATCTATGCCATGCCGGTCATTACGCTCACCTTCGTCATCTCCGCGCAAATGATCCGCATGACCCGGGCAGCGCTTATCGAAACGCTGAAGACTCCCTATGTCGAAATGGCTCTGCTCAAAGGCGCTTCACGCAGCCGCATGGTATTCAGGCACGCATTGCCCAACGCTCTCGGGCCGATCGTCAATGCGATTGCGCTTTCGCTTTCCTATCTCGTCGGCGGCGTAATCATCGTCGAGACCATCTTCAACTATCCAGGCATCGCCAAGCTGATGGTGGACGCGGTCGCGACCCGCGATCTGCCGCTGATCCAGAGCTGCGCGATGATCTTTTGCCTAGGTTATCTCCTGCTGATCACCGCCGCCGACATCATTGCAATCCTGTCGAATCCGAGGCTGCGATGACCACGAAAAGCCTGGCCCCCCGCACTCCGTCCCTGTTTGGTTACAACGTCAGCCTCGTTGGCGTCGTCGCCTTCGCCATCATTCTCGGCTGGACGATCATCGCCCTGTTCGCGCCCTATATCGTCCCCTACTCCGTCGGTGACATCGTCGATACGGACTATTTCGGTCCGATAAGCGACCAATTATGGCTCGGTTCGGACTATCTCGGCCGCGACATGCTTTCGCGCGTCCTGATGGGCGCCCGCTACACGGTCGGCATTTCCTTGGCTGCTGTGGCACTTTGCTGTTTTTGCGGCGTGGCGCTTGGCATGACGGCAGCGGTCATCGGCGGATGGTTCGACACGATCCTGAGCCGGTTTCTCGACGCCCTGAATTCGATCCCGAGCAAGCTTTTCGGCCTTGTCGTCGTTGCCGCTGTCGGCTCGTCCATTCCTGTGCTGATCATCACGCTCGCCGTCATCTATACGCCCGGCGCCTATCGCTTTGCCCGCGCCCTTGCCGTCAACATCAACACGATGGACTTCATCACCGTGGCGCGTACCCGCGGCGAGAAGGTGGGCTATATTATCACCTCCGAAATCCTGCCGAACATTATCCGGCCGGTCCTGGCGGACTTCGGCCTGCGCTTCGTCTTTGTCGTACTTCTTTTGTCGGGTCTTTCCTTTCTCGGCCTCGGCCTGCAGCCGCCCTATGCCGATTGGGGAGCCCTGGTCCGCGAAAACATCGGCGGCCTGCCCTTCGCCGCCCCTGCCGTGGTCGTGCCTTCCTTCGCCATTGCCAGCCTCACCATCAGCGTCAACCTGCTGATCGACAACCTGCCACGCAGGATCAGGGACAGGAGCGCATGACGGTGACCAACCTTGTTGAAATCAGGAACTTGAAAGTCGAGGCCAGGACAGACTCCGGCCGGATCATCGAGATTATCAAGGATGTCAGCTTCGACATAGCAAAGGGCGAAATCATCGCGCTCATCGGCGAAAGCGGCTCGGGCAAGACGACGATTGCGCTGACGCTCATGGGACATGCGCGGGAGGGCTGTCGTATCTCCGCCGGCAAGATCCAGGTCGACGGCCGGGACATGGCCGCACTCTCCGAGAGCGAGCGCGCAAAGGTCCGCGGCACGACGGTTGCCTATATCCCGCAAAGCGCGGCCGCCGCCTTCAACCCGGCCACGAAGATCATGGAGCAGGTGATCGAAGTCACCCGCATTCATCGGCTGATGTCTCCCGAACAAGCGCGTCATCGCGCGATCGAGCTCTTCCGGGCGCTGTCGCTCCCAAGTCCGGAAACGATCGGCGAACGATACCCGCATCAGGTCTCCGGCGGTCAGTTGCAGCGGCTCGCCGCAGCCATGGCGCTGATCGGCGAACCCAAGCTCGTCATCTTTGACGAACCGACCACCGCGCTCGACGTAACGACACAGATCGACGTGCTGAAAGCATTCAAATCCGTCATTCGCGCCGGTGATATTGCTGGCGTTTACGTCTCCCACGACTTGGCGGTCGTGGCGCAGATCGCCGATCGCATCGCCGTGCTCAAGGGTGGTGAAATTCAGGAATTGGCGAAGACTGAAGCGATCCTGACACGGCCGAGCCATCCCTATACGCGCGAGTTGTTGGCAGCCTTCGAGCCGAAGCAGGCCATCCGCGACAGCAAAACAAGCGGGTCGATTGCGCCCGTACTGAGGATCGACAGCCTGGTCGCCGGCTATGGCGATCTCCAACCCAACGGCCTGCCGGCAGTCTGCGCAGTTCAATCGGTAAGCCTCGAGGTGGAGAAAGGCAGAAATCTCGGCATCATCGGCGAATCCGGATGTGGAAAGTCGACGTTGGCGCGTGCAATCGCCGGAATACTGCCGGCCGTGTCCGGCACCATCGGCTTCAATGGCAGCGACATGCATCGCGCCGCCAAATCGCGTACGCGCGATCAATTGCGAGAGATGCAGATCGTCTTTCAATATGCCGACACCGCGCTCAATCCGGCAAAGTCGATCGCCGATATTCTCGAGCGGCCTTTGGCATTTTATCACGGGATGGATCGCAAGGGCCGGGAGGCGAGAGTCGATCAACTGCTGGATATGGTGCGATTGCCGCGCGCGCTTCGCTATCGCTATCCGTCGGAATTGTCAGGCGGACAGAAGCAGCGCGTGAATTTTGCCCGCGCCCTTGCCGCCGAACCACGCCTGATCATCTGCGATGAGATCACTTCCGCCCTCGACACCGTCGTTGCCGCCGCGATCATCGATCTCCTCAAGGAACTGCAGCGTGAGCTGCATTTGTCCTACATCTTCATCAGCCACGATCTCTCGGTCGTCGAGGCAATCTGCGATGAGATCGTCGTGATGTATGGCGGCAAGAAGGTGGAGCAAATCACACGCGAGACCGCGAATGCGCCCCGCCACCCCTATTCGCAGCTGCTGTTCGGGTCGGTTCCGAAGCTCGATCCGACCTGGCTCGACAATCTCGTTCAGGACCCGGAGCTCAAGCGCGAATATGGGCATGGCTAGAGCGTGATGCCGAAAATTGTCAGGGGATTTCGGACGACATCACGCTCTACTTCTTTGATTCTAGAGCGGATTCAGATTTTAGGTCGACTCGACCTAAAATCATCGGCTCTAGCCGCCGACCTTGCCTCGGAAGGCTTGTCACATGGGAAACAGGCTGGTCAGCGGCATATGCGACTTGACGATCGGTGATTTGAGCACGACGAAGCTGAAATACTTGTCGATGCCGATATCCATGTCGGTCAGCCGTTCCATGATGGTCTGGTACTCACCGATCCCGGCAGTGACGAACTTGATGAGATAGTCGTAACCGCCGGAGACGAGATGGCACTCGATCACCTGGTCGATTTTCTCGACCACGTTCAGGAAGCGGGCGAAATCGATCTGCCGGTGGTTTTTCAGGGTGATTTCGGTAAAGACGGTCAGCGTCTGGCCGAGTTTGGCGAGGTTGATCTGAGCCGAATAGCCTTCGATATATCCTTCCGCCTGCAGCCGTTTGACGCGCATCAGGCATGGGCTGGGTGAAAGAGCCACCAGGTCCGCCAGCTCGACATTGGTGATGCGGCCGTTTCTCTGAAGCTCATAGAGGATTTTGATATCGATCCGATCCAGTTTCATCAGAGGTCCGCCATTGAAAGAGTGCCGGGGAAAGACGGCACAAAATGCTGTTATTACGCAAAATGGAGCGTAGCACATCGCCCTAGCATGTCTATCGGCAAGACAAATCTCCTTTGAAGCACAATAGTTTATAGACTGCATCAATCACGGCATAAAATTTGGCAGCTCGACCATCTCCGGCAACGTGTGGCGAAGCAATGGAGTAGATTTGGGTGAACCGGGAGATTGCGCATGCCTGCACCGCTTTGCCTTATCGAAAGCTCGCCGATATTGCCGAAGTCCGCCGATGCCGTTGTGATCGGCGGCGGGATTGTCGGCGTTTTCGCCGCATATTATCTGGCGCGATCGGGCCTGCGCGTCGCCCTTGTCGAAAAAGGCCGGATCGGTGCGGAGCAATCCAGCCGCAATTGGGGATGGTGCCGACAGCAGAACCGCGATGGGCGAGAATTGCCGATCGCGACGAAAAGCCTCGATCTCTGGGAGCGATTTGCCGCCGATAGCGGCGAGGACACAGGCTTCCGCCGCTGCGGCCTGTTCTATCTCAGCAATGACGAACAGGAGATCGCCGGTTGGGCGCGCTGGCAGGACTTCGCCAGAACAGTCGGTGTCACGACGCATATGCTCGACAGCGCTGCAGCGAGCGAACGGGGCCGCGCCACGGGGCGCATCTGGAAAGGCGGGGTCTTCTCGCCGACCGATGGCACTGCCAATCCGGCCAACGCGGCGCCGGCGGTGGCACGCGCAATCATGAAGCTCGGCGGCACGATCCATCAGAATTGCGCTGCCCGTGGCCTGGAAACGGAAGCGGGACGCGTCAGCGGCGTGATCACCGAAAGCGGCGTGATCCGCACCAAGACCGCGATTCTCGCAGGTGGCGCCTGGGCCTCCTCTTTCTGCCGGCAGTTGGACATCCGCTTTCCTCAGGCCTCCGTTCGCTCGTCCATTCTGGCTGTTTCGGCCGGCGCCGAAGGATTGCCCGATGCCTTGCACACCAGCGGCGTGTCGGTTACGCGTCGCGGCGACGGCGGTTATACGCTGGCGATCAGCGGCCGTGGGCGAGTCGACGTGACGCCGCAACAATTGCGGTTCTCATCGCAATTTATTCCCATGTTCCTCAAGCGGCGAAAAAGCCTGTCGCCCGGAGGCCTCGAAGGCTTTCGCTCCGGTCATGAATCACTGAAGCGTTGGCGGCTCGACCGAGCGACGCCGATGGAGCATATGCGCATTCTCGATCCAAGACCGGACCATGCCACGATCGAACTGACGCATGCGAGAGCCCTGGAACTCCTGCCGGAGCTTCGCAAGACGAAGATCACGGCCGCCTGGGCGGGCTATATCGACAGCACGCCGGACGGTGTTCCCGGCATTGGGGAAATCCAGAGCCTTCCCGGCTTCATCCTGGCCGCCGGATTTTCCGGTCATGGTTTTGGGATCGGACCCGGCGCCGGTCATTTGATTGCCGACATCGTCACCGGCGCTGCGCCTGTCGTCGATCCGACGCCCTATCATCCAAGCCGCTTCGCCTCATCCGTTTGGGGCAAGGTCGCTGATTTCTAGAATGCGAAAGCTGCGCCGATCTCCGATTATCGGCCAGGCTTCCGCAGACGGATGTTATCATCGGCAAGGGGCAGCCGCCCCGGAAAGGTGATGGACATGCCTCTACACATCAAACGAATTTACGAACCCGCTGATGACGGCGACGGCAAGCGCATCCTGGTTGACCGTCTATGGCCTCGCGGCATCAGCAAGAACGACGCTCATATAGACGCCTGGCTGAAAGACCTTGCGCCAAGCGCTGAGCTGCGACGCTGGTTCGGTCACGATCCCAAAAAATGGGATGAGTTTCGCCTGCGCTACCAGGATGAACTCGAGAAGAATTCGAAGGCCGTGAAAGAGCTTAGAGAGCAAATCGGGCAATCGACCGTCACGCTTCTTTATGGTGCGAGAGACACCGAGCACAATAACGCTGTCGTGCTCATGGACTTCCTCACCAATCGGTAGATCATTGACCGGCATTGTCATCGCCCGAAGATGGAAGTATGTCGAAACCTCCGCGCGGGTTTCAGGCGACGACCTGAACCAGGGCATCGTCAGTCGGTAGAAGTCGTGCCATCGCGCTCAACAGGTCCGTCTGCGATATCAGACCAAGAACGCGCCGATCGGCATCAATGACGATGACCGCGTGTGTGCGTCCGTCCGTCAGAACAGGCAGGAGCGAAAGAGCAGGATCGCCCGCATCGGCGACAGCCGGTTTCGATATGGCGTGCGTGATGGCATCGAGGCCGACGGAGAGCTCGCGCAAACCGACCGTACCGATCAGACGGCCTTCCCGATCCTTGACCGGCAATGTTCGAATATTGTGCTTCAGCAGAAGGTGTCTCGCGTGATCCGGCTCGGCATCCTCACCAATGGCAATGACATCGCGCGACATGATGTCGGCGCAGCTTATGTCTCCATGCGATCGCACCGCTGCCTCCAATTCGACCTGCCGCAAGAGGCGGCTGAGGTCGGCGCGATCGATATCGAAGGTCTCGTCCAGCACGCCCAGGGCGGCATCGACATCTTCTTCTCGAAAGCCCACCCGCAAGGGCGGCGGCAGATCGCGTGTCTGATGGGTATTCTCTGCAGGCTTTGCGACGACATGCGGATAATTGCGCCTGGAGAGCTTGTGAAACGCAAGTCCGAGGCCCACGAGTATGCAGGAGTTCAAGGCAACCGGCACGAACGGAAACAGGAAACCCCAGCCTGCGACGACCGGGCCGCCGAGAACGGCGGTCAGGGCGGCGGCACCGCCTGGCGGATGCAGGCATCGCGTAAATGACATCGCTCCTATCGCAAGCGAAACACCGACCCCGATCGCAATGATCGGATCGCGGATGAAATAGGCGGCAATGATACCCATCATGGCGGAAATGGTGTTGCCGCCGATAATCGACCAGGGCTGGGCAAGAGGGCTTGCCGGAACCGCGAAAAGCAGCACCGCAGACGCCCCCATCGGCGCGACGATGAGCGGAAGGTGCGGCCCCTGCCCGAAGAGATAGCCGCTGATAACTCCGGTAAGGCCAATGCCGATCAAGGCACCAAGGCATGCGATCAGCCGTTCGCGCAAGGTGGCTCCGGCGAGTATCGGGGAAAACAGGCGGAACCGGCTGGCCTCCGCCTTGTGGGACTCTGGATGCTGCATGATGAAACCAGTTTTAGAGAAGGGTATCCCTTGGATGAATGGCAGGACGCGGGCTAGTTCGGCACGAGCGGCAAGCTCTTGCCCTTGGTGGCGCCGAGGACTTCATGAAACGCATCGAAGGAACTCGGGCGATTATTCTTGCGGAAGATAAGGATCGTGTCCACGATGGCGAGCTGGTGCGTCGCCGATGTCGCCGGCCAGTGCATGAGATCGAGAACGGACTTTGGCATGACGCCGGCTGCGCTGCCGGTCGCCACACTGGCCAGAATGGCATGATAGGAGCCAAGTTCGGTCGTCGGCAGAGAGCTCGACTTGCGCGCCCAGCCTTCTGCAATCCTGCGATAAGTGCATCCGGGCTCGAGGGCAGCAATCGATCCGACGCGCAAATCGGCAGCCGACCGGATCGATGGATGCCCGGATGGCAGCAGGAGCAGCAGATCCTCGACAAATACCGGTTCCGCCTCGAGCTGCTTGAGTTCAGCCGCGAAACTTGGATCTTCATTCAGCATTGCTTTTGGCGGCCGGGCGATCAGCGCACAGTCCAGAACATCGCGCAGAACATCTTGAGCAAGATCGCGGGAAGCGCCAAGCGTCAGCTGGAGCGATACATCCGGCCACATATGATTGAACTGGCTAAGTGCGGCGGGCAGTCGGCTTGCTGCCGTGCTTTCCATCGTTCCCAGGCGCAATGTACCCGACGGGCGCTGGGGCCTGACCGCCTGACGCGCCTCGAGCGCGAGCGCGGCAAGTCGATTGGCGTAGACCTGAAAGGTCTCGCCTTCTTTCGTCAGCGTCATCTTCTTGCCGTCGCGGCTGAAGAGGAGGACGCCCAGATGGTCCTCCAACTGCTGGATACGCGTCGTCACATTCGACGGCACCCGTCCCACGGCCTTCGCAGCCTTGGTCACGCTGCGGTCGCTGGCCACGGCAAGGAAGATCTCGATTGATGAAAGGTCCAACGAAAAGATCTCGATTCAGGAATTAAGTTATCTTATCATTCCCTATATAAAAATCATTGTCGCAGCTCAAGCATGTTTCCGCATCGAGCCGGGGAATGGAGTTCTGACGGGCAGATGGCAAAATCAGATCGACATGAAACCGGCGAGGCAATCCGCGAATACGCGTCGCCTGCCTGCATGCTGCACGAGGTCGACCCAGCCTATAGCGGCATTTCACCCAATGAGAACCGGATCTCGGATATTTTCGCGTGGCGAAAGGCCGAACGGCAGAGGCTGATCGGCGCGCGAATAGCGCTGCCAATCGCAAAGCGAGAAGAATATGCAGGCGCGATTGCCAGCTATCTCGATCAGATTATCACCGATATCGACGGCAAACATGTCAGCCTGTTCTGGCCCTTCTCGGGAGAGCCGGACTTGCGAGGATGGATGGTGGCCTTGGCGGCACGCGGCGCGGATTGCCTGTTGCCGGTCGTTGTCGCCAAGGCAGAACCCTTGATATTCCGATCATGGAAAACGGGAGAGCGGCTTGAACGCGGGGTATGGAACATTCCCGTGCCGGCAGAGGGCAAGGAAGCGGTTCCCGATATCGTCATCGCGCCCCTGGTCGGCTTTGATGCAGCCTGCTACCGACTTGGTTATGGAGGCGGATTTTTCGACAGAACCCTTGCGGCCCTCGAGCGCAAACCTTTGGTCATCGGCGTCGGCTTCGAATCGCAGAAGATCGATACCATCCGTCCGCTCGCTCATGACATTCCGATGGACGTGATCGTCACGCAAGCGGGACTGCGCTATCGATGATCTCAATTCCCTTTTCCTGGCGGGCATCGAGCCTGCCGATTCCGCCGGGGTGCTGAACGGAGCGGCAGATCGCCGCACAAACGGGCAGCGGTTCATGCCTGGGCTCCGATATACCCGGCCGGATCAACACCTGCACCTATTGGCACATGAATTGCGTCTCTACGATCGATCCATCGGAAGAGACGATATTCATGCTGTCCATTCTCCTGCCGCTACTTTTGAGCATTTCCCTCGGTTTGAGCTGGAACAGGTTTCTGCTGACCTTCGCAAGCCGCGGTGACAGTCTTCAAAACCAGATGCCGGTTACGATGGTCGCGGCGGCAGTCAGTCTGACGGCCCTTGCATTGTCCTTTGCCGATAAGGGACCGTTGCTGGGAAGTGCCATCGTCTTGCTCGGCCTGCTGCTCGCGGCCATCAGCAAGAGCCTTTCCCACCCGGCTGCCATTGTGGCGCTTTCCGCCGTCAGCCTTGCGGCCTATCTCCAGTTTACGGGGTACCACTGAGCCACTGATATCGGCACGGTATTCCAAGCATATATCGAGTCCGACGTTGAAATCGGAGATTTCCGCGACATCAGGCCCAGCGTCGGGGCTGGGCGCGGATCATCGGCCGCAATACGATCTTCGTCGACGATCGAGATCCTTTGGCCTATGGTTTCCAGATCAAATAAAAGAGGTCTGTCCGTCGAGGCATTGCATGAAATCCGTCAAACAAGAAGCTAAGCACGATCCCTTGAAGGTCGGATTCATCCTCGCGCGATCATTTACGCTTTCCGCCTTCGCTCTATTCGTGGATACGCTGAGATTGGCGAGCGACGAAGCCGATAGATCGGGCAGGGTGCTGGCCGATTGGCAGGTATTGGGTAGCACCCGGCATCTCATTACGTCGAGCTGCGGCGTTCAGGTCGCGCCGACCTCGGACTTTATCGACCCAAAGGAATTCCACTACATTGTCGTCGTCGGTGGACTTTTGAACACGGACATCACGATTGACAATCAGACCGCCGATTATCTGAAGAAAGCCGCGGCTCAAAAAATCCCGCTGATCGGCGTTTGCACCGGCACCTTCATTCTGGCGCGCCTCGGCCTGATGAAAACACACCAGACCTGCGTGAGCTGGCTGCACTACCAGGCCTACCGCGAGCAATTCCCCGAAAACCCCGTTCGCTCCGATCGCCTGTTCAATCTCGACCGGAGCCGCGGATCGTGCGCTGGCGGAAGCAGCGCCGCCGATATGGCTGCCTTTCTTGTCAGGCGGCACATTAGCCGTGACGCCGAACGAAACGCGCTTGAAGTGCTGCAGATCGAGCGCGCCCGATCCGGGCTGGATATTCAGCCGCGTAAGCCACTCGCGATCGAATGCCAGGACCCACGCCTCAAGGCCGTGCTGATTACCATGGAGAGCCATATCGAGGACGTGGTGCCGACCGAAGATCTTGCCGCGTCGGTCGGGCTGTCCCGGCGGCAGCTCGAACGTCTGTTCACCGAGGAAATGAAAACCTCTCCCGGCGCCGTCTACACCCGCATTCGCATGGAACGGGCCAAGCAGCTGGTTCTCCAGACAGAGGCGCCGCTCATTGAAATCGCACTGGAGGTCGGCTTCGACAGCGCCTCCCATTTTGCGAGGCTCTTTCGCCGGCTCTACGGACAATCGCCCACGGAGTTACGGCGCGCGCATGCCTGAAGTTGCCGTGGGAATCAGAAGGGGCGATGACTGCCAGGTTCGCCAAAGGGACGCCCGATGAGGAAGGAGCCTGAACTCAGGTAGGTGGTTTCTCGGCGACACGGCGCGCATATGTGGATCATGCGCGCAGCGGCATCATTCAACATCCAGATCAAAGAAATGCTGAGTCGCCAGAGCTGCGGCCCCCCGCGCCCAGGAGCCCGGCACCCAATCGGGAAGTAATTCCGGCATATTCAAAAAGACATATTTCGCCATCGAACGGCGGATCGGCTCGAGGATCGCCTCACCAAACTGCATGGCTTCGCCGCCGGCGATAAGAACCTCGGGATCGAACAGGTTCACCAGATCAGCCAGATGGCGCCCGATCAGCTCCCCCGCCTCTGCCATGACCTGGAGGGCCGCCGGATCGCCGCCGTCGATTGCGGCTGCGAATTCGTCGCGATTGGCCTTTGCGCCCCTTTGTCGGCCCCAGTCCTCGATCATGGCAGCCTCGGCTGTATGAGCCTGAAGGCAACCCCGTCTGCCGCATTCGCAGAGCCGTCCGCCGGGAACCGTGATGATGTGGCCGAGCTTCCCGGCCAAGCCATGGCTTCCGTGATAGATTTCCCCCCCCATGACCAGTGACGATCCGACACCGGTACCGACGGCGATCGTCGCGAAATTGCTATAATTGCGGCCTGCGCCGAAGAGCCGCTGTGCGACGGTGAAGGCGCTGATGTCGTCGTCGATCCAGACCGGGACATGGACCCGCTCACGCAGCAGTTCGGGAAAAGCAAGATCCCGCCAGCCGAAGCGCGGGCTCTGAACGCAGATGCCTTTGACCGCATCCACCTCGCCGGGGATGGACACGCCGACCCCCATGACCGGCGATCCGGTGCGGCCGGCATCAGCAAGAAGCTTCGGGATCGCCGCCACAATCGCCTCGACCATCGTTTCCGGCAACGTGTTCGGCACGGGCATATCGAAGGAGGCAATCGGCGTCGTGGCGAGGTCGGTCAGAACACAGTCGATGCTGTCGTGGCGAAGCTTGAAGCCAACAGCCAGGTGCCCATCATAATTGATATCGACGGGCACGGGCCGCCGCCCGGTCGCGCCGGTCTGAGCTTTTCCCTCGACGACGAGTCTCTCCTCGACCAGTTCCGTGACGACGAAAGTCACCGCCGCCGGGCTGAGGCCTGTCACCGTGGCGATTTCGGCACGCGGCATCGCTCCACGGCTTCGCAGCAGGTTGAGAATGAGCCGCCGATTAAGGGCTCGGGAGGTACCAGGGTTGCCGCGCACGGAGATCCTTAAATTAATTTTGTAAATTAACTATTGTCGCTTCTCGGAAGATACGGTATGCAATAGCACATGGCAATGGAGGAATGTCTGCTTGTATCAGCACAGGCAGAATTGCCGGTTTATTGCGTAATTTCTGAAGGTTAGAGGCTGCCTGCATCTGTAGGCGGGCCTGGATTTGATGTGCCTCGGGAGGAAAAAGATGGCATCGAAGAACGAACTTTCACTTATCAATGCAATCAAGGCGTCTCGGCGCCAGTTCATGATCGGCACGGGCGCTGCCCTGGCGACCACGGCGCTTTATCGCCCGGCAATTGCCAATGGCGGCGAGGTGACGATCATTTCGGATATCGGCAATGCCGGACAGCGGGCCGTCCTTGACCGCATCGCCGCTGATTTTACCAAGAAGACGGGGACGAAAGTCACCATCAACAATATGGATCACGAGGCGCATAAGACCGCTATCCGCAGCTACCTCGTCGTCGGCGCCCCCGATATCTGCTTCTGGTTCTCCGGCAATCGAATGAAGGCTTTTGTCGATCGCGGACTGTTCGACGACATTTCCGACCTGTTTGTGAAGGAAGGCTATAGCGACAAGCTCGGTGCCACGATGACGGCAGTCACCGTCAACGGCAAGCAGTACGGTCTGCCGCTTGGCGGCATTCTCTGGGGTCTTTTCTATCGCAAGGACGTTTTTGCCGAGAAGGGCTGGACAGCGCCGACGAACTGGGACGAATTCCTGAAATTCGGCGAGGCGGCGAAATCCGCCGGCATGACCCCGATCAGCATGGGCACAAAGGAACTGTGGCCGACCGGCGGCTGGTTCGACCACATGAACCTGCGTATCAACGGTCTCGACAAGCATCTCGCCCTCATGGAAGGCAAGATCGCCTATACCGACCCGATGCTGAAGCCGGTCTTCGACAAATGGGAAGAACTCATCAAGGCCAATTTCTTCTCCGCAAGCGGCCCATCCTTCGGCTGGGAACAGGCGGGCGCGGCTCTCGCACAGAAGAAGGCGGCGATGATGGATCTCGGAGGCTTTATCAAGTCCGCCTTCCCAGCAGGCGACGAGGCCCAGATCGCCTTCGCCCCCTTCCCGGAAATCGTATCCGGCGTCGAACGCTATGAGGATTTCTCGGTCAACTCGGTGCACATCCCGGCCAAGGCGAAGAACCGGCAAGGTGCGCGCGATTTTCTCGCCTACTTCTACCAGCCTGACAATCTCGGCGCATTCCTCGAAGCCGAAGGCACCATTCCGCCGCGCAACGATTGCCCGCCGAGCAAGGACCCCTTGGTCAACATCGCCGTGGAATCGCTCAAGGGCGTGAAAGGTACTTCGCAATATTATGACCGCGACACCGATCCGGACATGGCGCAGGACGGCATGAAGGGCTTCCAGGAGTTCACGGTCAAGCCCGAGCGTCGCGACCAAATCCTGGCGCGGCTCGAAAAGACCCGCGCGCGCATTTTCAAATAGTCCTCCCGGACCAAGGCGCGGCGGGCATCGGCTTTAAGCCCTCACCCCGCCGCGCCTGCCTTGAAAAGCCCGCACCTTGCGAAGTGCCTCGAATTATCGAACCAAGAAGTCTGAGCCATGTGGAAAAAACACAGGAACTGGCTGACGCCTGTCCTCTTCGTCGTGCCGGGATGCATCCTATTCGGAACGATCATCATCGCTTCCTCGGTGGAATCGATCTGGATTTCATTCTTCAATTGGGATGGCGTCGGGCAGAAGAGCTGGGTGGGACTGGCAAACTATTCCGAACTCTTTGCCGATCCGCAATTCTACGTCTCGCTGAAGAACAACATCATCTGGCTCGTCATGTTCATGGCGGCGCCGCCGCTTGGACTGGCGCTGGCGCTGCTCGTCAACCAGCAGATCGCCGGCATGCGGATCTTGAAGTCGCTTTTCTTCATCCCGCTCGTGCTTGCGACGGTCACGGTCGGCGTCGTGTTCGGCTGGGTCTATGATCCGAACTACGGGCTTCTTGCTCTCATCTTCAATCTCTTCGGCGCGACGGCGCCTGCCCTGCTCGCGGACGAACATTTCGTCACTTTCGCCGTGGTCGCCGCCGCGCTCTGGCCGCAGATCGCATTTTGCATGGTGCTCTTTCTTGCAGGCCTCAACAATCTGAGTTCCGATATCATCGGGGCCGGACGTGTCGATGGCGCCCGCGGCTGGAACATGCTCTGGCACGTCGTTCTGCCGCAATTGCGCCAGGTGGGTTTCATCGCTCTTGCCGTGACCGTTGTCGGCGCCTTGCGATCCTTCGACATGATCGCGGTGATGACATCGGGCGGTCCCTTCGGCTCGTCGGAGGTGTTGGCCTACCAGATGTACGAGCAGTCGATCTTCTCCTATCGCTTCGGCTACGGAGCGGCGATCGCCACCATCCTCTTTGCAATAATGATCGTTTTCATCACCTGGTATCTGCGCGTCATGATACGCATGGAACGGGAGACACGCTGATGTATCCTCGCCCGATCCCCGAAGAAAAGCCTGCGCTTCGCGGCCTTTATGCCGCCTTCGTCGGCCTGATCCTCATACTCTGGCTGCTGCCGCTCTTTGCCGTCATGCTGACGGCGGCCAAGACGGCCGATGAAATCATGGCAGGCAAATACTGGACGTGGCCCGAGCATTTCAATCTCGTCGAGAACTTCCAGTCCGTCTTCCAGCAGACGAACATGTGGGGCTATTTCATCAACAGTCTCATCATCACCATGCCCTCGGTGCTGCTGGTCCTCGTATTCTCGACGCTGACCGGCTATGTGCTTGCCCGCTATAATTTTCGCGGCAATGCCCTGCTCTTCTCGCTCTTCGTCGGCGGCAACTTCCTGCCTGCGCAGATCATGATGATCCCGGTACGCGATCTCATGGTTTCAGTCGGCCTATACGACACCTATTTCGCGCTGATCATCTTCCATGTCGCCTTCCAGACCGGCTTTGCGACGCTGTTCATGCGCAATTTCATCGCGGCTCTGCCGGACGAGTTGTTCCAGGCGGCGCGCGCGGAAGGCGCCTCCCCCTGGCAGACGATGCGCCACGTCGTTCTACCGCTGATGCAGCCGGCGCTCGCCGCCCTTGCGATCCTGATCTTCACCTTCGTGTGGAACGATTACTTCTGGGCGATCGTGCTCACACAGAGCGACGTCGTGAAACCGGTAACGGCGGGCCTGAACAATCTCAGAGGCGAGTGGACGTCCGCCTGGAATATCGTGGCGGCGGCAACCTTGTTCGTCGCCGTCCCGCCGGTCCTGATGTTCTTCCTGATGCAGAAGCATTTCATCGCGGGCCTGACCATGGGCGCCGTCAAAGGCTGACATGTCCCGCACCGCGTGAACAGATTTGGAGTATCACTCATGAGCCATGTAAAGCTGATCGATATCGACAAACATTATGGCGGCTACCACGCCCTGCGTTCAATCAATCTTTCCGTCGACAAGGGCGAGTTCATCGTCATGGTCGGCCCGTCGGGCTGCGGCAAATCCACCACGCTGAAGACGATCGCCGGGCTCGAAAGCATCAGCTCGGGCGAGATTTGGATCAACGGCCGCAACGTCACGCGCGAGGAGCCGGGCGATCGCGGCATTGCCATGGTCTTCCAGTCCTACGCGCTTTATCCGCATATGACGGTTGCCGAGAACATGGGCTTCGGCCTGAAGATGGCCAAGCGGCCGCAAACGGAGATCGACGCTGCCGTCAAGCGCGCAGCCGAAATCCTTAGAATATCCGACCAGCTCGATAAACGTCCGAAGCAGCTTTCAGGCGGCCAGCGCCAGCGCGTCGCCATCGGCCGCGCCATCACCCGCTCGCCGGAGGTCTTCCTTTTCGACGAACCGCTCTCCAATCTCGATGCAGCATTGCGCACGCAAATGCGCGTGGAGCTTTCGACGCTGCATCAGCAGCTCGGCTCGACGATGATCTATGTGACGCACGATCAAGTCGAGGCAATGACCATGGCGAGCCGCATCGTCGTGTTCAACAAGGGCATCATCGAGCAGGAAGGCGCGCCGCTCAACCTCTATCACAATCCGGCAAACCAATTCGTCGCCGGCTTTCTCGGCGCGCCGCGGATCAATTTCGTCAATGCGAAGCTTGTTTCGCTTCGCGACGGCATCGCCGAAGTCGCGCTCGAAGGTGGCGGCACAACAGTCCATGTTCCGGTGGGCGATGTCGGCGATCTTAAGGCTGAGTCGCATCTCACCCTGGGCATTCGGCCGGAATCGCTGAAGATCGGCCCCTCCACCGAAGACACCGCAATTTCCTTCGACGGCAAGGTCGGCCTGGTCGAGCAGCTCGGCCGCGAGACCATCCTCTATGTCGATGCGGGTCCACTCGCAACGATCGGTTCGGAAAGCGGTACACGCAATTTCACTGTTCAGCTCGGCAACGCGAGCGGCTTTTCGGTCGGCGAGCAGGTCAAGCTGTCCGCCGCCACATCCTCCCTCTACCTCTTCGGTCCCGATGGCAGAACCCTCAGCCGGCCGAAGCCCATCATTGCCTCTCTGTAAAGAAAGCTTGTGACCTCATGAAAGTTTTGGAAAGAAAGCCGCTCTCTGTCTGGCGGACGCTCAATCTCGACGGCTTCATGGTCGGTGTGCCGCATTATCCCGAACATGTCGACGAGAGCTATTGGGACCGCGATGCCGAACGCATGGCCGCTGCCGGTTTCAATACCGTTCGCATGGCGGAATTCGCCTGGCATATCATGGAGCCGCATGAGGATCACTTCTATTTCTCGCTCTTCGACAAGGCGATTGCCGGCTTGGCCAAGCACGGCATCAAGACCATTCTCTGCACCCCGACGGCAACGCCGCCGCGCTGGCTGACGGCGAAGTACCCGGAAGTCCTGCGCGTCGATGCCAATGGCAGGCAGGCAAGCCATGGATCGCGCCAGCATTGCGACACGACGAGCCCTGTACTGCGCCGGCACAGCCGACGCATCACGCGCGCCATGGCCGAGCATTATCGGGACAATCCTCACGTCATCGGCTGGCAGACGGATAACGAGCTCAATACGACGACTTCCGAAAGCTATTCGCCATCGGCGCTCATCGAGTTCCAGAAGTTCTGCCGCGCGAAGTATGGCACGATCGAAGCCCTGAACTTTGCCTGGGGCGGCGACTTCTGGGCGACGGCCTATCAGACCTTCGACCAGATCGTCTTCCCGCAGCCGATGAATCCGTCCTTCTCCAGCCCCGGTCACGTGCAGGATTATCACCGCTTCCTCGCCTTCGCGACGGCGCTCTTCCAGCACGATCAGGTGGAGATCCTGAGGTCGACCAATCCCGCATGGTTCATCTTCCACAATCTCGGCAACCTTGCCGACATCGATTTCCGCGGCCAGTTCGGTCAGGATCTCGATTTCATCGGCTTCGATATCTACCCGTTCCTCTATGACGAGATGCGCCGCGGCGGCGGGCATGCAATCACGCAGGCCTTCCATCTCGACCAATGCCGCGCCTATTCCGGCAATTTCATCGTTCCGGAACAGGCTTCCGGCCTCGGCAGCCAGCCGGGTTTCTCCTCATCCGTGCCGGAGCCCGGCGAGATGCGTCGCATGGCGATGACCTCCGTATCGCGCGGCGCTGATGGCCTGATGTTCTTCCGTTGGCGGCCGGCGCATTTCGGCGCCGAGATCTACTGGAACGGTATTATCGACCACGATGACATCCCGCGCCGCCGCTACGAAGAAGCCACGCAATTCGCGTCCGACATCCGCAAGATCGAGGACAAGCTGCTCGGCACCACCGTCCGCATGGATATTGCCATCGCCGGCGCGGATTTCGACAATCAGGAAGCCTACAAGACCTATGCGATCGGCCTGCCAAGCCCGATGCAAGATGCCGCCCATCTGCACCGGGCCTGCTATCAGGCCGGTATCGCCTGCGGCTTCATCCATCCGGAAGATGATCTCTCGCGCGTCAAGGCGCTCTATGTTCCCCATTGGGTCATGTGGAAGGAAGAGTGGTCGCCAGCAGTGGAGAAGTTTGTCGCCGATGGCGGCACGCTCATCCTGTCGGCGATGACAGGCACCCGCGACGACAACAATCATATCATCCGCACCCAGGCACCGGGCAAAGCGCTCTCGGAGCTTTCGGGCGTGCATGTCTATGAATTCGGTCCTGTCTCCGCTCCGGGAGCGGATGGACTGTTCACCGGCTTCCGCGAGAGCGGCATCGGCAGCCATCAACCGTCGCCACGTCCGGCGGCAACCTCGGCCTCGCGTAAATACGCTTATACGATCGGCAATCGCCAGCTCGAGGCCGGGCACCTTTACGAGAAGCTGGAGATAACGGCTGATACAGAGACCGTTGGCCGCTGGTCCGACCGGTTCCTGGAAGGCACGCCGATGCTAACGCGCCGCCGGCATGGCAATGGCCAAGTCTACTACCTCGGCACCTATCTCACGGCGCCGCTTGCGGAGGTCATTCGCGAGCTTCTCGTCAGCAAGGGTGTTGCCGCACCACTGGTACAGGATCTGCCTAATGGTGTCGAAGTGTCCCTGCGCGAAGGTGATGGCAGGAGGCTGCTGTTTGTGCTCAATACAGAGCATGAAACGAAGATCGTCAATCTACCGTCCGGTAACGACCTGCTGACCGGTAAAGCCATATCGGGCACGACCGAACTCGCCGGCTACGCCGTATTGGTGATCGAGCAATCAGTCTGATACCAACTGTGACGCCTCCGGCGCCGAGGATGCAACTTCGGCGCCGACGTTTAGGCGCGCAGCGAATTGAAGTGCCGCATCATACGCTCGGCTGCCGGACGGATGCCGGTGAACAGTTCGAACGCCTTCACCGCCTGGAATACCGCCATGCCGCCGCCGTCGAGAACACGGCACCCTGTCTGCCGGGCGAATTTCACCAACTCGGTCTCGATCGGGAAATAGACGATTTCGGCGACCCAAAGACGATCCGACAAAAGTTGCGCGTCGAGCGGCAATCCGGGATGGGCGGCCATGCCGGTCGGTGTTGCATGAACCAGACCATCGGCGACATCCAGTGCCGCGGCAAGATCATGACCGACCGAGAAACGGCAAGCGGCATGTGCCGGCTGAAGTTGGTCGACGAGGGCCTGCGCGCGCAAAGGGTCGAGATCGAATATCTCTACGGAATGCGCACCCATCTCAGCCACCGCATGGGCGACGGCCACGCCGGCGCCGCCCGCACCCAGTTGCACGACACGGTCGAGCGAAACGCCGGCCAACCCGCGCCGGAAGCTTTCGGCAAACCCCCACCAATCGGTATTGTGGCCGATCCTGCGCTTTCCATGAAAAACGATCGTATTGATGGATCGCAGCGTCTGGGCGTCAGGTGAAAGCTCATCCACCAGCGCGACGGCAGCCTGCTTGCAAGGGTGAGTGATATTGAGACCGGCAAACCCCCGCGCCTCGGCTTCGTCGATCAAAGCCGGCAGATCCGACACGGAGAGACCACGTGTATCCAGGTCAATAAGATCGTAGCGATAGGACAGGTCGCAATGCTCGCCTTCACGCATATGCATGGCCGGCGTCAGCGATCTGCCTATCCCGGCGCCGATCAATCCGACATGAAGTTGACGAGGAACAATGGCGGCTTGAGTGTTCAATCTTTCCTCCCGAGCAGCAAAACAAAGCCATGCTGCAGGCCTGCTTGCAAAATGTACGAACTAGTACGTAAAGTCAATATGAGGCGTGATGGAGCACCGCGGGAAAACGCCAAAGCCAATCAGATGACGCTGCGCCTCGTCAGGCCATTTCGAAGGAAGGATGCCTCAGAAATGCAAGGATCGCATCGACGATTAGGGACTTGTGCCGCTTCTTCAAGGCTTCGGACGACAGGTCACGCTCGAAGATCGCCCCGAAAGTATGCCGATTGGAAACGCGAAAAAAGCATTGGGCGCTGATCATCATATGCAGATCGACCGGGTCTACCCTGCGCACGAAGCTGCCATCGGCGTAGCCGCGTTCAAGGATGTCCGTGATGATATCGATGACGGCGATGTTCATCTGCGACAGGACGACCGAACGCTTCATATGTTCGGCGCGATGAATGTTTTCGATACTGACCAGCCGTACGAAATCCGGATTTTGATCATCGTGATCGAAGGTGCTTGCGATCAATTGCGCCATAGCCTGAACGGGCGGCATGTTTTCGAGATCGAGCTCGCTCTCCAGCGTGCGGATCTTCGTATAGGCCTGTTCGAGAACGGCAAGATAGAGCCCTTCCTTGCTGCCGAAATAATAGTAGATCATGCGCTTGGACGTCTTGGTGCGCTCGGCGATCTCATCGACGCGCGCACCGGAAAAACCGGCTGCAACGAATTCCTCGGTGGCGATCTTGAGAATATTTTCCTTGGTCGCGTCTGGATCGTTCTTTCGCGTAAGACGCTCGATCTTGGCCGCTTGCGCTTTGGTCATACCTTGCCCGTCTTCCTGGGTCTGTCCCTGCCCAACATTGAAGATCAAAGCTTTAACACAGGCTTCACGCGAATGGGGAGAGCCTAAAGTTTCGGCAGGCCAATCGGCCGCAGGTGACGCCTGAGCGCAGCGATGCGGAAAATGGCATTCGCCGCACCATATCCACGATAGCCGCTGCGCTGGACGATTTCGAAGAAGAAGCCTTCGCCGTAAGTGGGGCTGTAAAGCTGGAAATATTCGCCGTGATCGTCGCGGTCATAGAGGATGTTGTGCGCCTTCAGGCGGTCCGTGAAAGCCGGCTCGAGGCCGAACCTCGCCTCCAGGTCGTCGTAATAGTTGGGCGAGATCACCAAGGTGGCAAAGCCGTTATCCGATAAGGCAGCCGCAGCCGCAAAGATATTATCGGTCGCAAAGGCCAGGTGCTGGATGCCGGAGCCAAACGTTTCGGCGATGAAATGCCCGGCGAGCGTGTTGCGGTTTTCAGCGCCGTTCAGCGTGATGCGCAAGCTGCCCGGCTCGTTTTCGACGACCTGGCTGCGAACGACCCCAGCGGGATCGATAATGTCGACCATCGGTGTCTTATGTGCATTCAATATCGCGGTATAAAAGAGCAGCCAGGTCAACAGCTCCTCATATTTCATCGTTTGCGCGACGTGATCTATGCCCGTCAGCCCGACAGGCCGCAAATCGGTATCGTCATTGACCGGATCGAATTCGATCTCCCATATGCGGCCGAGCACGCTCCTGCGATCGAGGAAATACAGGATGCCGCCGCCAACGCCCCTGACGCCAGGCATTTCGATCTCGCCGGGATTTAGTGGTTGTTCAAAACGTTCGGCACCCAGCGCCACGGCCCGCGCGACTGCGGCTTCGGCATCATCCACCCATAATCCCATCGCATAGGCCGACTGCCCGTGCAAAGCGTAAGACGCGCCCGCAAACCCGTCCGGATCGGTATTCACGACCAGATTGATATCGCCTTGCCGGAAGACATCGACACGCTTGCTCTTGTGGCGCCCGACATGGCGAAAGCCCAGTGCGCGCAGCCGATCAGAAAGGCCGGACGCCTCCGTTTCATCGATCGTAAATTCGACAAAGGCAACGCCGTCCACCTCGGCCCGTGCCGGCATCGGCGGCAAGGTGAGGCTACTGCTTTCCGTGCGACGAACCTGGTCGCCGAGATAGACGAGCGACCGCCGACCATCGACAGCGATGGCGGTCGGTGAACCGCCGCGGAACTGGTCGTTGAAAATCTCCAGCGAGAGATAGCCATCGTAGCCAGTCGCGGCGACGGCCTTCATGAATTCAAGAATAGGAAGGTCGCCCTCGCCCGGCATGTTGCGGAAATGACGGCTCCAATAAAGGAGATCCATGTCGATCAACGGCGCATCGGCAAGCTGGATGATGAAGATCTTCTCTTTCGGGATCGACCGGATCGAATTGACGTCGACCTTTCGCGAAAGCGTATGGAAGCTGTCGAGAATGAGACCAATATTCGGATGATCGGCCCGGCGGACGATTTCCCAGGCATCGCGGTGATCGTGAATATGCCGACCCCAGGCGAGTGCCTCATAGCCAACGCGCAAGCCGCGTTTGGCAGCCCTCTCGCCGAGCTCGAAGAAGTCGGCTGCGGCACGATCAATCCCGCCCAGCGCCGCGGACGAGACATTCGAACAAACGAGAACGAGGTCGGTCCCCATCTCTTGCATCAGGTCGAATTTGCGTTCAGCCCGATCGAAGGTTCGGCTGCGCAAGGGTTCCGGCATGCCTTCAAAGTCCCGGAAGGGCTGAAAGAGCGTGATCTCCAGCCCATGATCCCTCACCATCTGACCGACCTGGCGCGGTGATTCATCGAAGGCGAGAAAGTCGTTCTCGAAGATTTCGACCCCATCGAAACCTGCCTTGGCAATGGCTTGAAGCTTTTCTTTGAGATCACCGCTGATCGAAACGGTCGCAATCGAGGTTTTCATTGTTTCATCCCGTTACTTGACGATTTTCAACAAACTCATCCGCGATCGCGACACGTCATTGCTGCTCAGATCGAAACCGGCCGCTAGATCGCCCGATCGGCGTGGCGAACGGCAGCTGCCAAGCGTCGCTCGTCCCTGCCGAGTTGATCGATCGGCGTCCGGTAGGTCTCCGTTGCTGTCGCCGCGGAAATGGCGGCGATCAAGGCTGTGATCGACGTAAACACGGCGACCGGCACCCAGCCCATCGGCCCTGTGCCCATCACAGCTGCGCTGATGGTCGGCGCGAAGCCGCCGAGCGCAAAACCGATCTGGGTTCCGACGGCCATGCCGGACAGACGCACTCGGGTATCGAACATTTCCGCATAGAGCGCCGGCCAGATGCCGTTGGAGGCGCTGTAGACCACGCCGGAAAGCAGAATCCCGAGAACGAAGACGAGCAGGAGATTGTTCTGGCTGATGGCCCAGATGTAGGGCCAGATCAGCACTGCGCAGCCGATGGCGCCAAAGATGAACACGGGCTTGCGGCCGATGCGGTCTGCGAGAATGGCCCAGGCGGGAATCGCGCCCAGCGCCACGATATTGGCAAGCACCAGAACGGTCAGCATCGTCGAGCGATCGATATGCATCGTGTTGACGGCATAGGACAGGGTGAAGACGCTGAAGATCGTGCTGACGACCGAAATCAGCGCCGCAAAGATGATGCGCAGGACATCCGCCCAATAATTGGTGAGCAGCGAGACAAGCGGCAGTTTTGTGGCCTCGCCCCTCTTGGTTTCCTCCAGAAAGGCAGGTGTTTCCGCAAGCGTGCGGCGAACCCAGAATCCGACGATAACAACCACGAAGCTTAGAAAGAAGGGAATACGCCAACCCCATGACATCAATGCGGTTTCATCGAGCTTTCCAAGCGGAATGAAGACCAATGTTGCAAGGATCAGTCCGGCCTGAGTTCCGCTCAGCGTGAAGCTGGTGAAGAAGGCGCGTCTATTTTCAGGCGCGTGCTCGAGCGTCATGGAGCTGGCGCCGGCCTGCTCGCCGGCAGCCGAAATGCCTTGCAGCAAGCGCGCCAGGACCAGAAGAATGGGCGCCAGGATACCGGCCTGACTATAGGTTGGCAGGCACCCGATGATGAAAGTCGAAAAACCCATAAGGAGCAGGGTGAAGGTAAGCACCTTCTTGCGGCCGAATTTGTCGCCGATATGACCCAGGACGACCGCGCCCAGGGGCCGCATGATATAGGCAACGCCAAAGGTCGCGAAGGAGGCGATGGCCGCCGTTTGCGGGTCTTCCGCCGAGAAGAATATCTTCGGGAAAATGAGCGCTGCTGCCGTACCGTGGACGAAGAAATCATAATATTCGACGGCGCTTCCCAACCAGCTCGCAAGAGCCGCGCGCTTGGGTGTCTTATGTTCGATTTGTGTTTTCATGGTCGTTCCTCCCCAGAGCATTCGGATGTCAAGGACATATCGCAACCGAGCGCATCCGGCCTCCGCCTGCACCCGCTTGCAAGGACATCCGAGATCATCCTGACAGTCTTCGATGCTGCACAACGCAGCACCGTCACTCCTCGTCAATAATAATGTACGAACTAGTTCGTTTTGTAAAGCACCAGCAACCTGTCATCCCGCAGCGCGTTGTTGCGAGCAATAGAAACAATGCGTTGAAGCAGCTTGCTACGTCACAACCTGAGCCGGTGAAGGCCTTGCAGTCGGACTGAGCGCGCCTGCAGAGGCCGCATCATTATTCGTTGAAAATCTTGAAGGTCAGGCAATATGAGCCGGACCAAGGGTAGTTCCTTCTCGCCTGGTACATGTAGAAGATAGGCGAGTACGGCGCGCCCACAGATCATCCCGCGACCCGCGGGTTACCGGCCGGCCTCGTTGCCATCTGCCAGCGGCACGAACAATCCAAGCTTGACGTCACGCAGCACCACATTCGTATGCATGCGCCGGATCTGCGGATTTTCCGCCATGATCACGGCGGCGATGTCGTCATAGTGCTCGACATCCCTGGCGGTGACGATCGCAATGAGGTCGACGGCACCTGTGACATAATAGACCTGCTGGATATGATCCTGCTTTTCCGCCCAAAGGCGGAACTTGGCAAGCGCATCGTAATTGTCCCGCTCGATCTCCATGCCGACGATGAACACCATCGGCGTCCCGGTCGCCTTGCGGTCCACAACTGCGATTTCCGCCTTGATGATACCGTCCTCGCGCAGCCGCTTAAGGCGCCGCTGCACGGCTGAAGTCGAAAGGCCGACCTCATCGGCGATTGCTTCGGCAGTGAGCTGGCAATTGCGCTGGACGATATCGAGAATATCGCGATCGAAGCGATCCAGATTTTCCATTCCCTCTCCTCTGGCCGATCGGTGAAATCACCTGACGACATCTCTATTCTATCACAAAAGATGCGCAAGAAATACATTTTTGCTTTTTTTATGCAAATTGATCAGAAATTGCGCGCAAATTCCGCTCTTCTTCGCGATATTCTCCGCAAATTGTTTTCCATCGGAATTGTATATGACAGAACTGTCCTCCCAGGCTCTTCGCGTGGAAGATCTCCACAAGAGCTTTGGGTCACATCAGGTCCTCAAGGGTGTTTCCACCACCGCCAATCAAGGGGATGTGATTTCCATCATCGGCTCGTCCGGCTCTGGGAAAAGCACGTTCCTGCGCTGCATAAACCTGCTTGAGATGCCTGATCGCGGGCGCATCGTCGTCAACGGTGAGGAAGTCGCCTTGAAGCGCGGGCGGCATGGACAGATGCAGCCGAAAAGCTGGCGGCAGATCGAGCGCATTCGCAGCGGGCTGGGCATGGTATTCCAGAGCTTCAATCTTTGGGCGCACATGACCGTTCTCGAAAATATCATCGAGGCGCCGGTGCATGTCCTCGGCGTTCCCCGCCGCGAGGCGATCGAAAAGGCAGAGGCGCTTCTCAATAAAGTCGGGCTTTACGACAAGCGCGACGCCTATCCGGCCTTCCTCTCCGGCGGTCAACAGCAACGCGCAGCGATCGCGCGCGCACTTTGCATCGATCCGGCCGTGATGCTCTTCGACGAGCCGACATCGGCACTCGACCCCGAACTGGTCGGCGAAGTCCTCAAGGTCATCCGCGACCTCGCAGAGGAGGGTCGAACCATGCTGCTGGTCACGCACGAAATGCGCTTTGCCCGCGATGTCTCGAACCACGTTCTCTTCCTGCATCAGGGACGGATCGAGGAGGAAGGGCCGCCTAAGCAGATCTTCGACGCCCCGATCAGCACCCGCTGTCGGGAATTTACCGGCATGCTGACGTCTTGATCCACATCCCATTCGCAGACAACACCATTAGGAGAATCCCTTTTATGAGACTGGTTTCCACTCTATTCGCCGGGCTTGCCCTCGCGCTTTCTTCGATGACCGCGCAGGCCGAGGTTCGCTTCGGCATCATGAACGAATCCTACCCACCCTTTTTCGCCAAGGATGCCTCCGGCAAATGGCAGGGCTGGGAGATCGATATGATGGACGCCGTTTGCGAGCAGATGAAAGAGAAATGCTCGATCGTCGAGCTTTCCTGGGACGGCCTCATCCCGGCGCTTCAGAGCAAGAAGTTCGATGTGATCTGGTCATCCATGTCGAATACGGCCGAGCGCTCGAAAGTCATCGATTTCACCGACAAATATTACAACACGCCCAGCACGCTGATAGGCCCGAAGGACCAGAAGCCAGGCGCGACCGCAGACGACGTCAAGGGCAAGACCATCGGCATCCAGGTCTCGACCATCCAGTCGGAATATTACAAAAAGTACTTCGCCAAGGCCGCAGACGAGAAGACCTACCAGACGCTCGACGAAGCGTTTCAGGACCTCGCGGCAGGCCGCATCGACTACGTCTTCGGCGATTCCCTTGCGCTTGACGCCTTCCTGAAGAGCGATAGCGGCAAGGATTGCTGCGCCAAGATGGGTGATGTCGCCGACGACAAGGAAGTCCTCGGAGCCGGCGTTTCCGGCGGCCTTCGCAAGGAGGACACCGAACTCAAGGCAAAGCTCAATGCGGCGATCGCCGCGGTGCGCGCCAGCGGCAAATACGACGAAATCACCAAGAAGTATTTCAGCTTCGATATCTACGGCGCCAAGTAAACGATCGCGGCGATGGCGACCTCTCCTCAGGGCATTCTGGATCTGCTCTCCCCCTATCCGCCCGGATGGGGTGGAGTACTCTTGACCGGGGCTGCCTCCACGGTCGCCATCTCCGCCGGCGCTTTTCTGATCGGCCTTCTGCTCGGTACGGGCGGCGCGCTGGGCAAGCTTTCGGGCATAAGGCCGCTCCGGCTACTGCTCGAACTCTATACGACGGCAGTCCGTGCCGTTCCCGAGCTGATCCTGATCGTCGGCCTCTATTACGCGGGCATGGATGGCCTCAATCGGCTCCTCGTTGCGCTCAATCTGCCGGCTTTCGAATTGAATGGCTTTGCTGTCGCGGTCGCAGTGCTCGGTTTCGTGCAGGGCGCCTATATGACGGAAGTGCTGCGCGGCGCGATCTTGGCGATCCCCGTCGGCCAGATCGAAGCGGCCAAGGCTTTCGGCATGGGACCGCGGCTGCGTTTCCGTCGCATCATCCTGCCCGCCCTACTGCCGAACGCTCTGCCCGGTCTTGCCAATCTGTGGATGTCGGTCACCAAGGACAGCGCTCTCGTCGCAGTCGTCGGCTACCAGGAACTGGCCCTCGCTACGCGTCTCGCCGGCGCAAGCACCAAACACTACTTCATCTTTTTCCTGGCATCCGCTTTCATCTATCTCGCCCTTACACTCGTTTCCAACCTCCTGTTCAACCTATTGGAGCGGCGTGTGCGGCGCGGCCAACCGAAGCTGGCCTGAGGAGTGCCGGGCATGACCTTCTCATGGATATCATCCTATTGGCCGCTTCTGTTGACGGGAGCCGTGCAAACGCTGTCGCTGCTTGCGATTTCGGTCGTCTTCGGCTTCATCATCGCGATCGGCCTAGCCTTCGCCCAGGTCAGCGGCGGCCCTCTCCTGCGAACCCTTGCCCGCGGCTACTGCACCTTCTTCCGGGGCACGCCGCTGCTGATACAGCTCTGGCTGCTGTACTACGGCATCGGCTCTCTTCTGCCAATGATCCCGGGTATCCGTCAGAGCCTGTTCTGGCCGATCCTGCGCGAAGGTTTCTTCTTCGCAGCCGTCAGCTTCACGCTGAACTATGCAGCCTATGAGGCGGAGGTTTTGCGCGGCGCGTTGCTTGCCGTTCCAAAAGGCGAGCTGGAAGCCGGCCGCGCATTCGGCATGCGCCCCCTGACGCTCACCCGACGCATCTGGCTGCCGCGCGCCATCCGCATCGCATTGCCGACGATCGGCGGCGAAATCGTCATGCAGCTGAAGGCAACACCGCTCGCCTTCACCGTCACCGTGATGGACCTTTACGCCGTTGCCACAAAAGTTCGCCAGGACACCCTGCTGGTCTACGAACCGCTTGTTGTCGTCACCGTCTTCTATCTCATCATCACAGCCATCATCGCGCGAAGCTTCCGTTTCCTGGAGGCGCAGGTGCCGGTGCGGCGCTAACCCACGGCGCGAAGGAGAGATCAAACCTCTCTGCAGATCCGAGTCATTCTGGAGATCCCATTCATGAGCAAACCCTTGATCCTCGATGGCGGCATGAGCCGCGAACTGTTGCGTCTCGGCGCGGAACTGAAGCAACCGGAATGGTCGGCGCTGGCGCTCGTCAATTCGCCGGACATTGTCCGGCAAGTGCATGACGAATTCATAACCGCCGGCTCGGACGTCATTACAACGAACAGCTACGCACTCGTCCCTTTCCATATTGGCGAGGAGCGGTTCTGGAAGGAAGGAGCCGATCTCATCGCCCTTTCCGGACGGCTGGCGCGCGACGCCGCCAATGCCTGCAAGGATCGAAAGGTCCTGGTCGCCGGTTCGCTGCCCCCGATCTTCGGCTCCTACGAGCCGCAGAATTTCGATCCGTCACGGGTACAGGACTATCTCAAGGTTCTGGTCGAGAACCTCGACCCCTATGTCGATGTCTGGCTCGGCGAAACCCTCAGCCTGATCGCGGAGGCAGACGCGGTTCGGACTGCGGTCGCTGAAACAGGAAAGCCGTTCTGGATTTCCTTCACGCTGGCGGATGATGCCGCGCAAAGAAACGGCGCCTCGCCCAAGCTCCGCTCCGGCGAGTCGGTCGAGGATGCGGCTCGCTGGGCCGCCTCATCCGGCGCCGACGCACTCCTGTTCAACTGCAGCAAACCGGAAGTCATGCGAAAGGCCGTCGATGCGGCAGCGGAGGTTTTCAAGCAGGGCGGCAACAATCTCCAGATCGGCGTCTATGCCAATGCTTTCGAGGGAGAACAAGGCGAGTCGGCCGCCAACGAAGGCCTTCATAAGACCCGAGAGGATCTGAATGATGACGCCTATTCGCGCTTCGCCTGCTCGTGGGTCGATGCCGGCGCGACGATGGTCGGCGGCTGTTGCGGGATCGGCGCCGGGCATATCCATCGGCTGAAGAAGGCCCTCCTTTATCCTCAACGAGCGTAGGAGAGCCTTCCACAAGCATCGACCCAGCAGGATCGGGATAGGCTGTATCAGAACGATCAGGCAGCCTTGAAGGGAGCGCTTGCAGCCCTGTAGGCAATCAGATCTTCGATCGTCACAAGATGGAGGCCATGCCGCTCGGCGAAAACTTCGAGCTCTGGAAGGCGGGCCATCGTGCCGTCGTCATTCGCTACTTCGCAGATGACGCCGGCCGGCGAAAGGCCGGCAAGCCGGGCCAGATCCACGGCCGCTTCCGTGTGCCCCGGACGCGACAGGACGCCGTTTGGATGCGCGCGAAGCGGAAAGATATGACCGGGACGGGCAAATTCCTCCGGACGCGATCCATCCCTGATAAGGGCTTGAACGGTTGCCGCCCTGTCAGCGGCAGATATTCCGGTCGTGGTTTCCGGGATGTAGTCGACCGAAACGGTGAAAGCGGTCTTGAGGACTTCCGTGTTGCGCGGCACCATCAACGGAATGTCGAGTTCGTCGAGCCTCTCGCCCTCCATCGGAACGCAGATGAGACCGCGGGCATGGTTCATCATGAACGCGATCGCCTGCGGTGTGACCGCTTCCGCGGCAATCACCAGATCGCCTTCGTTTTCGCGGTCGCGATCATCGACAACCACAATGATCTCGCCCCGCGCAATCGCAGCGATCGCATCTTCAATTTTCGAAATTGCCATTTTCCTGCCTTTCAAGGGTTGCCGTTTGGAGCGGCGTGCATGGCCGGTTAAGGCCACCATTTTCCCTTGGGCGAACAAGCATGTGAACGCCACCACGACGCGGCGTCTCCTGCGTTGCTCTCTTCCATCCGGACTATGACCGTCGGCTCCGGCATCTCACCGGATCTGCTGACCCTTCCGAAAGCTCGGAAGGCGCTCGCGGGCTCGAGGAAACTCCCCATACCGCCGGTGGGGAATTGCACCCCGCCCTGAGAACAAGTGAAAGATAAGGGATCAATGCCTCACTCCGCAAGAGGCTTTGATTGCCGAATCGTCGAGAATCCGATCCACCCGATGAACGCACCGTTCCTCATTGTCGAACTACGACATGATCAAGCCGCCATCGACATTGATCGTCTGGCCGGTGATATAGGCCGCATCGTCGCTGGCAAGGAAAGTGACGAGACCGGCGACGTCTTCGCCCGATCCGGCCCGTTTCATCGGAATGCCCTCGACCCATTCCTTCATGAGTTCGCCGGGGCCGTAATTGCCCAAAAGCTTGCCCCAAGCCTGGTCGTTATAGGCCCACATGTCGGTTTCGATGATGCCGGGGCAAAAGGCATTCACGGTGATGCCTTCGGTCGCGACCTCCTTGGCAAGGCTCTGAGTAATGCCGACGACACCCATCTTCGATGCCGCATAATGCGGTGTGTAGATGAAGCCGTCGCGCGCCTGGCCGGAGGCGGTATTGATGATGCAGCCGCCACGGCCATGCTTGCGCATGCGGGCGATCGCCTCCTGGGCGCAGAGGAAGACGCCCTTGGTATTGACCGCCATGACCTTATCCCATTCGCCCTCGGTCATATCCTCGACGCGGGCAATGGTGATGACGCCGGCATTCTGGATGGAGATATCGACGGCGCCGAAGGCTGCCTCAGCAGCGTCGTAAAGGCCCTTCACGCTAGCCTTGTCCGTCACGTCGCCGACGAAGGAAATCGCCTTTCCGCCGTCAGCGCCGATCGCATCGGCGACCGCATGGACGGAATCCTCGTTGGCGGAAACCACCACATTGGCACCTTCGCGCGCAAACCGCCGGGCGATCGCAGCCCCGATACCGCGGCTCGCGCCGGTGATGACGACAGTCTTGTTTTCGAAACGTTGCATTTCCTATTCCTTTCGCGGTGACAGCCACGCCAGGCGTCAGCTCTAGGGGCCGATCGGCCTGCCTGTTGCCGGTGACTTCAGACGGCAGCCGAGATAATCCCGGCAAACTCCGATGCCTTCAGCGACGCGCCTCCGACAAGAGCGCCATCGACGTTGGAAACGCCGAAGATCGCCTTTGCATTCGACGCCTTGACCGAGCCGCCGTAGAGGATCCTGACACCCTGCCCATCTTCGCCCAGCCGCTTTTCAAGTGCCTGGCGGATAGACGAATGCATCTCCTCGATCTGCTCGAGGGTCGGAACCAGTCCTGTTCCGATCGCCCATACTGGTTCATAGGCGATCGTCGTGTTCGAACTGGTTGCGGTGTTGGGAATCGAGCCTTCAAGCTGAGCACGAACCACCTCGATCGCCCTTCCGTCGTCCCGTTCTGTGCGCGTCTCGCCGACACAAATGATGCTCGTCAGCCCCGCCTCGTGGACCGCGACAGCCTTGGCCGCAACTGCGGCATCCGCCTCCCTATAGGCCGAGCGCCGTTCGGAATGTCCCAAGATTACGAAACGAGCGCCGATTTCGGCGAGCATCTCGGCAGAAACATCTCCGGTATAGGCGCCTGAGATCTGCGCATGGCAATCCTGTGCTCCAATGGCAATCCTCGACCCTCGCGCCCGTTCGACCGCCTTTTCCACCAGCGTGAAGGGCGGGCAGACGACGATGTCGCACGCCGCCTCGCCCGTTATTCCCTTCAGCGCCTCGATCTCAGCCAGGGAGGAAGCGAGACCGTTCATTTTCCAGTTGCCGGCAATCAGTTTCTTCATCGCATCACCAGCAGCAGAAGCCGCCATCGACGAGCAGATCGACGCCCGTCACGAAGCTCGCGGCATTCGACAACAGGAAGACGGCGGGGCCGACCATCTCATCGACCGTTGCCATGCGCTGCATCGGCGTCTGCTCTTCGAAAAGTTTGGTCTGGTGAACCATTTCCGGACGCGTATTCATCGGCGTCGCCGTATATCCCGGCGAGATGGTGTTGACGCGGATGCCGCGACCGACCCACTCCATTGCAAGCGACTTCGACATGTGGATCACGCCGGCTTTGGAGGCGTTATAATGGGCCTGGCTCAGGCCGCGATTGACGATGACGCCGGACATGGAGGCGATATTGACGATCGATCCGCGTCCGTTCTTCAGCATCGCGCGCGCTTCCGCCTGGCAGGACAGAAAAACGCCCTTCAGGTTGATGTCCATCAGCGTCTGGTACTGGTCTTCTTCCATTTCCTCCGCGGGATTGGCATTGGCGATGCCGGCGGCATTGACTGCAAGCGTCAAGGCTCCAAGTTCCGCCTCGGTACGCGCAACCGCCTCCCCGAGAGAGGACCTATTGGTGACATCGGCCGCAATCTGGATGGAGCGGCGACCGGCCGCTTCGATATGCGAAGCCGTGTTCGCCAAGCCGTCGTCGGATCGACGGTCCAGAAGCGCGACGTCGGCGCCGCATTGGGCAAGACCGATGGCGATACGCTGCCCGATCCCGCTTCCGGCTCCAGTCACGAGCGCGACCTGTCCACTGAGATCAAAAAGCTTCGGGGCATTCAGAGTGATGTCGGACACCGCTCTTCCTTTCTGTTTGTCTAGATTGTCGCCAGTTCCATGACCGAGACGTCATTGGCCTCGTCACGGTTCAAGATACCTGCCTGCTTGCCCTGGGCGAGCACGAGAATGCGGTTCGATACGCCGAGAACCTCTTCGAGATCGGAGCTGACGACGATGACGGCCACCCCCTGCTTTGCGAGGTTTACGATGATGTCGTAGATGCTGGCGCGCGCGCCGACATCGATGCCTCGGGTCGGCTCATCGAGGACGACGACCTTGGGGTCACGCATCAGCCACTTTGCGATGACGACCTTTTGCTGGTTGCCGCCCGACAGGTCCGAGGCATATTGCTCGGCCCGGCCTTTGACGCCGAATTTCGCCACAGCCTTTTCGGCGAAAGTACGTTTGATGCGTGATGTGATCCAGCGCCCGCCGAGCTTGTCGAGATTGGCATAGATGATGTTCTCACTGATGCGATGGCCGACGACGAGACCCTGCTCCTTGCGATCCTCGGGCACCATCACGATGCCCTTGGCGATCGCATCGGCCGGATCGCGGAGCTTGAGCTCTTCGCCCTCCAGCTTGATCGAGCCGGCGCTGATCGGATCGGCACCGGAAATGGCGCGGACGAGTTCGGTGCGGCCGGCACCAACCAGCCCGGCAATGCCGAGGATCTCGCCGGCGCGAACATCGAACGTCACGTCCCGGAAAGACCCGTCAGGCGAACTCAATCCGCCGACCTGCAGAACAGGGCGATCCGTCGGTTCGGGAAGAGCCGGGAACATCCGATCCAGCGAACGGCCGACCATGCTTTCGACGATGGTACGAACGGGGGTGGCACTGTCGGCAAACTCCTGGACGCGCTCGCCATCGCGCAGGACGACGATGCGATCGGTGATTTGCTTTATCTCTTCCATGCGGTGCGAGATGTAGATGATGCCGACACCTTCGGACCGAAGCTTTCTTACCTGCTCGAACAGGGCCTCGGTCTCCGCCCCGCCAAGAGCGGCGGTTGGTTCGTCGAGGATCAGCAGCTTGGCATTGAGCGCCAATGCCTTGGCGATTTCGATGAGCTGCTGATTGGCAGTCGACAGGCCCGCGACCTTTCGCGTCGCCGGTATATGTAAATTAAGGCGGGCAAGCTGTTCTTGCGCCCGCCGGACCATCTGGGGGCGATCGACAGCTCCGTTCTTCATCGGCCATCGCCCGATGAAGACATTTTCGGCGATCGAAAGATGCGGCAGGAGCTGTAACTCCTGATGGATCAGGACGACGCCCTTGTCGATCGCCTCGCGTGGAGTGGCTGGGGCATAGGGCTGCCCCAGCCATGTCATTGTTCCCTCGGAGGGTATGCGCGAACCTGCGATAATGCCCGACAAGGTCGACTTGCCGGCGCCGTTTTCGCCGAGAAGCGCGACCACCTCGCCCGGATAAACATCAAGGCTGACATTCTTCACCACCTGAAGCGGTCCATAGCGCTTGGATATGCCCCTCAGGGAAAGAACGGGCTCAGTCACGGCACACCTCCTCAAGATTTCAGGACGATTACGGGTGGTTGGCGATGAAGCCGGCCACGTTTTCCTTGGTCGTCAGTGTGGCGTCCATGAGCTGCACCGCAGGCACCTTCTCGCCGGCGACGAGCTTGACGGCATTGGCGACCGCGTCGCGGCCCATCTTCTGCGTCTGCTGTGTCGCGGTCACGTCGAAAACACCCTTGCTGAGCGCTTCCAGAGCTGCCGTATCGCCGTCGAAGCCGCCGACAACGATCTTCTGGGATGGGTTTGCAACCTTGATCGCCTGTGCGGCGCCGAGCGCAAGTGCATCGGCCTGAGCAAATACGATCGATACATCCGGATTTGCCTGCAGCATGTTCTGCATGATCTGGAAGCCCTCGTCCTGGGCCCACATGTTGGAATATTGTTCGGCAACCACCTTCACGCCTGGATTTGCCTTCAGCGATTCAGCGCAACCCTTGCTGCGGTCGACTTCAGGCGTGGTGCCTTTCTGACCGTGGATGATCACCATCTTGCCCTTGCCGCCGGCCTGCTTGAGGATGTAGTCGCAAACGCCTTTGGCGGACGTGACGGAATCTGTTGCAAGGAAGGTGTCGCCAGGCGCGCCGTCGGCGTTGCGGTCGACGTTGACGACCGGAATACCGGCATTCTTGGCAAGCTTGACGGGAACGGTTGCAGCCGCGGCACCGGCCGGAATATAGATCAAGGCATCGATATTCTGGGTCAGCAGATCCTGGATCTGGTTGATCTGCGTCGGACCGTCGCCCTTGGCATCCACGGTCACGACCTGAATGCCACGCTTCTTGGCTTCATCCTCGACGGACTGCTTAATCTGGTTGAAGAAGTTTGCCTGCAGGTTTGCGACGGCCAGGCCGATCTTCTTGGTGTCTTTTGCCTGAACAGAGCCCAATGACATCGCCAGCACGGCGGCCGAGGCCAGAAGAATGCGCGCAAGTTTCATTTCATTTCCTCCTTTTTTTGTGAACCCTTGGGCTTATCCTCCCCCTCGGGCAAATGATCCGCTCCAAACCTTTCGGAGAGGAAATCGTTGGGATCCGCCGGACGCGGACCCGAATATCAGGCCCGCCGCCTGCGGATCGTTTCCGCACCGACCGCAAGTACGATGACGATGCCGATGATGACCTGCTGCAGGAATGGCGAGACGTTGAGCAGATTGAGGCCGTTGCGCAGGACTCCGATGATCAGGACGCCGATCAGCGTGCCGCCGATACCACCGGACCCACCGGAGAGCGAAGTGCCGCCAATGACGACGGCCGCAATCGTGTCGAGTTCGTATCCAAAGCCGCTGGACGGCTGAACGGAATCGAGACGAGCCGCCAGCACGATACCGGCCAGACCGGCGAGCACTGCGCTTGCGACATAGACCGCAATCGTCACGAGCTGGACATTGATGCCGGCAAGACGAGCCACTTCCGGATTGCCGCCCACGGCATAGAGCATGCGCCCCTCGGAGCGGAAGTGAAGGAACACCCAGGCCACGGCGACGACCGCGAGCATCAGGAAGACCGTTGCCGTCAGCACACCGAAATGCCGATCGATCGCGAGCATCATGAACCAGTCGGGAAATCCGACGATCTGCTGGCCGTCCGTGATCATGTTCGCGACGCCGCGCGCAGCCGACATCATCGCCAATGTCGCGATAAAGGCCGGGACCCTGAAAAGGGTGACGAGAAGTCCGACGATCAGTCCGCTTACCGCAGAGGCGACAAGTGCGACTGCAATCCCGGCTGCAAGCGGCAAGCCGGCAATATTTGCCGTCCAGCCCATGACCATCATGGCGAGCGCAAGAACAGAACCAACGGAAAGGTCGATGCCGCCGATCAGGATGACGAAGGTCATACCGACAGCCATGATTCCGAGCACGGTGATCTGATCGAGAATGTTGAGGCCGTTGCGGAGCGACAGAAACGCATCGGTGCTGAGGCTCAAGAAAACGCAAAGAGCGAGCAATCCGACAAGCGGTCCGGTCGCGCCGGCGAGCTTTCTCAGCCACGCCACGGACGGACGGCTGTGTTCATTGACGTCGATCGCCACCATCATTCCTCCCTGGGACCTGCGGCTAGCTGCCATGCCTGCCGGCTAGGTTTTCAAGCTAGAATATTTATTCACATATGCTGGAAAATTCATTACCAACTCGCCTTAGCCCTGTCAACCGAGTCTTTTCGGCCTGTTTTGACAACAAGCTCTCCATGGGGGCTTGACTAACGATCCTTCTGTGCAAAAATATAAACTAATGAATATTTATTCACACGAGGAAATGATGGAGCCTTCCGAACTTGAACGCGTTGCTCGCCAGATACGTCTGCGAGACCTCCAGGCAGTCTACGAGGCAGGGGCCGGACATGTCGGCGGCGAGATGTCCGTGATCGATCTCCTGACCGCACTGTATTTCCGCGTGCTGCGCATCTGGCCGGATCAGCCGAGACATCCCGATCGGGACAGGTTTGTGCTGTCGAAGGGACATACGGCATGCGCGCTCTACGTCACTCTGGCAAAACGCGGTTTCATTCCGGAAGACGAAATCTCGACGTTCCTGAAGCCGCATTCGCGGCTCAATGGCCACCCCAATTGCAACAAGGTGCCGGGCGTCGAAACCAATACTGGTCCTCTTGGGCACGGCCTGCCGGTTGCGGTTGGCATGGCCAAGGCGGCGAAACTATCGGGCGCCGGCTATCATACCTATGTCATCACCGGCGACGGCGAGATGCAAGAAGGCTCCAACTGGGAAGCGATCATGGCCGCGGCGCAGTTCCGGCTTGATAACCTCACCCTAGTTGTCGACCACAACCGTTTCCAGCAAGGTGCCGCGCTCTCGGATACGAATGATATCGCGCCGCTTCGCCCGAAGCTCGAAGCCTTTGGCTGGGAGGTTACCGAAATCGACGGCAACAACATGCATAAGGTCGTCCCGGCGCTCGAACACCGAAGCGACCGTCCCCACTGCATCGTGGCCCACACCAACAAGGGGCATGGAATCTCCTTCATGCAGGATCGTGTCGACTGGCACCACAAGGTTCCGAATAAAGAACAATACGAAGTCGCATTGGCAGAATTGTCGGAGGCACTTTAATGAACGCGCCTGTGAATGCACCCAAGCTCCATGACTGCCGAGACGCTTTCGCATCGACCCTCGAGCGCCTCGCGGCCGAGAATGAAACGATCGTCGCAGTCTGCAACGATTCGGTCGGATCCTCGAAGCTTGGCGGCTTCAAGTCGAAATTCCCCGATCGCCTGGTCAATGTCGGCATCGCCGAGCAGAACATGGTCGGCGTCGGCGCGGGCCTGGCCAATGGCGGACGCCTCCCCTATGTCTGCGGCGCCTCGCCGTTCCTTACAGGTAGATCGCTCGAGCAGATCAAGGCCGACATCTCCTACTCGAATGCCAACGTCAAGCTTGTCGGCATTTCGTCCGGAATGGCCTATGGCGAGCTCGGTCCGACCCATCACTCGATCGAGGACTTCGCCTGGACGCGCGTTCTGCCCAACCTCCCCGTGATCGCGCCTTGCGACCGCATCGAGACGGCGGCGGCGGTGGAGTGGGCAGCAAATTACAATGGCCCCTGCTTCCTGCGCCTGTCGCGGGTCGGCGTGCCCGACCTCCTGCCGGAAGGCCACAAGTTCGAGCTTGGAAAGGCCAATCTCCTGCGTGAAGGTTCCGATGTCACGCTCATCGCAAACGGAACGTTGACCCATCGCATGGTGAAGGCCGCCGAGTTTCTCGCGCAACGCGGCATAGAGGCCAGAGTGCTCAATCTCGCCACGGTTCGCCCGATCGACGAGGATGCCATCATTGCGGCCGCCAGGGAAACCGGCGCGATCGTGACCGCGGAAGAACATTCGATCTTTGGCGGGCTGGGATCGGCCGTGGCTGAGGTTGTCGTCGACAACGTCCCCGTCCCGATGACGCGCCTCGGCGTTCCCGGCATCTACGCGCCGACCGGATCGGCCGAATTCCTGCTCGACGAATTCGGCATGGCCCCGTCGGCTATTGCGGACGCCGCGCAAGCGCTTATCAAGCGCAAATAGACGAACAGCACGCATTCAAGCCGGGGCGGCTTGTCGCCCCCGCCTTATCGTGAGAGCCGGATGATTTTAGGCCGAATCGGCCTAAAATCTGAATCCGCTCCAAAATCAAAGAAGTAGAGCATGACGCCGCCCGAGAACCGCTTACATGTTTCGGCACCATGCTTCGGTGGAGGATATGATGCGGGCCATTCTGGCAATCGACCAGGGAACCACCAATTCCAAGGCGGTACTGGTCTCCGAGAACGGAGACATCATTGCCAGAGGCTCGGCTCCGGTAGGCATCTCCTATCCGCAGCCCGGTTGGGTCGAGCAGGATCCCGATCGGATTTACGCATCCGTCTGTGAAGCGATCGCACTATGCCTGCAAGGCGCGCCCGACGCGACAATCGAAGCGATAGCAATCTCCAATCAACGGGAATCCGTCACCATTTGGGATGCCGAAACGGGCAAAGCGCTTGGACCGGTGTTGAGCTGGCAATGCCGGCGCACGGCGCCGGACTGCGAACGTCTCATCGCGGATGGACATCTCAAGCGCGTGGAGGCGCTGACCGGCCTCCCCCTTGATCCCATGTTTCCCGGCCCGAAATTCCGATGGCTTCTCGATCGGGTCGCGCACGGAGAAAAGGTCCGCATCGGCACGATCGACAGCTGGCTCATTCACTGCCTCACCGGCCGTCGCAAGCATGTCTGCGATGCTTCAAATGCCGCGCGAAGCCAGTTGTTCGACCTTGAGGCCCAAGCCTGGAGCAGGGAATTGGGCGCGATTTTCGGGGTCGATATCCGGCTCCTTCCGGAAGTGCTCGACAGCTCCTCGGACTTCGGAACGACGCTTGGTCTTGCCGGCGTTCCGGACGGCACGCCAATCAGGTCGGCCATCGGCGACAGCCACGCAGCATTGTTTGGCCACGGAGCCTTCAAGCCGGGCGACGGCAAGGCGACCTTCGGAACGGGCTCGTCCGTCATGACCACTCTTCCGCGCTTCATCGCACCGCGCAATGGCATCACCACAACAGTCGCCTGGCGCATCGCCGGACAACCGACCTTCGCATTCGAAGGCAATATCCTCGTGTGCGCCGCGAGCCTGCCATGGATGGCCGGCATCCTGGGCCTTCCGGACGTTGCCTCCCTTGTCGATCTGGCGGCAACCGCCGAGCCTGATGGCCCGGGCTTCGTGCCCGCCTTCGTCGGGCTGGGCGCACCTTACTGGAATTCCGACGCCCGCGCACTTTTCTCGCAGATCAACTTCAGCACCACCCGCGCGCAGATGGCGCGCTCGGTCACCGACTCGATCGCTTTCCAGGTTCATGACGTGATTGCAGCGATGCAGGCACAGAGCGGTGGCGATCTCGGCATGCTTTACGTCGACGGCGGCCCGAGCCAGAACCGCTTTCTCATGCAGTGCGTATCAAACCTGGTAAAACACGCTGTCATCCAGTGCGAGGCACCGGAAGCGTCGGCGCTTGGGGCAGCCTATCTTGCAGGTCTTTCGATAGGCTTGTGGCCGGATCTCGATGCCATCACGGCGCTTCCGAGAAACAATAAGGTTATCGAGCCGGAAAACATCGATAGTACGGACCTCCTGAACAGGTGGAATGATGCGCTGGCCCGCTCGACGTTGCGCACAACTCCGGTTAAAGGTGAATAAAAATTCACCCCGGGATCAACGATGGCTCGCCTTAACGAACTCCGCCTGATTTCAAGAGTTGCCCAGATGTACCACATAGAGGGCAAGCGGCAGGCGGACATCGCACAGCACCTTCGCCTGTCGCAGGCAACCGTGTCGCGAATGCTGAAGCGGGCCGAGGCGGAAGACATCGTGCGTACAAGCGTCATTCCGCCCGTGGGCACCTATAGCGATCTCGAAGGAGCGCTGCGCGAGAAATACGGTCTCCCCGAGGCGATTGTCGTCGAATGCACGGAGGATCGCGACGGTGCCATTATGGCCCGGATCGGCGAAGCTGCCGCACATCTTCTGGAGGTGACGCTTGCGCCCGGCGAAATCATCGGCGTGTCGAGCTGGAGCCAGACGATCTTCCGGATGGTGGAAAACATTCATCCGCAGAAGAGCGCACAAGCCAAGTACGTCGTCCAGACGCTTGGCGGCATGGGCGACCCGTCGGTCCAAACCCATGCCACCCAGCTGACCACCCGCCTCGCCCGACTGACCGGCGCCGAGCCGAAGCTTCTTCCAGTACAGGGCGTCACGACCTCCCGCGAGGCCAAGCTTTTGATGCAGTCGGATCCGTTCGTGCGGGAGACCATGGATCTCTTCGGCAGCATCACGCTCGCTATCGTCGGCATCGGCGCCGTCGAGCCATCGGAACTGCTGGCGAGATCCGGCAATATCTTCTCGTCGCGAGAGCTCGCCGATCTTGCCGAGGCAGGTGCCGTCGGCGATATATCGCTGCGGTTCTTCAACAAGGACGGCAAGCCTGTGAAGACGCCGCTCGACGAGCGCGTCATCGGCTTCCCGCTTGAAGATCTCGAACGGGTCGATCGGGTCATCGCGCTTGCCGGCGGAGCGAAGAAGACCGCGGCAATCGCCGGCGCCCTGAGGATTGGAGTTATCGATACGCTGATAACGGACAAGTTCAGCGCCGAGCGCCTTATAGAGTCATAGGCGGCCACGGCGGCGGCAATCTGCCGCCAATGGAATCGCCACCTATGCGGTTGGCTGTAGAAACTTCAAACGCCGGCCGCTCAGATATCTACGATAAGGCCTTTAGCCTTCAGCACGGGTTCAAGCTTGCTGACTTCGATGACCGATTTTCCTTGCTTATAGGCCTCGATGTATCCGGCCTCGGCCTCATCGCGAGCCTGTGAGAGCCGGGCGACCTCCTGCGCCTCCTCCTGGCGAACGATGACCAGTCCGTCGGCGTCGCCAATGACGATGTCGCCGGGATTGATGATCTCTCCGCCAACGATGACCGAATCGTTGACGGCAGCAATCGTTTCCTTGACCGTGCCCTTGATGCAGACACTGAGCGAGAAGACCGGAAATCCGAGCTCTCTCAGCTGCAGCGTATCACGCACGCCGGTATCGGTCACCAGGCCGCCAATGCCCTTGGCAAGGCAGGCATTGGCGAGCACATCGCCGAAGGAGCCGGCTTCCTCATATTCGCCCGCGGAGACGACGATGATATCGCCCGGCTTGGCGAAGTTGATCGCAAGCTGCAGCATGATGTTGTCGCGCGGCGCGCATTTCACCGTGAACGCCGGGCCACATAGCTTCATGCGATAATCCACGGGCTTCAGCCGCGAGGACAGCGCACCACGGCGACCTTGAGCCTCATGGATCGTTGCAGGCGAAAATTTGGCGAGTGCGTCGATGTCGGCCTTGCTTGGGCGCTTGGCAATATCTTTGATGTGGGTCACGGAAACCTCCCATGGTTAAGCCGGCGGCGGGCGCCCCCACCGCCTGTTATCAATGACAATTTTGATGGATGAACTGACCGGCTAAGCGGCCCGTCGTCAGGGGATAGGGTCGAACTTCAATTCGGTGATGGGGACGACCTTTTCGGTACGGGTCATTTTGTACTCGGTGTTCGGACCGAGCCATTTTTGCCAGATCTTGTTGATCTCGCCTTTACCGTCGAGCGTGTGCAGGATTTCGTTGATCTTTGCGGTCAGCGCAGGCTGATCCTTTTGCATACCGATGCCAACCGGCTCCAGCAACATGGGTTCGTCGATCATGCGCATCTGTTTGCCCTTCGTCTTGGATTCGTTGACAAGCAGCGTCGTCGTCATGGTGTTGGCGACGAGACCGCGCGCCTTGCCCTGCTGAACGGCGAGATAGGCAGACCCGGTATCCTGGAAGGTCAGCGGATCGGACTTGTTGAGCTTGATCGCCAGCTCCGAAGTCGAGCCCTTGGTCGAGGCAAGACGCTTGCCTTCGAAATCGGCCTTGGTCTTGCCTGCGTCATCCGCCGGAACAATCAGCATTTCCTTGGCGATATAATAGGGATCGCTGAACTGGATTTGTTCTGCGCGGCTCAGCGTATAGGCAAGGTTGGCAACCGTGATATCGACGCGGCCAAGCTTTACTTCGGGAACACGCGCCTCAACCGAGATCGGCTTGATCTCGGCTTTCACATCGAGTTCATTTGCAATCGCCCGGCACAGATCGACATCGAAGCCGACCATTTCTCTGGTTTTCGCGTCGGGCGAGGAAAACGGTGGCACGTCCGCATAGGTCGCGCAGCGCAGCGTCTTTGCCGACATGATGGTGTCAAGCTGATCCGCCTTGGCCGGCAGGGCAATGGCGGCGCCGGAAAGCGCCAATGTCACGGCAAGATATTTCCAGTCCATAGCTGTTCTCCTTGTTATTGATTTGTGGTGCTCTATCTCTTTGTTTTCACGCAATTCCGGACGGAAAACCGCTGCGCACTTTTCCTGGAATTGCCCTAATGGCGCAGATCCGAAAGAAAGCGCTGAGCTCTGGGATGACGGGGGCTCTTGAAAAACTCCTCGGGAGGTGCGGTCTCCAGGATCTCACCGGCGTCGATGAACCAGATCCGGTCGGCCACATCGCGGGCAAAGCCCATTTCATGGGTGACGCAGAGCATGGTCATTCCTTCCGCCGCCAGGCTTTTCATGACGCTGAGCACTTCGCCGACCATTTCGGGATCAAGCGCGCTCGTCGGCTCGTCGAAGAGCATGACCGGCGGCTCCATCGCGAGCGCGCGGGCAATGGCCACGCGCTGCTGCTGGCCGCCTGAAAGCTGGCCCGGATAGGCATTCGCCTTGTCGGCAAGACCGACGCGATCAAGCAGTGCGAGCGCCTTGTCGCGCGCCACTTTCGCCGGCACGCCTTTGACCCGGATCGGCGACATGGAAACATTGTCGACGACGGACAAATGGGGAAACAGGTTGAAATTCTGAAAGACGAAGCCGATCCGGCTGCGCAGCCGATTGAGCTCGGCAGCGCTCATCGCGGCATGAATATTTTTTCCCTCGAAATCTATCGAACCGCTATTGATCTCTTCCAGCCGGTTGATCGTGCGGATCAGGGTCGACTTGCCGGAGCCGGACGGTCCGCAAATGACGACGACTTCGCCGCGGCTGACATCGGCATTGATGTTGTTCAACACCTGGTAATGTCCGTAGCTCTTGCAGACCGCATGAAGACGGATCTCCCGAGCGCCGTCCTGCGGTGCGGAAACTGGGATGCTCATAGCTGCTCCGTGAATGTTTTTAAGGGAACGACGTCGCTGCGCAGGCGTATCTTCCGTGGCCCGGCTCGCCGGCGGGCAATTCGCCGTTCGACACTGTTTGCGACATGCGTCAGGCTCCAGCAGAGCGCATAGTAGACAACGGCCAGGATGAAAAAGACTTGGAAGGGTTGCGACAGCAACTGGTTGTTCACCTGACTTGCCGCGAAAGTCAGATCCGGCACGTTGATGATGTAGCCAAGCGTCGTGTCTTTGATCGTCGAAACGAACGTCGAGATCATGCTCGGGATCATGTTGTAGAGCGCCTGCGGCAGGATCACGAAACGCATCGCGCCGATGTAACCGTGGCCAAGCGCTCTCGCAGCATCCATCTGCCCCTGGCCGAGCGAGACGATGCCGGCCCGCACGACCTCGCTTAAGAACGCGCCCTCATAGATCACAAGCGTTACCAGCATGATCAGGAAGCTCGGGACATCCGCCCCTGTCCATAGCGGAACGATGAAATAGCACCAGAGGATCAGCATCAGCAGCGGAACGCCGCGCGTGATGTAGACGAGGCCGGTTGCGGGCCATCTGAGGACTGCCCATTTGGAAAGACGGGCCATGGCTAGCAGTATGCTGACGGGAAATGCGAGTGCGATGGCCAGCGCTGAAAGGATCAGCGTATTGGTAAGGCCGCCCAGCGGGCCATTGGGATACTGGCCGATCAGCAGCAGAAGCCAATAATCATGGATGATCTTGATGATATCCTGGATCACACGCGCGCCCTCCGCACCGGATCGCTGCGCAGCGAGATATATGCGCCGAAGGCCATGATGATGAGGGAGAAGAACAGGTAGATGACCGTACCGATCAGATAGATCTCAAAGGTCCTGAAACTGACATTGTCGATTTCCTTGACGGCGTGTGTAAGCTCTGACGCACCGACGACGATTGCGAGACTGCTGTTCTTGAACAAGGAAACGCTGTGATTGATGAGCGGCGGCAGAGCATTGCGCACGCCCTGGGGCAGGATGACGAAACGCATGGCCGAGATGTAGCCATGCCCGAGCGCTTTGGCGGCTTCCATCTGTCCTGGGCTGACTGACCGCAGCCCAGAGCGCAAATCCTCGCTGAAATAGGCGGCCTGGCACAGGCCCAGACCTATGATGGCAAAGATCGCCTCGGCATTGTGATCGGCCAGCCAGTCGGTGATGCCTTGCGGCATCAGCGTATAGATCCCGAAATACCAGAACATCAGCTGCACAAGCGTCGGCACGTTGCGATGATAGGAGACGTAAGCTTTCACAATCGGATCACCGATGCGAAGCGGCGAGACGCGAAGGGCAAAAAGCAGAATGGCCAGCGTCATCGCAAGGAGCCAGGAGCCGATATAGATGACGAAAGTCATCTCGATGCCCTGCAAAAGCATCGCAACGTAGTCCGGATTCCTCAGGATGGCCGATAGATCGAATCCGCTCACCGCTTTGCACCTTCCGCATCATAGGTGGCGGCGGAGGTCTCGGGCTTTGCCGTTTGCAGGCCGCCCATCACCTGCAATGTCGGGGTGATCTCCATGTGGCCGATATTGATTGCGATCGGCGCTGAAATCGCAAAGGCGATCGCATCTGCGATATCGGCCGCCTGCGGCAGCTCGAACCCGTCGATGAAACGCTCGCGCACGCTCGGGTCATCGCCATGGACGTGGTTGAAGATATCGGTCGCGACGCGGCCGGGGCAGATCTCGGTGACCCGGACACGCTTGCCGAATGCGTCGATGCGCAGCTGGTTCGACAGCATGGCAACGCCAGCCTTGACGGCATGGTAAGTGGAATTGCCGCCGAAATTGTAGTTTCCGGCGATCGAGGAGATATTGACGACATGCCCGCGGTCGCGAGCAACCATCCCCGGCACGACCAGACGGCAGATGTGCAGCACGGCGCGAAGATTGACGTCGATGAGGAGATCGATGTCCTCTTCATCCGCCTGAAGGAATTTCTTCGGCCGGTCAACGCCGGCATTATTGACCAGAATGTCGAACTCTATGCTGCTCGCAAGAGCGGCGATTGCGGTACGATCCGTGACATCGATGACGTGTGCGATGCATCCCGTGCGCTCGGCCAGTTCCTTCAGAGCACCGGCGCTGCGCGCGATCGCATGCACTTCGATACCCTCGCGGCAAAACCGCTCGACCACTGCGGCACCGATACCGGAGGAAGCGCCGGTGACCAGCGCGGTCTTGTAATCGGAGAATGGCATTATGATCCCCTTTTTGTTGGTGTGGACATTAGCGGAGCTTCAACTCCTTGCCTAAGACCGATTACTTTTGGAGTAATAAGCAAGTTTTATGGAGACGTGCCGGCCGCCAGCGAGCCGGCTAAAGCCGAGGGTCATCGCGCCACTTTTGCAACGATCCGCAGGGATTGGCGACATCATCCCGCGTTGCAAAACAGATCCGTGTCTGCAAACATGCCCGGCAAGGAAAGAACAGTACGAATGCCATGGATATCAGACGTTTCAAATCCTTCATCGCCATCGTCGATAGCGGCAGCATTACGCGGGCCGCCGATATCCTGCATCTCGCCCAGCCGGCTCTGAGCCAGCAATTGGCGGCGCTCGAGGAACATTTCGGCCAAAAGCTCCTGATCCGAAGCCAGCAGGGCGTCAGCATGACCGATGCCGGACACGCGGTTTATCGGCACGCACAGATCATTCTGCGCCAGATGGAACAGGCGCAAGCCGATGCCGCCGCCGCCGGCAATTCGCTTGCGGGGCGCGTCTCGGTCGGCCTCGTACCCTTCAGCAGCGCCGCCACGCTTTCCGTCGATCTTCTGGCGGAGACACGGAAGAGACACCCCGGAATCCTGCTTCATCTGACGGAGAGCGTCGGTCAGACCTATAGCCAGATGATCATGAACGGTCGGCTGGAAATGGCATTGATCCACGGCACGGGGCCGATCAAGGGCGTGCGGTTCGAGCCGGTCCTGAGGGAGGAATTCTACCTCGTAGCCCATCGCAATTTCGCGATCGATCCGGATCAGAAGCCCGTGCCGGTCAGTGCCCTGGACGGCATGCCGATGCTGTTGCCGCCGACTTACAATTTCGTGCGTCGCGCCGTCGATGCCGCTTTCACGCGCAGCCGGATCAATCTCAAGGTGGTGGCCGAAGTCGAAATCGTTAGAACCTTGGGTCGCGCCGTCGGCAGCGGACTTGGCGCGACCATCATGCCGAAGGCGATCGCCGACCGCATCGTCTCGGAATCGAGCGAGCCTCTTGTCTGCCGGCTGATTTCGCCGCGGATCGAGGAAACGCTGTCGCTTTGCACGTCCGATCAGAACTCGTTGTCGGAGCCGGCATTCGCCGTGAAGGACATCCTCGTCGAACTGACCGAGCAGTTGAAAGTGTAAAGCTTAGGGGCGGACGCCAACGGCCTGCGACCCGGAAACCGGGCCGGAGGCGCGCGTGGTTGCCGCTCAACGCATATCGCGGCAGAACTCGGCGATACGGGCGCAGCCCTCGCCAAGCTTTTCCATGCTCGTCGCATAGGAGATGCGGAAATAGGGGCTCATGCCGTAAGCGGAGCCTTGCACGGTCGCGACATGGTGCTCATCGACCAGCGCCATGACGAAATCGACATCAGTCTCGATCTTGCGTCCGCCTCTGGTGGTCTTGCCGATCAGGCCGGATATGTTGGGATAGATGTAGAAGGCGCCTTCCGGCTTGTGGCAACGCAGTCCCTCGACCTTCGACAGTTGGTCGAGCACGAAGTCGCGTCTTTCCCTGTAGATCGCCGCCCGCTCCTTCAGGAGATCCTGCGGCCCGTCCAGCGCTGCGATCGCCGCTGCCTGGGTGACGGTTGCGATACCGCCGCTGTTCTGACCGTTGACGTTGCTGATCGCGGCAATCAATTCCTTCGATCCGCTGGCGCAGTATCCCAAGCGCCAGCCGGTCATGGCATAGGCCTTGGAGACACCGTTCATCGTCAGGACCCGCTCGTAGAGCCTGGGTTCGGCATCGGCGATCGTGCAGAATTCGAACCCGTCATAGACCAGATGCTCGTAGATATCATCGGTGAGGATCCAGACGTCCGGATGGCGCAGCATGACTTCAGCGATCGCGGCCATGTCCGCGCGCGAGCAGGCGGCACCCGTCGGATTGTTCGGGAAATTCAGGAGCAGCCATTTGGTGCGCGGCGTGATCGCAGCCTCAAGGTCTTCCGGACGCAGCTTGAACCCGGCCTGCTCGAAGCAGGGGACGGCGACCGGGACGCCGCCGGCAAACTTGACGATGTCGGCGTAGCTGACCCAGGACGGCGTGGGAATGACAACCTCGTCGCCTGGATTGCAGGTGGCCAGCATCGCGTTGAAAATCACCTGCTTGCCGCCGCCGGAAACGACGATCTGGCTTGCATCATAATCGAGATTGTTGTCGCGCTTGAACTTTCTGCTGATCGCAGCCTTCAGCGCCGGCGTGCCATCCATCGGCGGATATTTGGTGTCCCCGCCAAGTGCGGCCGCATGCGCTGCCTCGATCGCGTGGGCGGGCGTCAAGAAATCCGGCTCGCCGGATGAGAGGCTGACAACCTTGATGCCCTTGGCGGCCAGTTCGCGGGCGCGTTGGGTCATGGCGGCGGAGGCAGAGATGGAAACATTCTTGAGACGGTCGGCTGTAGAAGGCATTGGCATGATCTTTCGCTGAAAAATGAAAACTTGAGGGCCGGAGGCGATCAGGACGCAAGCTCGGCTGCAGGCGCCAGCGTGGCGCCCGAAGCCTCGATTTCGCTGCGGATGATGCGGGCAAGCTCCAGCGAACCGGGCGTATCGCTATGCACGAGGATCGATCTCGCCGGCATCTGAAGTGCGGAGCCGTCGATCGCTTCGACGGTTTGGTCGATCAGGAAACGGCGTACCCGCGCCCGGACCAAAGCCTCGTCCTTGACCAGCGCGCCCGGCAGGCCACGGGCGACGAGCCTACCGCCGGCATCATAGGCGCGGTCGGCCAGAAACAGCGCCAGCGTCTTGAGTTTCGCGCGCTTTGCCGCCTTTTCGATTTCACTGTCAGGAGTAACAAAAACGACGAGGCGCGGATCGACGATAGCAATGGCATTCATTATCAGATCGGCGAGCGCTGGATCGCGATTGACCATATTGCCCATGGCCGCATGAAAGCTGAAATGTCCGACGGTCATGCCCTCGCTCCTGGCGATCGCAATCAGCGCGCCGAGCTGATAGAGCATCTGCTGGCGAAGCTCGTCCGGCTGGAAGGGCATCTCGCGCCGGCCGAAGCCGGATCGGTCCGGCAGGCCCGGATGCGCGCCGATACCCACGCCGTTCTCCTTTGCGAGGCGGACCATGCGCGCCATCGTCTCCGGGTCGCCGCCATGAAAGCCACAGGCGATGTTGGCAGATGAGACGACCGTCATCATCGCTTCGTCATCGCATAGCCGATAGGGGCCAAAACCCTCCCCCATGTCGGAATTCAGATCGATCTTCACCGCTTCCTCCCCTGGATCGTTGAAATTGTCGTCAGGCCATTGACTTCAAAGCATGCCTGACCATTTGCGACGTCCGCCTGACATCCTCGACATAGCGGGCAACAGCCTGCTCCACCGCGCGCGCCTCTGCATGTGTCGAGCGAACGAAGCGGAGCCGCGCGCCGATCCGAGCCTGACCGAGCCGCCACAGATCGCATTCGATGACGCCGGCAATCTTCGGATAACCGCCCGCGGTGTTGGCATCGCTCATCTGAATGATCGGCTCGCCGCCGGGCGGGACCTGCACCACCCCCGGCACCACGCCATGAGAACGCATCTCAACCGTCGCCATCGGCCTTATGGGTTGGCCGGACAGGCGATAGCCGGTGCGGTCGCTGCTTGACGATATGCGCCAGACCTGGCTCCAGAAGGCTTCTCCATCGGACGCGAACAACTCATGTTCGCCGGCGACGACCGCACGGACGGATAGAACACCGTCGACCGGAGCCGGAAAAACATCCTTTAACGCCACCGCAGGCTCGACGACGGCAAGACCACCTGCCGGCAGGGGGAGCGCATCGGCGGATGTGCCAAAATCAATCCGGTCGCCGTTGACGAGCGCTCGACCGGCATTGCCACCGAAGCCGCCGCGCAGGGAGGTGCTGCGCGAGCCCATGAGAACCGGCACATCCAACCCTCCACGGAACACGATGTAAGCGCGTGCTAACCTAGTCGGCTGCCTTAGCTCGAGGATCTGGCCAGCGTCGGCGACGTGGGTGCACCAGGCAATCAACTCCCGTCCGTCCAGCGTGGCGCCGCCATCCGCGCCCGTGACGGCAAAGATAGCACCCGTCCCAAACCGCAGTTTGAACGGAAAGGTCTGAACCTCTATGGCCGCCGCATTATCGTCGTTACCAACAAGGATATTGCCGATCTTCATGGCAAGAGGGTCCATCGCGCCGCTGGCTGTGACGCCGATGTCGCGATAGCCGGGGCGGCCAAGATCCTGGATCGTGTTGAATGGGCCGGTTTCGATGATCTCGATCATAGCTCGATCCTTGCCGGCAGGAAGCGCACGATATCGCCGGGCGCCATCAGGGCCGGTGTCGCCACGGTCGGATCGAACATCTGCAGCTCCGCATGGCCGAGGGAATTCCACCCGTTCGGACCCGTCAGCATCGCAACCCCCGTCTGCATTCCGCCGATCGTCACGCTGCCCTTCTCCATCCTGAGCGACGGAACGGTCTTGCGCGGCATGTAGATGCGCGGGTCGAGCCCGTGCAGGTAGCCGAAACCCGGGGCGCTTCCCAAGGCGAAGACGCGGTAGCTCGCCTCGTAGTGGATGCGCACGACCTCGCGGTCGCTCAAGCCGCAAAAATCGCAGATGGCGGGAAGATCGATTGCATAGGCGCCGCCATAGTGAACGGGGATTTCGATGATCTTTCCCGCCAGGTCGAGGCTCTCGGCCTTGTTCCATGCCTCAAGAAGCCGGTCCGTCACCAGTTCCGGGTCCTCAGGCGTCTCCTTGAAGATCGCCAGGAGATTGGTCATTCCGGGGATCACTTCCGCTATGTCAGCCCAGCTCTTGACCGTTTGCGCCAGAGCCCAGATCCACCGCTGCGCGGGCAGATCGAATTCGCCCGGTGCTTCGAGCAGGAAAGATCGGGTGCCGATGCAGGAAATCCTGGCACGGTCCTTGGTGGCAGGAACGATTTCGCGCGGTGACGTGACGGTGTTCGAAGCGGTAATCATGACAGCGGCTCGATTTCGAACAGGGGATCACCGAATCCGACCAGGGTTTCGGGCTCTGCCGATCGCCTGGCCAGCAAACCGGACCTGCCGGCTGGAATGGGAAGCAGGACGGAACCGATGCGAATAAAACCGATCACATCCCGGCTTGAGACGGTGCGAGGCAGCCGCTCGGCTCCGTTGGAATCCGAAGGATGCAAGGGATAGAAGTGACCCGCCATTGGCGCCTTGACCACCGCCACCGATGTCGCAGGCGCAGGCTGCGCGTTTCCTGTCAGGCTGATTTGGGCGCGCCCGGCCTTCGAGACCACGATGCGCAGATTGCCATCTGGTCGCGAAATTTCCAGGCCATCGACGCCTGCTGCCGTCAGTGCGTCGGCCAGAGCCGCGATGGTCGAAGGATCGCTAAAGTCGATCGCGCTCATGCCGCCCTCCTCTGCCGAAGCCATTGTTCCAGATAGTGGATATCCGTCTCACCGTGGGTAAACCCTTCATCCTCGAACAATGTGCGCAGCAGCGGCAGGTTGGTGGAAATCCCGTCTATCCGGGTGGCGGCAAGCGCCTCGCGCATCTTGGCCATCGCTTCCGCCCGTGTCGGCGCATGAACGATCAATTTGGCGATCAGGGAGTCATAATAAGGCGAGACCCGATAGCCGGCATGGATATGGGTATCGACCCGGATTCCCGGCCCTTCCGGCAGGGTTAATTCAGAGATCGTACCCGCCGAAGGCAGGAAACTTGCGGGGTCCTCGGCATTGATGCGGCATTCGAAGGAATGGCCGGCACATGCCACATCATCCTGGCGCATTTCGAGGGGAAGACCCTGGGCGACCATGATCTGTGCTTGGACGATATCGATCCCGCTGGTCATCTCGGTGACGGGATGTTCGACCTGCAGGCGCGTATTCATTTCGATGAAATAGAAGGCGCCATTCTCGTAGAGGAATTCGAAGGTTCCAACGCCACGGTAGCCGATCTGCCGGCAGGCCTCCACGCAAGCCAGACCTATAGGCCTAATCGTTTTCGAGGAAATCCCGGCCGCCGGGGCTTCTTCCACCACCTTCTGATGCCGGCGCTGCATGGAGCAATCGCGATGCCCGAGCCAGACGGCATTGCCATAGATATCGCAAAGCACCTGAATTTCGATGTGACGCGGATGCTGGAGGAATTTCTCCATATAGAGCGCCGGAGAGCCGAAGGCCTGACGAGCCTCTTCCCGTGTCAGGGCTATGGCCTCGTGCAGCTCGCTTGCGCCGGAGACCACGCGCATCCCCCTGCCGCCTCCGCCGCCTGTGGCCTTGATGATCACAGGAAAACCGATCTCCTCAGCGATCCGCTCGACCGAAGCCGGATCATCAGGAAGGGACGTGTCAGGGCCAGGCACGCAAGGTACGCCGGCAAGGATCATTGCCCGTTTTGCCGATATCTTGTCACCCATGGCCGCGATCGAGGACGCCTCGGGTCCGATGAATGCGAGGCCGGCTCTCTCGACGGCTTCGGAAAAGGCGGCGTTCTCGGACAGAAACCCGTAGCCGGGGTGGATCGCACCCGCCCCGGTCAACTGCGCGGCAAGGAGGATCGCATTTTGATTGAGATAGCTGCCGGCTGCATTCGAAGGACCGATGCACAGAAAGGTGTCGGCAGTCTTGCCATAAGGCGCCTGCCTGTCCGCTTCGGAGCAGATCGCGACCGTCTTCAGGCCGAGTTCGCGGCAGGCGCGCTGAATTCGCGCGGCGATTTCGCCCCGATTGGCGATCAGCACCGTGTCGAAACGTCGATCCGCCTTGTCGAAAGCTCCCGCCATCACGCGATCTCCGCCAGGACTTCGCCCGTCTCGACTTCGCCGCCATCTATGTCGGTAAGGTGCTCGATGCGGCCAGCGCGCGGAGCTGCGATCTTGTTGAAGACCTTCATCGCTTCGATGATGAAAAGCGTCTGCCCCTCCTCCACCATGTCGCCGATCTCAACGAAAGGCTCCTGGTCGGGTGCTGGCGCGCGGTGCAAGACGCCGAAGATCGGCGCCTTCACAATAATGGAGTCCTGCGATTTTCCCGAAACATCGCCGCCTAGTTCAGCGTGGCCAATTGCTGCGCTGGCAGACATCTGCGCTGAAGGAAACGAATCCGCCGGATTGGGCGTTCGGAAGATCCGAACCGTGACATCCTTTTCCGTTACCGTGAGTTCGGTAACGTTGGATCGTCCAACAAAATCGATCAGTGTTTTTATCTTCGACAGATCCATGCGAGAACTCGGTATTTCGGAGCACCTCCCGCAATCTAACGATGACAGCGTTTGGCTGACTTCCTCCCTACACGATGGCTCTCACGATGGGGTCAAAGGAACTTTTGATGACGCCGCTTTGCAGTCGATAAGACAGCTGCAGCCAATGGACGTATCGAACCCACATCGACGTCCTGCATTCCCGCCCGGCCGTCTGCGAGACGGCTGAGATAGGTCTTTCTAGAGCCGGATGATTTTAGGTCTGCTCGACCTAAAATCTGAATCCGCTCTGGCATCAAAGAAGTAGAGCGTGATGTCGTCCGAAAACCGCCTACACTTTTCGGCATCACGCTCTAGTCATGTGCGTTCACTGGAACTGCGGGAACCGGGCTTGGCGTCCGGCTTTGCAGGAGTTCGCCACGCTCCTCCAGAACGGGATAGGCTGCGGCGGCAACGAGGTGGGAATTGATCTGCTTGAGGTCGCGCAGGAGATCGAGGTGAAGCGAGCTGGTCTCCACGGTCTCGATCCCGCCCTGGCGCAAGCGCTGGAAATGAGCGTCCGTTCCCTCGCGCTCCGCCTTGCGGAAGATCACCTTCTCCTCCGCCAGCATGCGGGCGGCACTTTCGTTCTGCGTCATGAACAGGGCCGCCGCCGTCTGCAGGTTCGACTGCAATCGGTCGAACAATGTTGCCAGTTCGAGCTGCCCTTCCTTCGAGAAGCTCAAGCCCCGGCGCAGACGCTTGGCCAGATGCGGCAGGAGGTTCTGGTCGAGCACGTCGCCGGCATGCTCCATGTTCATCGAGAACAGCAGGATCTCGTTCAGCCGCCGCCGGTCGGTTTCGCCAAGCTCATCGGGATCGATCGAGGTCAGATAGGTTTTTACCGCCGTATTTAGGCTGTCGAGGATATTGTCCAGCGACCGCAACCGCGTCAGCGCCTTTCGATCCGTGTCCGACAAGGCGGACTTGGCGCCTGCCAGCATCTCCGACAGCACGTCGACCAGCCTCAGCGCTTCGCGCGCCGCCGCGCCGAGCGCGACCACAGGCGTCTCCTTGGCGGCCGGATCGAGATATCTCGGACGCGTCGGATCGGCTTCGTCGATCTTCTGCGGCAGCAACTTGGTCAAGAGATCGGCATAGGGCCGCAACAGCGGCATGAACACCACGGCCAGAACGACATTGAAGGCGGTATGAAAATTGGCGACGGCGCGGGCGCTGTCGCTGTCGATCATCGCCGACAGGCGCGTTGCGGGCTCCAGCAGGCCGATCATCGCGATCACACCGACGATGCGTGTCAGCATATTGCCGATGGGCAGCCGCTTCACAGATAGATCCGCTCCCGATTGCCCTTCGATGAGTGGGTTGATCGCGGTGCCGAGGTTGGCGCCGAGAACGAGTGCAAAGGCCTGATCGACATCGACGAGCCCCTTGCTTGCAAGCGACATGATGAGCAGCACCACGGCCACGCTGGAATGGGCAGCCCATGTCAGAATGGCGGCGAGAAGCAAGCTCAGCACCGGCGTCGCAGCGATCGCATCAAGGACGTAGGCGAGCGCCTTTGATCCCTCATACTGCGTCATCAGGTCGAGAAGCTGATGCAGCGCCAGAAGCATGAAGCCAAGCCCGATCATGACGCGGCCAAGATCGTGCACGCGTGAATTCCCGGTTCGGCGGAACATCAGCACGCCGATCAGGATCAGCGCCGGCGAAGCCGCTGCGACATTGAAAGACAGCACCTGGACGATGAGCGTCGTGCCGACATTGGCCCCGAGCATGACGGCAAGCGCCGGCACGAGATCCACCAGCCCGCCGGCTGCAAAGCCTGAGGCCATGAGGCCTGTAGCCGTACTGCTCTGCAGGATGGCGGTGACGCCGATGCCGGCAAAAAATGCCTTCGTGCGATTGCTGAGCGCGCGGCCGAGAAAGGAGCGCAGATCGGGGCCGAAGGCACGCTGGATACCGGTCTGCACCATGCGCGTGCCCCAGAGCAAAAGGGCGATGTGGCCCGCTAGAGCAACGAGGCCGAAGATAAGCGCCATGATGGTCCTCCATTTGCCTACGACCCCGGACAAATGCCGAGCATCAATATCGCGATTATCTAACTTTCTTTAGCCGACTATGTTTCTTTGTCTTTGACGCGTTTTGCAAGGCCAGATTGTCACAAACCAATAGAATAAAATTTTCGCATTAAAATCATGATGATAGGGCGCCATGAATCCTATCATCATTCGTTAGGAATATCCATTTTTCCGAGAGAGGTCGGCCTGAAAACGACGATTTTCGGTCTGCAACGAGATTGTCTGAGAATCGTTGCTTCGCCTTTTTGCTTTGATCCATTCAATGTCTGGCCAATATAGCACAAAAGCCTCCATTTGCCGTGCAGCTGGGTCCACGGCCGCAGGGTTGGGAAGGCTGGCTGGCGAGGAGTTCGAGATGGCGAATTTTATCTGCATCACATGTGGCACACAGTTCGGCGAAGGCGATAGACCACCTCCGGCCTGCCCGATCTGCGAAGACGAGCGCCAGTTCGTACCTCAATCGGGACAGGAATGGAGCGACATGGCGAGCCTCGGCCAGGAGCATGAGGTAATCTGGAACGAGGAAGCCGAAGGTGTTCACAGTCTGCAGATCTCGCCCCATTTCGGCATTGGCCAGCGCGCCTTTCTGATCGAAGGACGTGACGGCAATGTCCTCTGGGACTGCCTCAGCCTTATCGACGAGGCAAGCAAGGGACGGATCGCTGCCATGGGCGGCTTAAGCGCGATCGCGATTTCGCACCCTCATTTCTATTCGTCGATGACCGAATGGAGTGCCGCCTGCGGCGGCGTGCCGATCCATATCCACGCCAATGATGGCGAATGGGTGCAAAGGCGGAGTGCTCTGCTGCGTCCCTGGACAGGCGAGACGCTGTCGATTGGCCAGGCGACCATGATCCGTTGCGGCGGTCATTTCGACGGCAGTTGCGTGCTCCATTGCCCCTGGCTCGAAGGCGGACGCGGCGCGCTCTTCGTCGGCGACACGATGCAGGTGACCATGGACCGCAGGTTCGTCAGCTTCATGCGCAGTTATCCAAACCTCATTCCGCTCGATGCCAAGGCCGTGACAGCGATATCGGAAGCCGTCCGATCCTATCGTTTCGAAGCGATCTACGGCGCATTCCCCGGCCGAACGGTCGAAAGCGACGGCAACGGTGTGGTGGAGCGCTCGGCGCAGAGGTATCTCAAAGCGATCGCAGGTTGAGTATCCTGCGCTGGAAATGCCGCAGACCTAATTTTCCAGCGCCGCCTGTCTGTCCTTCACCAAGCGCGTCGGCAAATTGACGGTGACGGACAGCCCTCCAAGGCTGGAGCGGGCGAGCGTCAGCTTGCCGTCATAGGCTTCGACCAGATCCTTGGCGATCGCCAAGCCGAAGCCGGTTCCGGCGATGCTTTCGTCCAGCCGCCTACCGCGCCGGATGAAAGCCATTTCCGCATCCTCGGGCAGGCCGGGACCATCGTCCTCGATGCACAGTTCCACCCCCTCGGGCAACTGCGACAGGCGAACTTTGACTTTGCCGGTCGTCCATTTCCTTGCATTGTCGATCAGATTGCCCGTGATGTCGGCAAAATCCGCCTCGTCGATCGCCAGCCACATCTCCGGCGGGGCCACGAGCTCAAAATCGATTTTTCGCTCGGCCGAGAGACGCCGCATGACCGAGATGATCTTCTGGAGATCGGCGCTGGCATCCATGACGCCGACGGTATGGGCGGCGGCAAGGCTTGCGCGGGTTTGCGCAAGCGTTCGCTTGATTTGCGCCTCCATCCGGCTGACCTCCGTCTGGATCGCCGCGGCCCTCTCCGACATGCCCTCTTCGGAGAGAATGCGTGCGGTCGCCTCTAGTGCTGCGAGCGGGGTCTTCAGACCATGCGCCAGATCGCCGGCGCGAGCGCGCGCCTGCGTCAATTGCGTCTCGCGGGATGCGAGCAAACCGTTGAGATCGTCCACAAGAGGCTGCACTTCTCGCGGAAACTGACCGGTGATCTTGCGTGCGGATCGCTCCTGCACCGCCATCAGGGCCGCGCGCAGATCGTTGAGCGGCCGCAATCCATAGCGCAGAAATACCACGACCGCCCCGATCAGGGCGACCGACAGCACGCCGAGAGACGGCGCCATGGCATAAAAGAAGCGCCAGCGCGCCGGCGCAAGCTCGCTGTTGTCGAGCGCCATGACGATATCGACCATCTGGTCGCCCGTGGCCGAGGGGATCGAAATAGACCGTTCGACGGCGAGAAGACGGCTGCCGTTCGGCCCTTTCATATCCGTCGCCCGGCCGGCATCGCGAGGGCGGGCGCGCAGCCAGGGCAGGTTCTGCTCCCAGAGCGATTGGGAGCGCAGCTCGACGGTGCCGTTGCGGCCCACCTGCCAATAGAAGCCACCATTCGGAATGCCGAAGCGCGGATCCGTCGGCGTGTCGTCGAGGAAGAGCTGATTGGAGGAATTGATATCGACCGCCGCCAGCAGAACGCGCAGTTCCTCGTCTATTTCAGAGAGGGCAAGCGCCCTGACTGCCAGCCCGGAAATGGCGTTGATTCCGACCCCGGCAAGAAAGGTCGCAACGATGATCGCCACTACGGAACCCAGCAGCAACCGCCCTCGCAGCGAGAACGGCGTCATGACGGCGGCGCCTCGCGCGGGATGATATAGCCCTGGCCGCGCCGGGTCTCGATGACGGTGCCGTCGAACTTGCGCCTGAGACGCGCGACGACCACTTCGAGCGCGTTCGACAGCAGCTCCGTCTCTTCGTCATAGATGCTGTCGGCGATCTGCGTTCGGGAAAGCACGGTGCCGGCATTGTGCATCAGATAGGCAAGAAGCCGATATTCGAGCGCCGTCACCTGAACCGGCTGCCCGCGAAACGAAACCGTGCGCTGACGTGTGTCGAGCTCCAGCACACCATTGGAAAGGATCGGAGAAGATTGCCCCGCGGCACGGCGCATCAGGGCGCGCACCCGCGCCAGAAGCTCCTCCATACGGAAGGGCTTGGTCAGATAATCGTCGGCACCCGCATCCATGCCGTCGACCTTGTCGCGCCAGCCGTCGCGCGCGGTCAATATGATGACAGGCATGCCGCGGCGTTCCGCGCGCCAACGTCGCAGGACCGTCAGTCCGTCAAGCTTCGGAAGCCCGAGATCGAGGATGACCAGATCGAAATGCTCGATATCGCCGCGATACCAAGCTTCCTCGCCGTTGCTTACGGTCGAGACGACATAATGCTGGTCCTCCAGGCAGCGGCGCATGTCCGCCACAATACTGGGCTCATCCTCAGCAATCAGAATGCGCATTCTCAGCGTCTCTCGATCACGGCGAGTGTTGCGCCGTCGAGCACTATATCACCACGTTTGCCATCCGGCTTCAACACGCGCACGGCATAGGCTTGGCGGCCGGCCCGGCGAACCCGCTTGATTCGCAGCACCTTTCCCGGCATCTCGCGCGCAACGACCGCATAGATCTCACGCAGCGGCCGCAAGGTGCCGGCATCTTCGACCAGAACACTGCTATGCGAACGAGCTGATGCCTCCATACCTGGCGAGCTCAGCAAAGCCGTCACCAAGAGAACGGACAGCCAGCGGGGCCAGCCGGCTCTTCGCCCGAATATGCGCAACGATATCAATATCAATCCTTCTTCCGAGATAGCACGCAGGGCTCGCCCCGCAGCAAACCAAGCATAGCTTTCCCAACATTACAATTCACTGACAACGCCCGTAAGAGAGCTGCAAATTGAAAGGTGTATAAGCATCGATAGATGGCACGCCGATTGTGCCGAGTTTCGTTCCGCAGAAGTTACCATGACTATCCAGATTTCGTCGATTACCCCAAATGCCAGCCTCTCGGTTTTCTCAGGCGGCATTCGGCCTGAGTTCGTCCGCAATGAAACCCTGGTGGACATCTTCAAGGCAACGGTCGCCCGCAGCCCCGACAAGACGGCACTGACCCTGATCGGAACCGACCGGGCGATGGCCTATGCCGAACTAGACCGGCTCTCCGACGAGGCGGCGCGCGCGCTCAGCCGTCGCGGTATCGGCCCCGGCGATTTCGTCGGCCTTTGGTTCCAGCGCTCCCTTGAGCTACATGTCGCGCTTCTGGCGATTCTCAAGGCCGGAGCTGCCTATATTCCCTTCGATGCGTCTGCCCCTGCCGACCGCGTGGCCGTCAGCCTCGCCGATTGCGGCGCGAAATGGCTGCTGACCCATGACGAAAAGGTGGCCCTCGCCCCCGAATTCGACGGCCAGACGCTGATCCTCAAGACACTGCTCGCAGAAGACGATGATGGCATTGCGCCGCGCCGCGCCGCTCACGACGATCCCGCCTACGCCATCTATACGTCCGGCTCCACGGGCAAGCCGAAAGGCATCGTCGTCACGCACCGGAACATCTGCCATTATCTGCGGGCCGGCAACGATGTCCTCGGTATGGTCGAATCGGACGTCGTTCTTCAGCAGGCTTCGGTCGCCTTCGACCTTTCGCTCGAGGAGATATTCGTTCCCTATCTGGTCGGCGCAACGCTGAAAGTGGCGACATCCGCCGTCATGGCCGAGCTCGACAGGCTCGCAGACGTGCTGGAAGCCGAAAAGATCACGGTCATCGACACCGTGCCGACTCTGCTGACCATGCTGGAACGTGATGTCGAGAGCCTGCGCGTCATCATCGTCGGCGGCGAAGCCTGCCCTCCGGCGATCGTCAGCCGCTTTTCCAAAGCCGGCCGGCGCCTGATCAATACCTACGGCCCGACCGAGACGACGGTGGTTGCAACCTATGCCGAGCTCGATCCTTCCCGGCCGATCACGATCGGCTGCCCGATCGCCAACACGACCGCCTACGTTGTCGACGAAAACCTGCAGCTCGTTGCTCGCGGCGATACCGGCGAATTGCTGATCGGCGGACCGGGCGTCGCTGCCGGATACAGAAACCTGCCGCAGCTGACAGCCGCGAAGTTCATCGCCAACCCCTTCGCCGGCCATGACGACCCGGTGCTTTACCGCAGCGGCGACGCCGTATTGATGGACGAGGAAGGACAGCTCCATTTCCTCGGACGCATCGACGACCAGGTCAAGATTCGCGGCTATCGCATCGAGCTCGGCGAGATCGAAACGATCGTCGGCGAACTTCCGGACGTGAAGGCTGCATCCGTCGTCGTGCACCGCCCGCCGGATGGCGAGGACATGCTGGTTGCCCACGTTGTTAGCACGGGCAGCAGCTTCGATCGAGACAAGGCGCGCGCCGTGCTTGCAGCCAAACTGCCGCCCTATATGGTGCCCGCCGCCTGGCATAGCCATGTCTCGCTGCCGCGTCTTCCGTCCGGCAAGATCGACCGCAAGACGCTTGCCGCCATTCCGCTGGTGGCCGATCAGCCAACCCAGGCACAAGAGCCGCCGCGCACGTGGACGGAAGCACAGCTGCTGAAGGCCGCAACCGAGGCGCTTCGACTGCGCTCTATTGGCTTCGAAGCGGATTTCTTCACCGAGCTTGGCGGCCATTCCATGCTCGCGGCCCGGTTTGTTTCCGAAGTGCGCAAGATCCCGTTGCTCGCCAGCATCGCCCTGCGCGACGTCTATGCCGGCCGCACCCTGCGCGGCATTGCCGCGATCCTGGAGCAGCGCGCCGAAAGCACCTCGGGACAGGAACGCAAGAATTTCGAACCGGTGCCGCTGCGCCGGCGCATCCTCTGTGGTCTCGCTCAGGCCGTGGTATTGCCCTTCATCGTCGCGATCGCAACGCTGCAATGGATCGGCCTTCTGCTCGCCTCGATCCTGCTGATCGATGACGGTGCATCGCTCTGGAATGAAATTCTCATTCTGGGCGGCGTCTACCTCGCTCTCAATCTCGGCGAGAAGCTTGTCGTTATCGCTCTCAAATGGCTTGTCATCGGCCGTACAAAGCCCGGTGTCTATCCGCTCTGGGGCACCTATTATTTCCGCATCTGGCTGATGCAGCGCATCGTCCAGCTCACCGCTCCGAAATTCCTCAAGGGCTCACCGCTCATTCGGGTCTATATGCGCGCACTGGGCGCCCAGGTCGGCAAGGATGCGATGATCGACGAGTTCGAGGAAGGCGCGATCGATCTTGTGCGCATCGGCGCAAGATCCAGCCTTGGCGTCAAGATCAAACTCGCGAATGTCGAGGTCATCGGCAATGAGATCCATGTCGGCACGATCGACATCGGCGAAGGCGTGCAGGTCGGCAATGGCTCCGTCATCGGCCATAACGTCAAGATCGACGACGGTGCCGTCATCGGCGATCTGACGGCGATTGCCGCCGGCACCCATGTCGAAGCCCATACGCGCTGGGACGGTTCGCCCGCCCGCCAGACCGGGCATGCCGAGCATGAAGAGATGCCCGCCCATCCGGAGCTTGGAACCGCCGGGCGCATCTTCCAGTTCGGCGCCTATTTCGTTGCCTACAATCTCAGCCTCGTCGTCGGCCTGCTGCCGATCTTCCCGGCCTTCTATCTGTTCTCCGCCGTGCAGCAGATCTACGCGCCCGGCTCCGATGAGGCCCTATCCTGGGGGATGATCGCTGCGCTCTCCTGGCCGGCCGCATTCCTGCTGATCGTCGTGTCCATGGCAGTGGTGGTGGCGCTCAGATGGGTGCTGTTGCCTCGCGTCGTGCCGGGCCGTTACTCCATCTTCGGCAATCTCTATTTCCGCAAATGGGTCGTCGGCCTGACCACAGAGGCTATGCTGGAAACCCTGAATTCGCTCTACGCTACCGTCTTCATGCGCAACTGGTACCGCCTGATGGGGGCCAAGATCGGCAAGGGCACGGAGATTTCGGCAAACTTCGCCGGCCGCTACGATCTGATCGAAATGGGCCGCGACAACTTCATTGGCGACGAGACGATTTTCGGCGACGAGGAAATCCAGAACGGCTGGATGATACTCAAGCGCCTGAAGACCGGCGATCGCTGCTTCTTCGGCAATTCCTCGGTCATTTCGCAGGGTGCCGTGATCGAAAGCGATTCGCTCATCGGCATCAAGACGCGCCTGCCCGATTCCATGCACGTCAAGTCTGGCGAAACCTGGTGCGGCAGCCCCGCCTTCCAGTTCCCGACGCGCGAGAGGCTGCAGGCGGCTGCCGACACTACCTATGCGCCACCGCTCCGCATGCGCCTTGTGCGCATCCTGTTCGAGGCCATGCACACGTCGCTGCCGACCGCGATCCTCATCGTCATGGCACTCGCCATGTCCGACATGTTGGCCAGCGAAATCGACAACGGCGCCTGGGGCAGCCTTTTCTGGACCCTGATGGCTGCAGGCCTGGCGACCTCCGGCATCCTCTATCTCGTCGCGGTCGCGTTCAAATGGACGCTGATTGGCACCTATAAGCCGATGAACCGGCCGATGTGGTCGTGGTGGGCGATGCGTACGGAGGCTGTTGCGGTGTTTTACGGCGGTCTCGCCAGCAAGATGCTGCTCGACTATCTGCGCGGCACGCCCTTCCTGCCCTGGCTGCTCCGTCCCTTCGGCGCCAAGATCGGCCAGGGTGCGTGGATCAACAGCACCGATATCTGCGAATTCGATTGCACTCATATCGGCGACCATGCGGTTCTCAACATGGGCTCCTGCCCACAGACCCATCTCTATGAAGACCGCATCATGAAGGTCGGCCGCATCACGATCGGCGAAGGCGTCTCCATCGGCTCGGGCAGCACCGTCTTGTACGAGGCCAATGTGGGCGATTTCGCCGAGATTGGACTGCTGACCCTGGTCATGAAGGGTGAAGCCATCCCGCAAGGAACGTCGTGGGTCGGCGCACCCGCCCAGGCGGTTCAAGCCGCGCAGGAGCCCGCTCCCGTCGCTCAGAAAGAGGCCCTGCCCTCCGCCGCAGCGTGAGCGCGGGATGACGGCCCCTCGATTTGAGGTCGTCCTGACGGTCGCAGATGCGATCGCCATCCTCGTTCGCCCGATGCCCGGCGGACGAGCAGAGCGTGATCAGATCGCGCAAACAGCCTTGAGAGAAGCCACACAACGGGACGATCTTTCCATCTATCGCCGGCCCAGCGAGCGGCCGGCGCTAAGGCCTCCCTATCACGAACTGGGCGTTTCGCTTTCGCATCGCGGCGATCTGCTGCTGGCGGGCTTTGCGCCTAATAGCGCTGTCGGCATGGACATCGAGATCGAGGATATCAACGGCTTCGATCCGGCAGCTTTTGCCGCCGACCATTTCTCGCCAAAGGAAGCGGCCGCCTTGGCCACTCTCGATAGCACGGCGGCGCTGGAGGTCTGTTACCGACTCTGGGTCGCCAAGGAGGCTGCCTTGAAGATCAGCGGCCGCGGTATTTTCGACGGGCTGGACGAACCTGATCTGGCGGCGCAGCTGAATCTCCTCCGCACCGATGGCGCAACAATCCATCTTGGCGCCGGGTCGCGGCTGCCGCCGATTGCGCTCGCGGTGACTCGACTTTCCAACGCTGCGGATCAATCTGTCTATTGTGCCCTTGCCAGGGATATGCGCTGAGCGACGATCCCTCGGCTGCAAGCATCTCGGCCGGAGAGGCGCCGGTGGAAACCGGGCCTTCCCCCATAAGCGTAGATATTTCAGGGCCGCGGCGGTGCGTCTGCGTCTTCGCGCGCTGCAAACCAGTTTGCCAGGGTCGCGCCGGAAATATTGTGCCAGACGGAAAAGATAGCGCTGGGAACCGCGGCGATCGGCGAGAAATAAGCCGTCGCCAGAGCTGCACCCAAGCCTGAATTCTGCATGCCCACTTCGATCGCCAGCGCCTTACGCTTGTAGAAATTGAGGCCGAGCACCTTCGACGCATAATACCCGAAGAGATAGCCAAGACCGTTGTGCAGGATAACGACGGCGAAAGTCAGCAGGCCGGACTGCACGATGGCCGCCTTCGATGCACCGACGACAGCCGCAACGATCAATACGATGCCGATGACGCTGACGAGAGGCAGAACCGGGATTGCCGCACGAACCAGACCGCGCATGGCTTTCTGCGCGACAAAACCGAGCAGAAGCGGCACGATGATGACCTGCACGATGCTGATGAACATCGACCAGGCATTGACAGGCAGATATTGGCTCGCGAACATCCATACAAGGAACGGCGTGACGATCGGCGCTGCAAGCGTTGTCACACTCGTGCAGGCGACCGATAGTGCCACATCGCCACGGGCAAGATAGGTCATGACATTGCTCGAGGTGCCGCCTGGGCAGCAGCCGACCAGAATGACGCCGGCGGCGACCTCCGGCGGCATCGGAATGATCCGCGTCAAAAGCAGTGCCAGCGCCGGCATGATGCCAAAATGTGCGATGACGCCGATCGCGACCTCATGAGGACGACGCGCCAGCTCGCGAAAGTCGTCAACGGATATCGTCAACCCCATGCCGAACATGATGATACCGAGAAGGACGACGATCCAGGGTGCGAACTGCTTGAAGACATCGGGCAGGAAAAAGCCGAGAACGGCAAACAGGATGACCCATATGGAAAAAGTCTTGCCGACGAAGGCGGAAAAGGATGCCAGGAATTTCATGGAATCTCCGGGGGAAGGAGCATAATGATATTCGGCCGGTCTAAACGCGGCGCATCGCGTGTCAAGGCTTCGAACTGCCGGATCTGTCCACTTCCAGCATCCATACGACATAAATACATGAAGGGCGCAGCAGGTTTGTCTTTCAAGGAGCCGATGCATGACTGTTACCGATCCCGAACCGATGTCTCGCAAAAAGGCCATATCGTACGCGATCGGCCTGCCGCTGGCGCTGCTCGTGCTGATCTTTCTGCCCGCCGGCCGCCTCGACTGGTGGCCCGGATGGGCTTTCATCATTTTCCTGGTGGTAATCTATGGGATAGCGTTGCTGATCATGCGGCGCGTGAACCCCGTCATCTTCAGAGCGCGCAGTCGCTTCCAGGCCGGGACCAAAGGCTGGGATCTCATTCTGGTCTCGCTTATCCTGCTTGGGATGATCGCCGAAATACCGCTCGGAGCCCTTGATGCCGGCAGAATGGGATGGTCGGCGATGCCAATCTCCATCGTGCTCCTCGGCTATATCCTGCTCGCGGCAGGCATTGCGCTCGGCACATGGGCTCAGGCCGTCAACCGCTTCTTCGAACCCGGCGTCCGCCTCCAGCGCGAACGCGGCCAGCACGTCATCAGTGACGGTCCCTACGCCTATGTGCGTCATCCCGGTTATGTCAGCGCGATCTTGGTATTTGCGGGGCTGGCACTGACACTCGGCTCCTGGTGGGCCTTGATCCCCGCCGGCTGGGCAAGCGCCGTGCTGATCCTGCGCACGAGCTGGGAAGACGCGCTGCTTTATGGCGAGCTGGAAGGCTATGCCGACTATTCCAAGCGCGTTCGGTTCCGATTGCTGCCGGGTATCTGGTGATGCTCGATTTCGGCTGGCGCTAGGCTTTGCCGTGCCAAAGGGAGCGGAGGCCACCGGTCTCTCCTTTCAGTGGATCCCTTGCGGGCACGCCAAGTTTTTCGATCATCGCCTGCTGCTCGCCCGTAGGCATTTCCCGGCAGAGATCGGCCTCTTGACCGTGAGGATAGCCGCCGATCACGAGCAGATCATCGCTCGCCTCCAGCCGGCAATGGCCGGTTCCGGCCGGCAGCAGCAGGGCATCGCCGGCTTCGACCGTGATTTCCTTGCCGGTGGGTCCGCCGATCATCAGCCGGGCCTGACCTGCCGCAACGCCCAATATTTCGTGGGCCGTGGAATGAAAATGGTGAAAGGAATAGACGCCGTTTCGCCAGAGGCCGCTCCAACCATTGGTTCGAAAGAGCCGTTCGAAACTTTCGGCTCGGTCGGGGCCCTCGAGCACCTGCCGATAGACGATCACAGGAAATCGCTCGTTATTGGGAATCCAGCCGGACTGCTCGAATTTGATTGCCTGCTCCATCCGATCTCTCCCTGTCGGCTGCCATCATAACCACCGGATCTCGGTGCGGTTCCCAGAAAAACCGGGAACGATTGCCTGCGGCTAGGGTTTGGACCTGGCATTCCATCAAAGATATAGCGAAAGGATAGATCATGCCTTCCATCAATTCCGCACATATCCTCATTCTGGCGACGGATGGCTACGAGCGTTCGGAACTTCGCGTTCCTCTCGACGAACTCAGGAAGCGTGGCGCTGACGTCAAGGTTGCCTCCGTCAAGAAGGATAGTATCAAGAGCTGGGACAAGACCGATTGGGGCGACAGCGTCGACGTCAATCTCATGGCCGGGGATGTCGACGTGAACCAGTTCGATGCGCTGGTGCTGCCAGGCGGCCAGATCAATCCCGACAAGCTGCGCCTTGAAGGAGATGCCATGCGCGTCGTCCGCGAGTTCCTGAATTCCGGCAAGGTGGTCGCCGCCATCTGCCACGCACCCTGGCTGCTCGTTGAGGCCGATGCGTTGCGAGGACGTCAGGCAACCTCCTATTGGTCCATCAAGACAGACGTCAAAAATGCCGGCGCGACATGGAAGGACGAAAAGGTCGTGACAGATCAGGGCATCATCACCTCGAGATCGCCCGACGACCTTCCCGCTTTCATCGACAAGATCGTCGAGGAGGTTCAGGAAGGTCCGCATCAGCACCGCGCGGCCTGACCGATCAACTCCCACGGAAACCGTAAAGCCCCGGTATCGAATGCCGGGGTTTTCGCATTTCCCGCCTCCGATAGAACGGAACCTGCACCAATCGCATATTGACTGGTGCGGCCGGCTTTGATCTGTTGGCCCAACATGACAATGCCTGATGTCCGCGCGAGGTTACGGGCGTCCGGGAGGAAAGCAGGGCATGACGATGGAGGCTGTGAGGGCGGTCAGCCTGAAACAGGTGGCGATTTCCTTTGAAATGGCCGGTAAGACACGGTTCGACGCCGTAGCGGCGACCAATCTGAATGTAGAGGCACATGAGTTCGTGGCTATTGTCGGCCCGACGGGCTGCGGCAAATCCACACTTCTCAATGCGACGGCGGGGCTTTTGACACCGGCGTCAGGGACGGTCGAAGTCTTCGGCCAGCCCCTGAAATCCATCAACCGCCAGGCGGGCTATCTCTTCCAGCAGGATTCGCTGATGCCGTGGAAAACGGTTCTCGAGAATGTTGCGATCGGGCTTGAGATCGCGGGCTTGGATAGGGCCGAGGCAAGACGGATTGCGCGCGACTGGCTGGGGCGCGTTGGCCTTGCCCCATTCGCCGATCGTTTCCCGCGCATGCTCTCAGGCGGCCAGCGCAAGCGCGTCGGCCTCGCCCAGGTTCTCATCCGCAATCCCAAACTGCTCCTGATGGATGAGCCCTTCGGGCCGCTCGATGCGCAGACCCGCCTGATCATGGGCGACCTCCTGCTGAAACTCTGGTCCGAGGACCGCAAAGCCGTGATGTTCGTCACCCACGATCTCGATGAGGCGATTGCCCTTGCCGACCGCGTGGTCATCATGTCGGCCGGTCCGAAGTCTCGCATTATCGGTGACTTCAAGGTGCCCTTGGCGCGGCCGCGCGATATCGGCGAGATACGTCACGATCCCGTATTCAACCGGCTACATCGTGATATCTGGCAGGCGCTGCGCGATGAGGTGATGACCGCCTATCGCCAGAGCAGCGGAGAGATCGCATGAACCGTTCTCTCCTTCTCCTGCTGCAAATCCTGGTGGCCGTGGCCATCCTGACTATCTGGCATCTCGCAACGAATACCGGCCTTTTCGGCAATCCGAAAACCATATCCTTCTTCTTTGCCGATCCGCTCAAGGTGGCGCAGCGCGTCATTCAATGGTTCGCGTCGGGATCGATCTGGTATCACCTTTGGATCACGCTATCGGAATCGATCCTGGCCTTTCTGCTCGGCGCCTTCGGCGGCATCGTCTTCGGCTTTTGGTTCGCCCGCCAGCCCCTGATTGCCGCCGTCTTCGACCCTTATGTGAAGGCGGCGAATGCGCTGCCCCGCGTCGTGCTCGCCCCGATCTTCGCGCTGTGGTTCGGCCTCGGTATCTGGTCGAAGGTGGCGCTTGGCATCACCCTCGTTTTCTTCATCGTCTTTTTCAACGTCTATCAGGGCGTCAAGGAAGTCAGCCAGCCGGTGCTGTCCAACGCCCGGATGCTCGGTATGAACGAGCGGCAATTGCTGCGCCATGTCTATATGCCATCCGCGCTCTCGTGGGTGTTTTCCAGCCTGCATACTTCAGTGGGTTTTGCTGTCGTCGGCGCCGTCGTCGGCGAATATCTGGGCTCGGCCGCCGGCCTCGGCTACCTCATCCAACAGGCTGAAGGCGTCTTTGACGTGACTGGCGTCTTCGCGGGCATGGTCGTTTTAACCGCCTTCGTCCTGCTCGTGGACTGGGTGATGACGATGGTCGAAAGGCGCCTGCTCGCCTGGCGCGGCCAATAGCGCATTGAGAATAGCGAAGTGGAGGAACAAGGACATGGAACGCAGGACATTTCTGATCGGGACGGCAAGCTTCGGTATCGGCGCATCGCTTGCAGGCATCTTGCCCGCCGGGGCACAGGATGCGAAACCGGAAAAGCCGGATCTATTGATCGGCGTCGGCGGCAAGCCGCTGCTCTATTACCTGCCGCTGACGATCGCCGAGCGGAAGGGCTTCTTCAAGGAGGAGGGTCTCAACGTCACTATCAATGATTTCGCCGGCGGTTCGAAGTCGCTGGAGGGACTGATCGGCGGCTCCCTCGATGTCGTCGCTGGCGCCTATGAGCATACGATCCGCATGCAGAACAAGGGACAGGATATCGTCGCGATCTGCAATCTCGGCCGCTTCCCCGGCATCGTCATCGCCGTGCGCAAGGATCTCGCCGGCGAGATCAAGTCGATGGCGGACATGAAGGGCCGCAAGATCGGCGTGACCGCGCCAGGCTCCTCGACGGCGCTGATGTTCCAATATGCCATGCTGAAGAGCGGGCTGAAGACCGACGATGCGTCGCTGATCGGCGTCGGCGGCGGGGCCGGTGCGGTTGCCGCGGTCAAGAGCGGTCAGATCGACGGCCTTTCCCATCTCGATCCGGTTATCGCGCAGTTGCAGTATGATGGCGACATCACGGTGCTTCTGGATACGCGCACCGAGGCCGGTACGCGTGCACTTTTCGGCGGTCCGAACCCGGCCGCGACCGTCTATATCAAGCGCGAATTTGCCAAGGAAAACCCGATAACCACGCAAAAGACGGTCAATGCCTTCATGAAGGCCCTGAAATGGATCGCGGCGGCAAGCCCCGAAGATGTCGCCGGCGTCGTTCCGGAAGAATATTTGCTCGGCAATCGCGACCTCTATATGCAGGCCTTCAAAAATTCCAAGGAAATGTATTCCCAGGACGGCATGGTCACGATGGAAGGCTATAATTCCATGATGGGCGTGTTGAAGGCGCTCGATCCCGAACTCGCTAATGCGGACGTGCCCTTCGAGAAGACATTCGATCCGACCTTTGCCAAGGCCGCAAAAACCTGATCGAGGCAATAGGTGTGCCCGGCGGTTGGCCGGGTACGCCTAACCCTGCCGAACCAAAATCCCTATCAGATCGAGCAAGCGCCGACCGACCGGCGTGATGCTGGCAGCGGTCTTATGACGGACCTTTCGGGGCGAAGAATTTTTTCAAATTGACCGACGGATTTCGATCAATTGCGCGTTCAAGCAGCGCAAGATCTGACGAAAGCCTGAATGACAAGGATTCTTAAGATCGAGGCAGGCTGCGGTCCGATACTGGAGAATGAGAATGGTTGCATCATTCAAAACGCCAGCGGGCCAGAAGCGGATATATTCGGCAAAACTGCTCGGCATGTTGCTCGTTTTTGCCCTTCCCTTCGCCGTGCGCGCAGAAGCCTGTGCAATCCCACCGCCAATTTTCACCATTGATGAGCCGTATCAGGCTCGCTTCCACGATCCACGATTGACGACCCTGATTGCTCGGCGCCGGCCATTTATCAAACCGCGGCTCGATAGCAACGTGACGGCCGCCTGGAGTGGACGCCCGACAATGGAGCGTCCCTGGTGGCGATATCCGGAACGGCCCGATCGACCTACGCTTCAGACCCATCTGAGATGGTCAATGGAGGACCAGTATGCATCTAACACGTCGGCAGTTCGCCATTCTGGCTTGCGCTTTGACGGTTCCGGCTGGCCGAAGCGCGGCGGCAAGTGACGATAATGCAGTATTCTGGCAAGCAAACCTGGCAGATCGGTCAATTGCCATCTTCGGCTATGAACGCATCGGTGCCGCACTGGTATCCGACATCGTTCGCGATGGTGAGCGGATATCCGATCAGGCAAGTTCGGTCTATACCGACATCGGCCCGAATGCTCCGCACTTGAAGTACTCGACGAATATAAAACAAGTACCACCGGTTCTTCCCGATTTGCCGCCGACGGATGCAGACGATCTACGCCGCATTATGCCGGCAGCAGCAGGTTCCCCGGTTGAACGTCTTCCAGGATACGTAGTGGCCTTGTTGCTGATGGGCGAAGGACAACACTCATGGGCACCAAGTGTCGAGGGTGTGATCATGGATCATATCCGCTCCGATGGAAAGCAAATCTCCCCGCTGATAAGCGATACGGACCTGATGTCGATATGGTCGCCACCCGATACGTTCACACTGAAAGCAGTCGGCGCACATCAAATCAGCTATCTTCTCGAGAAGCGCCGTCAGCTGGGGCCCATCGGTGGCTACATGGAAACGCTTTACGAGCAGCGGCGTGTATCTGAGATCACGCGGTTACGAGAGGAAATAGCCAAAGAAGGCGTGGTCAGCCCGCTTGGATCTCTGGCAGGTCCACAATTCAAGGCGCGACTTCTCAAACAGATCTTGAGAATTGAGTCGACGAAGAATTTTCTCCTTCTCCCTTTGGCTGTCTTACTGGGTGATGACGGCATCCTGGAACTCATGAAATCAAACGGCTTTCAGATAACGACATTGGCATAGTGCTGCCGGTGCCGGTGAAAGCCGCATGCTCCATCGAGGTATTTATCCCATTCGAGGACTATCCGATATGTCAGCAACGATGAACCGCCGCGATCTCTGCCTGTATCTATCTGCATTGGCTACGGGTATGCTTGTGCCCAGATCTGGCTCTGCTCAGGAGAAGGCAAATGCGAACAGCGCCTCAACGGCTTATTTGTATTTCTCCCAGCCGATCGATGACAAATCGACGCTCAGTCTGACCAATGGATTGATCGACCTGAGGGCCAAAGGCTACAAAGTAATATACCTTATGCTGAATTCCAACGGCGGGAACATATCATCAGGCATTGCCCTGTATCACATGCTATGCGCTATGGATATAACGATCAATACATACGCTATTTCCAATGTTGATTCAGCGGCAATTCTGTTGTTTTTAGCGGGGAAGGAAAGGGTTGCAAATAAAGAATCTCTATTTGCATTTCACTCCGCCAGGGAGGATTTCAGCAATGAAAAGCTCAATCCGGACGAGATCACCGAAAGATCAAACGTGCTGGAAATCGACAATGATCGAATGAAGGAAATATTCAAGGAACGGCTTACAATCAACGACAAGCAATACGGCGATTTCTTCGGTGCGCAGCTCCGGTTTGTACGACCACAGGAGGCATTGAGCATAGGCCTGGCGACACGGATCGGTGAGGTAAGCATGCAACCGCATGACGGTCTCTATTATGTTCAGTCCCCCGCCAGCAAGCAGCTTTGATGAAACATGGCTCCGTTCGCGGCACTCAAGGGCACTGCGGCCTTGTCGCACAGCTGCAATCCGAACGTGATGCCGATCGACTCTCATATTTACGGAGGCTGACCGACAATGAGTGGAAAGACGCGTTCGATCCTGTCGATTTTTCGCCTATGGTGGCGGGCTGCTGCTGTACTCGTCATGGTTTTTTCGGACGCGGCTCATGCTGAAGATCATACGTTTGTCGGCTTTCAGGAGATAGCCGTTCCGAACGGTAGCGAGCCTCCGTTGCACGCGGGCATCTGGTATCCGACGCCTGTCCGACCCCGGAACACACGTTTGGAGACTTTCACCCAATTGGTGGCGCCGGATGGTGCGGTCGCCGGAGGCGATCTGCCGCTGGTCGTCATTTCTCACGGTGGCGCGGGATCGTTCGCCAGCCATTACGACACCGCCCTCGCGCTCGCCCATGCAGGCTTCATCGTTGCCGCGGTCGATCATGCGGGTGACACTTTCGACGATCAGCGACAGGTGCTGAAACTTTGGCGGCGGCCGCTGCAGCTGAATCGCCTGATTACCTTCGTCCTCGACGATTGGCGAGATCATGCTCACGTAGACTCCGGGCGGATCGGCGCTTTCGGCTTTTCGAATGGGGGTTTCACCGTACTCGTGGCTGCCGGAGGAAAACCCGATTTGAGCCTGATCGACCCCTATTGCCGCGATCATCCCACGCATGATCTGTGCTCCGCACTTATGAAAGCCGGCGTCAGCTCTGTGGCCGCTTTACCAGTTCCGCCCGATCCCTGGGTGCGAGACCAGCGCATCAAGGCGATAGCGGTGGCCGCTCCGGCATTTGGGTTCACCTTCTCGAGCGGCGGCTTGAGCGACGTAACGGTTCCGGTCCAGCTGTGGCGTGCCGCCGATGACCGCCATCAACCCAATCCCTGGTATGACGAGGCGGTGCGCATTGCATTGCCTCATCCGCCCGAGATGCATGTCGTGGCACATGCAGGACATTATGATTTTCTGCCGCCATGCAGTGCGGTGCTCGCCAAGCACGCGCCTGAGATATGCGCTGATTCGAACGGCTTCGATCGAGCAGCGTTTCACCGCCGCATGAACGCTCAGTTGATCAATTTCTTCCGGGCCAAGCTTCGGTAAGGAATAAGCCGCGGCTATGCCGGAGTCGTGAACCGATAGGCAGCTCCGGCCTTCCAGCCTCGAGGCGCCACGCAAGTTGAATTCCGTGCTGCCCACGACCGCCGCGGGCCATCGGCAGCACGACCGTTTGGATACAGCTAATGGTGGAATATCTCTACGCCAGGTATGATTAGTAATCTTATTGTCATATGACGATAGCGAAAACCTGATACGGCGTTGACAGGCGCTCCAGCCAACTATCCTATTCCTTTAAGCAACGCACGGGGGAAAAGTATGATCGGCACACGATATCAGATCAAGGTGGGCGATACGCTCTGGTCTATTGCCCACGAACACCTCGGCCATGGTGCGCAATGGCCGCGTATCTGGCGCTATAATAACCGCCGCGATGTCATTCGTGCCACCGGCCATGGAATTCCCGATCCGGATTTGATCCATGCCGGCAGCACAATTCTGATCCCCGTTCTGCCGGGTCAGCGCGAGCATGGCAGCAATGGTCATCACCATCCGCGGCATACGTCGCAGCATCATAATCCCTCGACATCCGCCACCACGCCGGCGCCGCATTCCGCCTCCCCGCAACCGCTTCGCACCGGCAACCCGGCTACGGAACTGAAGAAGGAATTGCCGCACGTCTATTCGCCGATCTCGATCAAGTACCGCTTGAACGATCTGACGATGCCCGTCATCGAGACTCCGACGGCGACGATCGAGTTCCGTATGACCGGCGATGTCGTCCTGATGACGGACAAGCGCTACCCGGCAACCTACGTGAGCAACGGCGGACGGCTGGAGACACAGATCTCGCAGCAGGCCAACGTCGCCTTCGGCCAGCTCGTCGGCGACACGCGCTTCATCTACGATTCGAAGAAAAAAGAAGTGACGGTGCGTTCCATGCTAGTCAGCCAGAGCACAACGCCGAACGCGGCGGCCACCGCCGTCGGTGTCGAGTTCAGCTCCAGCAGCCCGATACCGAAGCTGCGTGCCGAGGTCCGCTTCCCCAAGCTGCAGGGCAGGATCGGCCCATTCCACTATGTCGCCATGAGCGTAGCCTTCGTCATTCTGATCACGCCAAAGGCTCACATTCCTCCGTCGGCACCCTCGCCCCAGGCCGTGCGTGACACGATACGGATCCGCGAGCCCGAGGAAGGGACCAACTGGAGCCGTGTCATCGGCACCGGTCTGGTCATCGGCGCTGGCGTCATTGTCGTCGGCACCCTGGTCGAGGATTTCTTCTCCGGCGGCGTCGGCGTTGCCGATGATCCGGCCTCCTTTGCTGCCGCCGGCGCTTCGCTGACGCGCGGCCTCGCTATGCTTCGCGGTGCCGCCACCATAGCCTTGCCACGCGCAGCGGTTCCGGCCGCCGTGCACGTCGGTGCCCGGGTCGGGCTGGCACATTGATTGTCTCACGACGTCTTCTACTTGGCGCGGCAGTGGTTCTGGCCGGGAGCGGTTCTTACCTTCTCGGCCGGTCGACACCGAAAGAGGATGCCCTTGCCGATCCTGATGCGTGTGCGGCCAAGCTTGGGCGGCAACAGGGCCTGACGATCGGTTTTGGCGATCCATCGACCTTCTACGTGCCGCCCTATCTACCCGCCGATGCGCCGGTGGAGGGGGTCGTGTTGAGCGCTGCCGACCACACGGCCGTAAAGGACTCGCTGCGCGGCATTGCCAGGGCTTTCGAAGCTTACCCGGAACAATGCCTCGGCCGGATCATCAAGGCGATCTTCATCGCCGGCAAGATTTTGATCGACGGTGCCGAAGCGGGCGGCACCTATGGACTAGACTGGATATTTCTCGCCGCGCCCTCCAACGTATCGGCCGAGACCCGTCAGCTGACCGCAGAGCTTGGCGTGCACCACGAAACGAGTTCTTTCATCTGGTTGCGCAACGATGCCCTGCAGCGAGCTTTCACCGCGCTCGAGCCGGCCGGTTGGCAATTTCAGAACAGCGCGACCGATCAGATCGCGCGCAATGCCCAAACCGCTCCGCCGGTGGAAACCGGTTTTCTCTCCGCTTATGGCGCAACGAGCTCGGAGAATGACTTCAATACCTATGCAGAAATTGTGTTTTCCGATCCGGGGCGCCTGATAAAGCTGGCCGAAAGTGTGCCTGTCATTGCGAGAAAACTCGCGCTGACACTCGATTCCTACGTCGCCATCGATGAGCGGCTGCGCGAAACCTTCGCTCGAAACGGTCTGCTGAAAGCAGCCCGGCGATAGGCCGGCCGACCGCCTCGCTGCCGGGGCGTCGAAAAGGCCGGTCGACGCCCCGGCATGAGATCAATTCATTTGGAGATCGTGCCGTCGTTTACTGCTGGGCCGGCTCGGCTTTCTGAATCTTGTCCTGGACCTTCTTGACGAGTGCCGGGTCCTTCTTCGCGGCCGTCAGAATTGCGTTATATTCGTCTACCGACATCCCCGGAGAAGTCTGAACAGCCTGCACCATCTGCTTGCTTGCTTCGGTCTGCAGCTGTTGTTTCGCGGTCGGATCCTGTGTTGCGCCGATCTTGGCCGAATATTCCTGCCTGATCTTGTCCACCTGGAGATAAGCGACCGCAAAAGCCTCTATCTTTTGATCGCTGACTGGGGCAGCGGCAGCGTTGCTATCGGGCTGCTGCGCTTGGGCAGGTTGTTGCTCTTGCGTTGCTTGCTGTGCGAACGCTTGAGTGCTGAGAACCATCAGGCTCAAGGCTGCAGCGGGGATATGACGAATAATCATCTGAATTCCTCTTAGTCGTGCGGGGGGAACACCTCTTTGATGGCGTAGAGCGAAGGTTGGCATATCGTTTTAGATTCAGCCGCCGGTTAGGGTTGAGGAACGATCCGGCGGCAATGTGGCCGTCAAACGTTTTCTGTGAGGCAATAGCGTGACGATCCCCTGGCCGTGGCGCGGCGGCTTTATGGCGATCGAGATCCGACCAGCACCAATTTCTTCCGAAGCCGCAATGCAGTTACCCGATGTGAAAGCCAGGAAACTGCGCGAACATGGCCGGGCTTCGGCCTTTATTGCTTGCACAGCCATCCCGCCATACAAAGGCGGAATGGCTGTGATCCTTGTCTCGTTTCAGGGAAGAGTGACGACCTCGACCCAGTTCGCGCCGGCGTCGACGGGATAACGGCCGATCGGCGTGAGCGCACCGTTTGCCTGGTCGATGGCATAGACGGCGATCTTGTCGGATTTTTCTCCGGTCGCGATCAGGAAACGGCCCGACGGATCGATGCGGATGCCGCGCGGCTGCTTCTCGGTCGGATAATTGGCAACGTAAGTGAGGTTGCCGCTTCCCTCCGCCACATGGAAGAGGGTGATCTTGCTGGTGGTTCGCTCGGTCGTATAGAGGAATTTGCCGTTCGGAGTGATGCCGATGTCCGCAGCCCAGACCTTCGGCTTGCCGTCATCGACAGGTGCAACTGCCGGCGCCGTGGCGTTGAACGGCGGTGGAGGCGGCGGGGCAATGCCCGGAGACAGGCCAGCGTCGTCCGGAACGGATGCGACGCTTTCGACTTCGGTGAGCGTCCCCTTGGCCGGGTCAAGGCTGTAGTGAATGACATGGCCGGTCAGTTCGGTGACGACATAGACCGATTTGCCGCCCGGCGCGAAAATGATATGGCGCGGCCCGAAACCCGGCTTGGTGGCGATCTCAGGCGGATTGTTCGGCTCCAGCATGCCGGTCTCGGCATTGAGCACGAACTGCAGCACCACGTCGGAGCCGAGATTGGTCGCAAAGACATATTTGCCCTTGGGATCGCTGACGATCGAATGAGCATTGCGGCCGGTCAGGATCATCTGGCGAGTGCCGTCCGTCACACGGCCATCCGGGTCGATCGGCAGGACCGCGATCTTGTTTCCACCATAGGAGGAGGTGAAGAGCAGACGCCCGGAGGGATCGGTCGACACATAGGGCATGCTGTCGGGCAAGGCCGCGACCGCACCCTGCGTCAGATTGCCGGTTGCCGGATCGATCGCCAGCGTCAGCACCCGGTAGGGCTGCGAGCGCACGACGGCATAAAGATGCTTCTTGTCGGGGCCGATGGTCATCGGCATCACCATCTTGCCCGCATCGAAAGTCGCCGCCGGCGTCAGGGTGCCGGTCCTCTCATCCATGCTGTAGCTGTCGATCTTCCCGTCCGTCGCCGCGGAGACATAGACGAATGTCCTGGCAAACACATCTTGTGTTGATGCAAGCATTGCCGAGCCCGCCATGATCGCGGCAAAAATTCCCGATGGTAATCCAACCACGAGTGTCCTCCTCAGACAAAGGGCGATCGCCGGCATTGCCGACGATCATTTGCATGTGCTTGGCTGTGCGTCACGCGGCCTTGGCCGTCTCGATGATCTTTGCGAGCGCTGCCAGCTCCTCCGGCGTCAGATCGGTCAGCGGTGGGCGCACTGGGCCCGGATCTTTGCCGAGAACATGCAAGCCGGCCTTGATGATCGAGACTGCATAGCCCTTTTTCCGATTGCGCAGGGCGACGAACGGGAAGAAGAAGCCCGTGAGGATTTCATCGACCGTTGCCTGGTTTCCGCTCCGCAATGCGCTGTAGAAACGCTGGGCAAGTGCGGGAATGAAATTGAAGACGGCGGAGGAATAGGTCGTGACGCCGGCGGCAAAATAGGCCTGGGCATAGACTTCATGCGTCGGCATGCCGCCGACATAGACCAGGCGATCCTGGAGCTTGGTGGTAATCTCAATCACCTTGTCGACGTCGCCGACCCCGTCCTTGTAACCGATGAGATTGGGGCACTCGTCGGCAAGCCGCGCGATACTGTCGGCGCTGAGCACCGCATTATCGCGGTTGTAGACGATGACGCCGATCTCGACGGATCGGCATACCGCCTTGACATGGGCGATCAGGCCGGCCTGTTCCGCAAACATGAGATAAGGCGGCAGGAGCAATAGACCGTCGGCTCCTGCCTTCTCGGCCGCCTTGGCGATCTCGATGGCAAGCGACGTGCCATAACCTGTTCCCGAGATGATCGGCGTATTGCCCGCAGATGCCTTTGCGGCGCGAACGACCTGCGGGATTTCGGCGGGATTGAGGGAGAAGAATTCGCCGGTTCCGCCGGCGGCAAAAAGAGCGGCGGCATCATAGCCTGCCAGCCATTCGACATGGCGGCGGTATTTCGCCTCGTCGAATTTGAGGTCGCTGTCGAAATGGGTGACGGGGAAGGACAGCAGACCGCTGCCAACCGCCTTTTTCAGTTCAATCGGGTTCATCTTGGAATCCTATTATCGATCGGTATGGGCAATGGATCTCAGACGCCTTCCAGCGACTGAACGAGGGCAGCGATGTAGCCGTAGCAGAAGGCGAAGGCGACGCCGGTCGGGTCCCGGCCGCTGATGGTCGGCACATGATCCGGCATCAGCATGTATTGATAGCCGACTTCCTTGTAGACCTTCGCGGAACGGACCATGTCCATGTCGCCCTCATCCGGAAAAGTCTCCATGAAGGACAGCTTGCCGCCGCGAATATTGCGGAAATGAACGTTGAAGAGTTTGCCGCGCGTGCCGAACCAGCGGATGATGTCGTCGATTTCCTCGCGCGGATTGTCGAGCATCTCGCCGACCGATCCCTGGCAGAAATTCAGCCCGTGATAGGGGCTTTCGCGCATCAGTACGAACTTCTTCAAGCCTTCGACAGAGCCAAGCACGCGCGTGACGCCGCGATAGCCCGGTGGTGTATAGGGATCGTGCGGGTGGCAAGCGAGGCGGACGCGATTGCTCTCAGCCACGGGCACGACGCGCTCCAGGAAATAATCGATGCGCTCCCAGTTCTCGTCTTCCGGCAGAACGCCGGCCAAGCCAGGGGCGGCCTGGTGGTCTGCCTTATCCCAGCGGAAGCTCGCATTCATCGAACCGCCGCGCCCAGGTTCTTCCGGCGTGCGCGGAATGCCGATGAGATTGAGATTGTATTTTGCCGCGGGAATGCCGGCCGCCGCCACATCTTCGATGAGCTTGCAGACCGCATCGATCTGGCGATCGCGGTCCGGTCCGGCAAGCAGAATATCAGGATAGGATGCCTTTTCGATCGGTTGAGACGGCAAGGGAAGCTGAATCATATCCAGAATCAGCCCGAAACTCTCGACCTTGTCGCGAAGGCGCTCAAGATCGGGCAGTGTCCAGCTCTCTGGCTTCCCCGGCGGGTCTGCACATATATGCTTCAGCCCCAATTGCGCGAAAACGCGATAATCGTCGTCGTCGCGCGCCTCGACCTGTGTTCCTACATACACTGAGCGTCTCTCCCACGAGATTGATCCATATCATATGACATAATATGAATTTTTTGAGGTGTCGAGCACTATTGCACCTGCAATGCGCCTGCCTCGAATCGGCCTCAAGCTGTGACCCGGGCGGATCGACGATCCTTCGCGACAGCCTTAGCCGCGTCCGGCACTCGTCGCTTCCCCCTCTCCCGTTCATTTGCATTGGAGCATTCTCACGGGCTTGCCAACATCGCCGATCTTCGATAAATCATAATATGAGATGAGGATAACATCATACGTATTATATACTATTCGAGGGAGGAAGCATAATGAAGCACTTTTCGAAGGCCATGTTTGTCGGCGCCACAATCGGCATGCTGACATTGGCCGCGCCACAGCTTCAGGCGGCTACACCCAAAGATCAATTGGTGATCGGTACGTCGCTCGCGCAGGTCCTGTCCCTCGATCCGCAGCAGGCCACCGAACCTAAAGCGCTTGAAATCCTTGCCAATCTCTACGATCGACTTGTCGCAACGACCGCGGATGGCAAGATCGTGCCGCAGCTGGCGGAAAGCTGGACGGATGACGGCAAGTCGCTGACGCTGAAATTGCGGGAAGCCGCTTTCGTTTCCGGCAACCCGGTCACCGCCAACGATGTCGTCTTCTCGCTGACCCGGCTGATGAAGCTCAACCAGTCTGGTTCCTCCTATTTCAAGCGCATCGGTTATTCCACCGAAACGATCGCCAATCAGATCCATGCGGTCGACGCCAAGACGGTGCGCATCGACCTGACGGACAAGGTGACGGCTGAAGGGTTGCTCTATCGGCTGGCGCTGGGCGTTTCGAGCGTCGTCGATAGTGTCGAGGTGCAAAAGCATATTGCGAATGACGATTCCGGAAACGCCTGGCTGCGTACCCATTCAGCAGGTTCAGGGCCGTTCACGCTGAACAAATGGACCCCGAACGAGATCGTCATTCTGGATGCCAACAAGGCCTATGTCGGCGGCGCACCGAAAATGCGGCGCGTCATCATCCGCCATGTGCCGGAAAGCCAGGTCGAGCGGCTGATGCTCGACCGCGGCGATATCGATATCGGCAACGCGCTATCCAAGTCCGATCTCGAGACCTTCGAGACGAAGAGCAATTTCGTCATCCAGCGCGTGCCGACGGGCGGCTTCTATGTGCTGGCGATGAATGCGGGCAACCAATATCTCGCCAACCCCAAGGTTCGCGAAGCCATTGCCTATGGCATCGACTATAAGGGCATCGAGAAGACCATCATGGGTCCTTACGGCCGGGCACGAAACATCCCCGTTCCGGAAAATTTCGAATATGCACTGCCGAATCCGGACTGGCACCTCGATGTCGCCAAGGCAAAGCAATTGCTTGCGGAAGCAGGCTTCAAGGACGGCTTTTCGCTGACGCTCAAGACGATCTCGCAGACGCCACGCATCGATCTGGCAACCGCCATCCAGGCCTCCCTCGGCCAGATCGGCATCAAGGTCGAGATCCAGCAGGGCAATGGTTCCGAGATCATCGCCGCCCACCGCGCGCGCAACTTCGACCTGTTGCTGCCGCAGACGAGCGCGCTGATGCCGAACGTTCTCGGTTCCATGGATGATTTCGCCAACAATCCCGACAACCGGCTCGAGGCCAACAATGCCGGCAATTTTGCCTGGCGTTCGGCCTGGGATATCCCCGGATTGACGGCACTTGCGGAAAAGACCTCGGTAGAGCCCGATGCCAAGAAGCGGGCAGAACTCTATAGCCGGATGCAGCAGATGTTCGTCGATCTGAAGCCGGCGCTCCTACCGCTCTTCGAGCGGTTCGAACCTCTTGTTCTCTCAGCCAGGGTCAAAGGCTATCTCGGACATCCCAACCAGATGACCCGCGTTGAAAACGTGACCAAGGCCGACGCCGAATAAGCAATCGAAGGCAGCCGATCATGAAGGAACTATCCGTAGCCGAATTCGGCCGACGCATCGCGCATCTGATCGTCAGCCTGTTCATCCTCCTGCTGGTCACCTTCGTGATCGGCCGTGTCCTGCCGGCCGACCCAGTGGGGGCGATTGTCGGCGAGCTGGCCGATCCCGCCGCCTATGCGGCGATGCGCCAGCGGCTCGGATTGGATCTTCCCGTTTACGAGCAGTTCTTCATCTATCTGAAGGGGCTCGCCCATGGCGATTTCGGCACGGCGATCCTGACGGGAAATCCCGTCTCAGCCGATCTTGCCCAGGCCTTTCCGGCAACATTCGAGCTCGCGACGCTTGCCGTCATCATCTCGACCTTCGTCGGCGTACCGCTCGGCCTGGTGGCGGCCCTGTTCCGTGACCGGCTGATCGACAAGATCGCGCGTGTCGTCTCTCTCGTCGGTCATTCCATTCCGGTCTTCTGGTTCGGGATCGTCGGGCTTGTCGTCTTCTATGCGGGTCTGAATTGGGTCGGTGGCCCTGGCCGGGTCGATGTCTATTATGAAGGTATCGTCACGCCGCAAACCGGCCTTCTGCTGGTCGACAGCCTCCTGCAAGGCGAAACGGACATTTTCTGGAATGCCCTGAGCCACATCATCCTGCCGGCCTTCATTCTCGCCTATGCGGCCGTTGCGTATATCACCCGCATGACCCGCAGTTTCACCCTGGAGCAGCTCAGCCAGGATTATGTGATCGCAGCCCGTGCCAAGGGTGTCGGTCCGGCGCGAACGATCATCAGCCACGTTCTCCCGAACATAGCGGTGCAGCTCATCACCATCCTCGCCATTTCCTATGGCGGGCTGCTTGAGGGCGCGGTGGTGACCGAAATCGTCTTCTCTTGGCCGGGCATCGGCCAATACATGACGAATGCCCTGATGATCGGCGACATGAATGCCATTCTTGCGGCGACCATCATTGTCGGATTCTTCTTCATGCTTTTGAATTTCCTAGCGGATATCGCCTATGCGGTCTTCGATCCGCGCACCAGGGAGGCCGCCCGATGAGCGATGCGATCCATGCTGACGTAACCGTCCGTCCGCCGAATATCGTGAGCCGCATCATGGGCTCGCTGAGAAGCGCCGTCGGCAAGCTTGCCCACGAGCCGCTTGGCCTCACAGGCTTCATCATCCTCGCCCTGTTATGCCTGATTGCGATCTTCGCGCCGCTTCTGGCGCCCTATGATCCGAACGTGCAGGTGCTTTCGGACGCCTTGAAGCCGCCAAGCCTTGCGCATCTGGCCGGAACGGACGAGTTCGGTCGCGATATTCTCAGCCGCCTGATCTTCGGCACGCGCATCACCATCCAGACGGTGCTGTCGATTTCGGTGATCGTCGGCCCGATCGGTCTTCTGATCGGTGTGGTTGCCGGCTTTTTCGGTGGTCGTATCGACGCGCTGCTGATGCGCGCCACCGATATCGTGCTCTCCTTTCCGTCGCTGATCCTGGCGCTGGCCTTTGCCGCAGCGCTCGGCGCCGGCCTGGGCACTGCGATCATCGCCATTTCGCTAACGGCCTGGCCGCCGATTGCAAGATTGGCGCGCGCGGAAGCGCTCGTCGTCAGGAACACCGACTATGTCGCCGCCGCGCGGCTCTACGGAGCCTCCAGGCTGCGTATCCTCGTCTTCTACATCGCGCCGATGTGCGTCCCGTCGGTCATCGTGCGCCTGACGCTCAATATGGCAGGCATTATCCTGACGGCGGCGTCCCTCGGCTTCCTCGGGCTCGGCGCCCAGCCGCCGGCGCCTGAATGGGGCGCGATGATTTCCAACGGTCGCAAATACATGCTCGATTTCTGGTGGGTCGCCGTCATGCCCGGCATCGCGATCCTTCTGGCAAGTCTGGCCTTCAACATCGTCGGCGACACATTGCGCGATATTCTGGATCCCCGCCATGCAAGATCTTGAGCCCCACCCCATCCTCTCCGTTCAGGGCCTGAACGTCCGGTTCGGCCGCAACTCGCTCGCGGCGGTCTCGGATGTCAGTTTCGATGTCGGACGCGAGCGTGTCGGGATCGTCGGCGAATCCGGTTCCGGTAAATCGACGACGGGGCGTGCAGTCATGCGTCTACTACCCCCTAGTGCAAGCATCACGGCCAAAGGCATGACGCTCGACGGCGTCTCCCTGCTCGACAGGTCGGAGCGCCAGATGGGTGCCCTGCGCGGCAAGGATATTGCTTTGATCATGCAGGATCCGCGCTATTCCCTCAATCCGGTGCTGACCGTCGGTAGGCAGATCGCCGAGGCGGCGCGGCTGCATCTGGGCTTGCGCGGCGGCAAGGCACGCGATGCAGCGCGCGCCATGCTCGAGCGTGTCCGCATCAGCGATCCGGAGCGTGTCATGGCGCTCTACCCGCATCAGATCTCGGGCGGCATGGGTCAGCGCGTCATGATCGCGATGATGCTCCTGGCAAAACCGAAGCTGGTCATAGCCGACGAGCCGACGTCCGCACTCGATGTCAGCGTGCGCAAGGACGTGCTCACCCTGCTCGATGAGTTGGTGCGCGAAAACAATTCCGGGCTGCTGCTCATCAGCCACGATATCCGCATGGTCGCAGCCTTCTGCGAGCGCATCATCGTCATGTATTCCGGCCGTATCGTGGAGACGCTGACGCGTCTGGAAGATGCGCAGCATCCCTATACGCGCGGGCTGATCTCCGCATTACCGGACCCGCACAAGCCGGTGCGCCGCCTGGCGGTGCTCGACAGGGCAAAGCTTGATCTGGAGACCAGTCGATGATTAGCGTTCGCGATCTTGATGTCGTCTTCACCTCCGGCAAGACGAAGAACCATGTCGTCAAAGGGATAAGCTTCGATGTCGGCAAGGGCGAGACGCTTGGCATTGTCGGTGAGTCCGGATGCGGCAAGTCGACCGTGCTGCGTTGCCTCGCCGGCATGGAAAAGGGATGGTCGGGCGATATCGGCCTCGCCGGCAAGGCTGTCGGCAAGACCCGTACACGCGATGAACTGCGCCATGCTCAGATGGTGTTTCAGGACCCCTATGGGTCGCTGCATCCCCGCCACCGTATCGGCACCGCGCTCGCCGAACCGCTGCTGGCCATGGGGCATGGCGATGTCTGGGTAAAGGTCGAAAAAGCATTGCGCCAGATCGGCCTGCCAGCAGCCTTCGCCAACCGCTATCCGCACGAACTTTCCGGCGGACAGCGCCAGCGCGTCGCCATCGCCCGCGCCTTGATCCTCTCGCCGCCGATCCTGCTGCTCGACGAGCCGACTTCGGCGCTCGATGTGTCGATCCAGGCGGAAATCCTCAATCTACTTGCCGACCAGCGTGACGAGCGTTCCCTGACCTATGTCCTCGTCAGCCACGATCTAGCCGTCATCGCCCATATGTGCGATCGAGTGCTGATCATGAAGGGCGGCACCTTCGTCGACGAACTGACCAAGGCGGATTTGCAGGCCGGCACGACGCACGACGCATATACGCGCGAACTGTTCGAGGCGAGTTTCCTTTAAGCGGACATGGCCGATAGTCGATCACTCCAATCATCACATGGAGGCAGATCGCCATCCGATTCCTATTACCATCCCGACTACGGTTTTCGTGTTCATGCTTTTGGAACAACGGAATTCAGAAGGAAACCTCCCGGGACACGTTGATGCATGGCCATTCGCCTAATTTCGATATAGTCCGTGAGGCTGGTGGTTTGCATTCATCATATGATCCTGTAATCGAAGAGAGATGATGCACAAGTTTCTTGCTCTCCTCTTGATCGGTCTTGCACTTTCCGCATGTGAGCAACGCGGCACCGAGGCCATGGATTGCCCGTCGCAGGGGCCTAACCTGGAGGCTATGGGTCCCAATGGGCTGTATGAGTTCCGCGAGGATTGTGAACCCAATGCCTTGACATGTATCGACCCTAACAAGAAGGCGCGAACGGGTGACGGCACCGTCATCTGCAGGGCTCGGAAGCAATAAGCGCTGTTGCAGGCTTGCCGATCCTCACAACGATCGCAATCCGATCGCCAATGTGGCGGAGCCGAAATACGTTTGATTACAGCCGCGGCCTTAGGTGCCGGGAATTAGCTCCTAGGCAGAATTGCCGGACTTGGAGAATTGGGGATGTGGGCGAGGCTCTGAATGAGGCCACAATCGGATCCCAGCGTCTCCTGCCAATCGCGAGCCTCATTCAGGATCGCACAATGCCGAGCCAACAGCCGAATTCCGGGAGGCAAGCTTGTCAGTTGTGGTTTCGAGTGCCATTGGTCTGGAAACGACAAGTGACGACAACAAGCAGCTTTCACATGAAACTTGATGCAATCGATCTGCGGATATTGGATGCCATTCAGCGCGATGGCCGCATCACCAAGCTTGCGCTAGCCGACAAGGTGGGATTGTCGCCGACACCATGCTGGCTGCGCCTTCGAAAGCTGGAAAAGGCTGGAATCATCACCGGTTACCATGCACATCTGGCACTGCGCCGTCTCGCTCCGATCGCCAGCGTCATGGTCGAGGTCACGCTCGCCAATCATCGTCAGGCCGATTTCGAGCGCTTCGAACGAGCGGTCGCGGCAACGCCTGAGATCGTGGCCTGCTGGGCCGTCGGCGGCGGCGTCGATTACATCCTGAAGATCATGGCGGCAGATATCGATGCCTATCAGCGCCTGATCGACGACCTTCTTAATCGCGACCTCGGCATCGAACGCTATTTCACCTACATCGTCACCAAGACTGTGAAGGAGGAGACGGCGCTTCCCGTCGCCAACCTACTTTCTCCGAGTAGGCCTGGCGACGAATAGAGAGATTCTCTACCGACAGCATTCACTTTAGGTCCTTTCTCTCTTCCAACTGCGAGCAATGGACAATCTCTCGCGCCGTTCCATGGCAGCATCGAGCATCTGGAAAGAGAGGCCCGACCATGACTGCGCTCCACGCCCGCGCCACCTATCATGAAGCCCTTTCGCGGCTAAACGACCGCCATCTGCTGCGAGACCTCTCCTATGTCGCAGGCCGCTGGGTCGCCGGCAAAGCCAATCAAAGCTTCGAGGTCACTGATCCCGCGTCCTCTGCGACGCTTGCCTGGGTTGCCAATCTTGGCAAGGACGAGACCGTCCGCGCCATCGACGCCGCGGCAGCCGCCTTTGCCGCCTGGCGCTCACTCCTGCCGCAGCAGCGCGCGGCGATCCTGCGCAGATGGCATGAACTCATGCTGGAGGCACGCGAGGATCTGGCGCTCATCATGACGCTGGAACAGGGTAAGCCGCTTGCCGAATCCCGGGGCGAGATCGATTACGCCGCGGGCTTCATCGAATGGTATGCCGAGGAAGCAAAGCGCATCAATGCGGAGAGCGTGACCAGCCACCTGCCTGATGCCGAAATGATCGTGCGCAGAGAAGCACTTGGCGTTGTCGGTATCGTCACGCCCTGGAACTTTCCTTCCGCCATGATCACGCGCAAGGCCGCTGCAGCACTTGCCGCCGGCTGCACCGTCGTCGCCCACCCGTCGTCCGAAACGCCGCTATCGGCACTGGCACTTGCTGAACTCGGCGAACGCGCCGGGCTTCCGGCCGGAGTCTTCAATGTCGTGACCGGCGATGCCGCAACCATCGTCGGCGCCTTCTGCGAAGATCCCCGGGTCAGGGCATTGAGCTTCACCGGTTCGACCGGCATCGGCAAGATAATCGCCGGCCAGTGTGCCGGGACAATGAAGCGGCTTGTGATGGAACTTGGCGGCCATGCGCCCTTGATCGTCTTCGACGATGCCGATCTCGACCGCGCCGTCGATATCGCCATCAATGCCAAATTCGCGACCTCCGGCCAGGATTGCCTCGCCGCCAACCGCATCTTCGTCCAGCGCCCGATCATGGACGCTTTCGTTGCGGCGTTCGTCAAGCGCATCGAAGCGCTCAAGGTCGGAAACGGATTGGACGGCACCTCCGACATCGGACCTCTCATGCACGAACGCGCCATTGCCAAAGTCGAGGAGCACGTTGCCGACGCATTGAAACACGGCGCAAGGCTTGTCACCGGCGGCAAGCGCCATGCGGCCGGCTCTCTCTTCTACCAGCCGACCCTGCTCGTCGAGCCCTCGCCGGACGCATTGATCATGCACGAGGAAACCTTCGGACCGGTCGCAGCCGTCAGCGTCTTCGACAGCGAGGACGAGGTGGTCGCAAGGGCCAACGACACCGAATATGGCCTTGTGGCCTACGTTGTCACGGCCAACGGCGCGCGCCAGATGCGGCTCGGCCGAGCGCTCGAATACGGCATGGTCGCCATCAACCGCGTGAAGATCACCGGCGGCCCGATCCCGTTTGGCGGCTGGAAGCAATCCGGCCTCGGTCGCGAAGGCTCCCGCCACGGCATCGAGGCCTTCACCGAGCTCAAATATCTCTGCGTCGACACGACAGCCTGACGCGCCCGCCCGATACGAAAGAAGGAACCACAATATGCTGGACAAGCGCAACGAACTGAACGCCTGGGACAGGGACCATTTCTTCCATCCCTCGACACATATGGGCATGCACGCGCGCGGCGAGACGCCGACCCGCGTCATTGCCGGCGCCGAAGGCGTTTACATCACGGATACCGCCGGCAAGAAGAGCCTCGATGCCTTTGCCGGCCTTTACTGCGTCAATGTCGGTTACGGCAGGCAGAAAATCGCCGATGCGATCGCGGAGCAGGCAAGGAACCTCGCCTATTATCATGCCTATGTCGGCCATGGGACAGAAGCCTCGATCACGCTTTCGAAGATGATCATCGACCGTGCGCCCAAAGGCATGAGCCGCGTCTATTTCGGGCTTTCCGGGTCTGACGCCAACGAGACCAACATCAAGCTCATCTGGTACTACAACAATATTCTCGGCCGACCGGAAAAGAAGAAGATCATCTCTCGCTGGCGCGGCTATCATGGCTCCGGCGTCATGACGGGCAGCCTCACCGGCCTCGAACTCTTCCATAAGGCTTTCGACCTACCGCGCGCGCCGATCCTCCATACCGAAGCGCCCTATTTCTTCCGGCGCACCGACCGGTCAATGAACGAGGAACAGTTTGCGCAGCATTGCGCCGACAGGCTGGAGGAGATGATCCTCGCTGAAGGTCCGGAGACGGTCGCAGCCTTTATCGGCGAGCCGATCCTCGGCACCGGCGGCATCGTTCCGCCACCGAAGACCTACTGGCAAAAGATCCAGGCCGTTCTCGACAAATACGACGTCCTGCTCGTCGCCGACGAAGTCGTCACCGGCTTCGGCCGTCTCGGCACGATGTTCGGCTCCGATCATTACGGCATGAAACCGGATCTGATCACCATCGCCAAGGGCCTGACGTCTGCCTATGCGCCCCTGTCAGGCAGCATCGTCTCCGACAAGATGTGGCAGGTGCTCGTCCAGGGATCCGATCAACTCGGCGCCATCGGCCATGGCTGGACCTATTCCGCCCATCCGATCTGTGCGGCTGCCGGCATCGCCAATCTCGAGCTGGTCGACGAACTCGGCATCGTCGAAAATGCGGGCTCGACCGGTGCCTATTTCCGGTCTGAACTCGCCAAGGCCGTCGGCGATCATAGGCATGTCGGCGAGGTCCGTGGCGACGGGCTGATGGCAGCGATCGAATTCGTCGAGGACAAGGATGATCGCAAGTTCTTCGATCCCGCGCTGAAGATCGGTCCGCAGGTCGCGGCAGCGCTACTCGAGCGCGGTGTCATCGGCCGTGCCATGCCGCAGGGAGACATCCTCGGCTTTGCACCGCCGCTGTGTCTGACGCGCGAGGAAGCCGATATCGTCGTTAAGGCGGCTGCCGCCGCCATCGAAAGCGTGCTTTCGAACCGCTGATCCGGCCCACTCGCGGACAGAACGGCTCTGTTTGCGGAATCGGATGGCCCATTGTTGACAATGGGCCGCCTGATCTCATTCGGTCATCGCCATTCAACGGCGGATGGTGTACATGGATTGTGAGAATTGTACCGGATCAATCCATGTATCGTCATGATTCAAAAGACCAGGACAATGGCGCCTGGAAGCCCGCCCTTCAGCATCGCAAGGGCGTGACCAAGCACAAGCTGCTCACTGACAAGATCATCTCCGACATCGATGACGGCATCCTGCCGGTTCACGCACAGATGCCGACGCATCGCGATCTTGCCCATGCATTGGGAATTTCCGTCCAAACCGTGAGCCTGAGTTACAAGGAGGCGGAGCGTCGCGGCTATCTGCGGGGCGAGGTCGGGCGGGGCACCTTCGTGCGTAGCCGTGTCACTGAGCGCGCAGACAGCTTCATGCTCGATCGCGATCCAAGCGGCAGCGCCGATCTTTCCATCATCCGTGCTGTTTATACCGAGGCGCATGAGCGATCGGCCCGCGAACTCATGCAGGCGCTTGCCGAGAGCGATAATAGCAGTTTCATGCGGCCCTGCCGGCCGATCGCCGGCCTCGATGCCCATCGTGCGGCAGCACAGGTCTGGCTCGCCGGCTTGTCGGTCACAACCGATCCGGATCGCATCCTCATCACGAATGGCGCCGCTCACGGCCTCTTCCTTGCCGTCGCCTCGGTCGTTCGACCCGGCGAAGTGGTTTTGACCGAGAACCTGACCGATCACGGCATCATCGGCCTTGCCAACGTCCTGGGCTTCACGCTGCGCGGCCTTCCGACCGATCCCGAGGGTATCCTGCCCGACGCCTTCGAGGCCGCCTGCGCTATCGGCGATGTGTCGGCGCTTGTGATCGTCTCCTCGCTGGGCAACCCCACCAGCCATGTCATGGGAGCCGAACGCCGGCGCGCGATCGCCGACATAGCCCGTCGGCACAATATCTTCGTCATCGAGGATGAGGTCTACAAGCCGATGTTGCGGGATCCCCTTCCCTCGATGGCGGACCTTATACCCGAGCTCGGCTTCTTCGTGACCAGCTTCACGAAATCCGTGATGACGGGATTGCGCATCGGCTATCTCGTCGTGCCGGCCCATTATTCAATCCGCGCTGCTTCGATCCTGCGCGTGACCGGATGGAGCGCCACCAACGTCGTTGCCGAAATGGCGTCGCGCTGGGTTCTCAACGGGACGGCGGAAGCTCTGCTGACCGTTCAGCGAAACGAGGCCGAGGCGCGGCAGGCCATCGTCTCCGATGTGCTGGCGCCGTTCGTGGCTGGCAGCCATCCGCTGTCGCTTTGCGCCTGGTTGTCGGTTCCCGAACGCTGGACGGAGGAAGGCCTCGTGCGGGCGCTGGCTCGCAAAGGTGTCGCGGTCACACCGTCCGATCCATTCGTCGCCGGTGGAGAGCGACCGATCGGCGGCATCCGCATCTGTCTCGGTGGCCGCCTCTCCCATTCCGCCCTTCGCTTGGCGCTCGAAACCGTTCGCGGCACGTTCGAGCAGTTGCCTCCCGTTTTCGATGTGGGATCGATCGTTTGATCGCAAGCGTCAAGTTCAGCGCTGCATCCGATCAAAGAATGGAGCGCAGAAACTCCTTGGTGCGGTCTTCCTTCGGCGCGCTGAAGATATCTTCAGGCTTGCCTTGCTCGCAGATACGGCCCTTGTCGAAAAAGCAGACGCGGTCGGAGACTTCACGGGCAAAGCGCATTTCGTGGGTGACCAGCAGCATGGTCAGATCGTGCTCATGGGCGAGATCGCGGATGACGCCGAGCACCTCGCCGACGAGCTGCGGATCGAGCGCCGATGTCGGCTCGTCGAACAGCAGCACGCGCGGACGCATGGCAAGCGCGCGGGCAATTGCGACGCGCTGCTGCTGGCCGCCGGAGAGCTGGCTCGGATAATGATCCTTCTTCTCCGAAAGCCCCACCATGCGCAAAAGCTCGACGGCTCGGCACTCGGCCTCCGCTCGGCCAAGCCCGAGCACGCGTGTCGGCGCCTCGACGACGTTGCGCAGCACGGTCATGTGTGGAAACAAATTGAAGCTCTGGAAGACCATGCCGACATGGGTGCGAATCTGGCGTAGATGCGCCTCGCTGGCGAGGAACCTGCCCCGGCCATTGTCCTGATGATAGGACATGCCGGCCAGATGCAAAGTTCCCTCCTGGAAAGGCTCTAGCGTCATCAGGATGCGCAGGACCGTCGATTTTCCCGAGCCGGATGGACCGATCAATGTCACCTTTTCGCCGGGCGTGACGTCGAAGCAGAACTCGTCGAGGACGGTCAGGTGGCCGTAGCGCTTGGTCACATCTTGAAAGCGGATCAATGGTTGCGTCATTTGAGAGCGATTCCGTTTTTCGGCAGCGCCTTTTCGAGCCAATGAATGGCCGCCGAGCAGACGAGCGTAAGGATGAGAAAGATCAGGCCGACGAGGGAAAGCGGCACCAGATACTCGAACGTCCGATCCCCGATGAGATTGGCAAGGTTGAGCATATCGACCACCGTGACGACCGAAAGCACCGGCGTCTCCTTCAGCATGGAGACGAGATAGTTGCCCATGGCCGGAATGATGCGGGGGATCGCCTGTGGGATTATGATATCCCAATAGGTGCGGCCGCGGCTGAGATTGAGCGCCGTCGCAGCTTCCCATTGTCCGAGCGGCACGGCATCCAGGCCGCCGCGATAGACCTCCGACGTATAGGCCGAATATTGCAGCCCGAGCGCCAGCGCGCCGGTCAGGAAAGCAGGTAATACGATGCCGTAGATCGGCAGGACATAATAGAGGAAGAAGAGCTGGACGAGCAGCGGCGTATCGCGCAGGAACTCGATGACGAAAGCCGTCGGCCAGGAGATGGCCACGAAACGGCTGCGCCGCAGCAAGGCGAAGACAAGGCCGAGAACAAGCGCGATCGCAAAACCGGCGGCTGCCGCCTCCAGGGTGACGATCAGGCCGATGCCGAGGATCGGCAGGATCGACAATGCGAAAGACAGCGTCGTCGAGGTATCCCAGGTGAAGCCATACATCATACCGGCGCCCTCCCCGGGAAAGCGACGCCACGGCGAAGAATCGTCTCCAGCCAGCGCATGAAGGCAACCAGAATGAGCGCCATGATGAAATATCCGATGAGCGTCAGCGAGTAGATCGTCACGCTGTCGAGCGTGATGTTGCGCAATTGCTGCGCCTGGAAGGTGAGATCGCTGATCGAAATGAGCGACACCAAGGCGGTGTCCTTCAGATTCTGAACGGCGAGATTGCCGAAAGCCGGCATCATTTCGACCACGGCCTGCGGCAGGACGACATGGAAGAGCGTCTGGCCCTGCCCGAAATTCAGCGCCCGCGCCGCCTCATGCTGCGTATCGGGGACCGCCTGCAGCGCGCCGCGCACCACCTCTGCGCCATACGCACCGATGTTGAGCGCCAGGCCGGCGATGCCCGTGGTGATGGGATCGAAGGAGATGCCAATCAGCGGCAGCGCGTAATAGAGCCAGAAAAGCTGCACCAGAAGCGACGTGCCGCGAAAGATCTCGATATAGACGATCGCGATTGCGGAGAGCAGCCGCCCTCCGGCAAAGCGCGCAAGGCCGGCCGCAAAGGCGAGGATGGCACCGAGAAACATCGAGGCAACGGCGATGAGCGCCGTCACCTCGGCGCCCTTCAGCAATGCGGGCAGATAGTGTGTCCAACTCATTCTTAGGTCACCTCCGTTTCGGGATGGGAGGGGCCGAGCGATCTGGCGACCGTCCGCAGACGGCCGCCAGCTCGTTCTTGACTATCGATAAGCTCACTTGCCCGCGCACAGGTCTTCGGTGCTCTTCGTGCGTGCCGCCTCGACGCTTTCGGCGCTCAAACCATAGGACATCAGGATCTTCTTGTAGTCGTCGGTCTTCTTGAAGGCTTCGAGAGCGGTATTGAAGGCCTTGTAGAGTTCCTTGTCCTCGGGCCGGAAATCGAAGCCGCCATAGCTTCTGACGGATTTTCCGTTGATGACCGGATCCGTGAAGGGCTCGGCATGCTCGACATTCGTGCTGCTCTGAACGAGCTTGGCGACAGTCAGCTCGGTTGCCGCATATGCGTCAGCGCGACCGGTCTGGATCGTGGACAGCGCATCCGCATTCGCCTGGATCATGACAATCTGGGATTCCGGAATGCCAAGGCCATGGAAGAAGTCCAGCTGATCGGCGCCCGATACGATCGCGACCTTGAGCGAGGGATCCTTCTTGATATCCTCATAGGAATGCAGCTTCTTCGGATTGCCCTTCGGCACCAGCAGCCCCTCGCCATAGCTGGAGTTCGGCGTGGTGAACTGCACCTGCTTGCAGCGTTCCGGCAGAATATTCTGCTCGGCGGCAACGAAATCGAAGCGTTTAGCCTTGAGGCCGGGAATGAGCGAGCCGAAGGGCGTCACGGTCCACTCGACGTCCTTGACACCCATCGACTTCAGAACCGCCGCGGCAACATCAGGGCCGATGCCCTTGGCGGCACCGCTCTCGTCCATGTAGCTATAGGGAACCTCATTGGCGCTGGCGCCACGGATATAGCCATCCTTCTTGATCTGCTCGAGGCTGGCGGCATGGGCGGAAGCGGCGAGGCCGATGGTCAGGCCCACGGCGGCGAGGCTGCGGTAAAAATTTGATCTCATGGTTCACTCCTCTGTGGTTGAAATTCGTTATCGGCTGTCCGGTTTTCCGGATCTTTGCCAACAACGGGGTGGTGACGCGCGCCGCGCAGTCGCGGCGCGGCAATTCAAGGCGCCTCCGTCAATGTTGCGACGACGGCCAAGCAATCCCCGACCTTGATGAGGCCGGGAAAATGACGCGCGGCGAGAACACCATCCAGCGCCGCCCGATAGTCAAAGGGTTCCGATCCAGTGCGGCCGATCGGATGGATGCGGGCGATGACCTCTCCCCGCACAACCCCGTCGCCAAGATCCTTCAGCGGCTCGAAAAGCCCATCGGCCTCTGAAAAGACGAAGCAATCTGACGATGGCATGTCGAGCCATTGCGTCGCTTCGACCTCCGGAGCGCCTGCGACGATTCCCGCGTGCTTCAAAACATTCAGAACGCCGCGCTTGGCAATGGAAGCCGTGCGCGCCGATATGGTTCCACCGCCTGAAAGCTCGGTGGTCACAAAGACCTTGCCCATCTCCTCGGCCGTGGTGTCATACATGCCGACGGCGTCGATCTCGATCATCCGCATGGAATAGGGCGCGGAGAACGCGGCAACGCCATCGAAGCAGGCCCTTTCCTGGCCCTTGTCCGGAAGAGCATGCGCGGCGGCATAGGGCAGGAAATCGAGCGTGCGGCCGCCCGAATGAAAATCGAGCACGATATCGGCAAGCGGCAGCAGGTAACGGGTAAAATAGTCGGCGATCTTCTCGGTCACGCTGCCGTCGGGTCGGCCCGGAAAACTCCGATTGAGATTGCCCTTGTCGATCGGCGAGGTACGGGTGGCCGCCTGGAAAGCGGGGTAATTCATCGCGGGTACGATGATGATCCTCCCCTTGATCTCCTCCGACTTCAGGGTGCGGGCGAGATCGAAGAGGGCAACGGGCCCCTCATATTCATCGCCATGATTGGCGCCAGTTAAAAGCGCCGTCGGCCCTTCGCCATTCCTGATGACGCAGATGGGGATCATGATCGAACCCCAGGCGGAATCGTCGCGCGACCAGGGAAGGCGCAGGTGGCCGTGCTGGATGCCGTCGCGGTCGAAATCGACTGTCGGCGTGATCGGCGATGGACGTTTGGATATGCTCATGCTGTTCATCTCAGGCCATCACTTGACAACAAGCCGTCGGGGAACGTTCGACAGGCACTCGACGCCGCTCTCGGTGATGACGATGCTTTCGGTGATTTCCATACCCATGTCTTCCAGCCAGAGGCCGGTCATGAAATGGAAGGTCATGCCGGGCTTGAGCTCGGTACGGTCGCCCGGGCGCAGGCTCATGGTGCGCTCGCCCCAATCCGGCGGATAGGAAAGGCCGATCGGATAGCCGGTGCGGTTGTCCTTGACGATCCCGTATTTCTTCAGAACCGCGAAGAAGGCATTGGCGATGTCCTCGCAGACGTTACCTGGCTTGGCGGCGGCAAGACCGGCCTCCATGCCCTCGAGCGTTGCCTTCTCCGCGTCGAGAAAGGCCTGCGTCGGCTTGCCGAGGAAGACGGTGCGCGACAGCGGGCAATGGTAGCGGCGATAGCAGCCGGCGATCTCGAAAAAGGTGCCCTCGCCGCTCTTCATCGGCTTGTCGTCCCAGGTCAGATGCGGGGCGGAGGCATCCGCACCCGATGGCAGCAAGGGAACGATTGCGGCATAATCTCCGCCGAAGCCATCGACGCCGCGAATGCCGGCATCGTAGATTTCGGCGACCAGATCGGACTTGCGAATGCCCGGCTCGACTTTCTCGACGATCCGCTGGTGCATGGCTTCGACGATACGGCCGGCCTTGCGCATATAGTCGAGCTCAGTCGGACTTTTGACGGCGCGCTGCCAATTGACGAGCCCTTGGGCATCCTTGAAGCGGGCATTTGGCAGATGCTTGACGAGCGATGCATACGCCGCGGCGGTGAACCAGTAATTGTCCATCTCGACGGCGATAGAGGCGCTGGCCCAGCCACGCTCCTCAATGATCTTCGAAAGCAGATCCATCGGATGGCGCTCATTGGACTGCACATAGTGATCGGGATAGCCGATGATATTGTCATGGCCGAGATAGGCCGTGCGCTTGGCGCCATTGGCATCCTGGCCGCGGCCATACCAGATCGGCTCGCCGGTATCAGGCACCAGCACGCATTGATGCACGTAGAAGGACCAGCCGTCATAGCCGGTCAGCCAGTGCATGTTGGAGGGATCCGTGACGATGACGAGATCGACACCGGCCTTTTCCATGGCGCGGCGCGTCTTTTCGAGCCTCTCGGCATATTCGGCGCGGGTGAAATTGAGGGTCGGTTCGCTCACGCTGGGTCTCCTGATGCTTTCGTCGTTTCGATCGCTTGGCCCACGCCCGCCGAGACGGCGCGGCGATGGGCAAGCGTGGCAATGGCGGTATCTTGGACGCCGGTCCCGGTCAGATCGCAAAGCGTGATCGCCTCGCGCGACCGGCGGCCGGCAATCTGACCCGAGACGATGGCCCCGAGTTCGGGAAAATCGTTGGTCTCGCTCACAAGCCCAGCGGCGATTGCATGATGAAGCTCACCCAGCCGCCGCGTCTGCTTCAGACTGTCGGCAACATAAGGCGCGGCCTTCAGGATGGCGGTCGGATCGATCTCGTTCTTGTGTTCGGCGTCGGAACCCATGGCGGTGACATGCTGGCCCGGCTGCAGCCACGCGGCTTTGAGGATCGGCTTGTAGGCGGGCGTCGTCGTCACGATAATGTCAGCGCCGCGACAAGCGGTTTCGGCATCGGCTTCCGCCGTCACGGGAAGGCCGAGTTCGGCCGTCAATTCCGAAGCGAGCCTTTCGGCTTTTGCCAGATCGCGCGCCCAAATTCGCGCCGCCTCGATCGGCCGAACCAGCGTGAGCGCAAGCAATTGCAGGCGGGCCTGCATGCCGGCTCCGAAAATTGCGGCAATCCGCGCGTCAGGACGGGCAAGATGCCGTGCTGCCACGGCCCCCGCAGCAGCAGTGCGTACATCCGTCAGATAGCCATTGTCGAGCAGGAGTGCCTCGACCAGACCGGTATGCGCCGACAGCAGCATCATCAGCCCGTTGGTGCTTGGCAACCCAAGTGATGGATTATCGAAAAAGCCGGGGCTTACCTTGATCGCGAAACTGCCGAGATCGGGAACATAGGCCGTCTTCACGTCGACCTCGCCGCGATGGGCGGGAATATCGAGCCGCATGATCGGCGGCATTTCCACGGCCTTTGTCGCCAGCGCCGCGAATGCCTGTTCGACGCAATCGACGGCATCGCTATCGAGCCGAACGATCTTGCGAAGATCTGTTTCCGTCAGGATCAGCACGCGGGTCATGGCGCCACTCCCCTATCGGGACCACTCACGATTGCTCGATGGGTCGCCGGATCGATATTGCCTCCGGACACGATAACAACCGTCAGACCATCGGGCTTGATCTTGCCGGCGAGCAAGGCCGCTATCCCGACGGCACCCGCCCCTTCGACGGTCAACCCCTCGATCAAGGCCGCATGGCGAATGCCGGCGGCGATCTCCTCCTCGCTAAGCAGGATGACATCATCGAGAAGCGCCAGGCACATTCGGAACGTCAGCCGGTTATCGAGCCCAATGCCGCCACCCAGCGAATCCGCCAGGGTCTCCACCTCCCGCACATCCGTCGGCCGGCCGACCGCAAGGCTTGCCACCATCGCCGCGCCACGCTCCATCGACACGCCAGTGATTTTGGCATTCGGCAGACGGCTCTTGATCGCAGCCGCAACGCCCGACGCCAACCCACCGCCCGAGAGCGGCACAAGGACTAGCGCGGTCTCCGGCAGATCATCGGCGACCTCGAGCCCGAGCGTGCCTTGACCTGCAATGACATCGGCATCATCAAACGGGGGAATGAAACACATGCCCTCTTCACGGACGAGGCGCTCGACCTCCAGCATCGCATCATCCTGCGAGTGCCCGACAATACGAATATCAGCCCCAAGATTCCGGATAGCCTCGACCTTGTTGGCGGGAACAAGTGCAGACAGGCAGATCGTCGCGCGAGCGCCCATCGCCTTGGCAGCATGGGCAACCGCCCTGCCGTGATTGCCGGTCGATGCCGTCACAAGCCCGCGCGAACGTGCCTTTTCATCCAAACATAGAAGCGCATTCGTGGCGCCGCGAAGCTTGAAACTGCCCGTATGCTGATGATTTTCCAGCTTGAGATGAACCGGAACGCTTGTCCGCTGAGACAGAGCTTGCGAGAGCCGCAACGGCGTGCGCAGCACGTTTGGCGCAATGCGTTGCCGCGCCGCTTCTATATCCTGCAGTGTCACCATCATTGTCATGGCGCACACCGATGCCTTGCCCATGATGCAACCGGCGTCATTACGAACTTCATCTCTTTCTCGCGCTGGATGTTCATGACTATCAGCGTGAAAGAGACAATGGATCATGTCAATCTGTATATTGTTTCATTACAATTATAAGTGCGCCTCCCAAGACTGATAGCCAAGTGAGGCCATGTCAGCATGGCGCGCGCCGACGGATCGCCAGCTGCATGGGATTTCGTATTCGTGCTGATGCAAATGCCGGCGCAGGCAGTTGCTGTGCGCTGCGTTCAAAAAGACGTCAGGATTTCAGCGCGTGCCTGACCCTCAGGATCGCAAGGGCGACTGCTCCGATCACCACGGGAATGGAGATCAGCATGTAGATTGGATTGATGTGAAGGCCGGCATGATCCGCCGTCTCGATCGCGACCTTGATCAGGCTCAGAAGGTAGTAGCTGATGGCGATGATCGAGAGACCCTCGACCGCCCGCTGAATTTTGACCTGGGTTTCGGCGCGCTCGGCCATGGCCTGGATCTGAACGGCGTTCTGGACCTCGATCTCCACCTGGATGCGGGTCTGGAGCAAATCGATCAGATGCATGGTCGCATGCGATAGCTGCTCCAGGCGCAATGCAGTCGCCTCACAACTCCTGACTGCCGGTTTGAAGCGGCGCGCGACGAAAACCCCGAAACGCTGAAAACCTGGAACATGGGTCTCGCGCAGCTCGGCGATGCGTTCCTCGACGATCTTGGCATAGGCTGCCGTGGCACCAAAACGATTGCGCGTCTGCGCCGCCGCGGAGATCACCTCCGCGGAAAGCTGGGAAATCTCATCGAGCAGTCGCTTATGGTCTTCGGCGGAGGTCGATACGTGGCGATTGGTCAATTCGACAAGCTTCCGGTCGTAGCCGCCAAGAACAGGACCAAGCCGCCGTGCCTCCGGAAAGCCCAAAAGCGCCATGACGCGGTAGGTCTCGATTTCATAGACCCTGCGAACCATGCGGCCGAGCCGATATGCATTGAGGTCATGGTTGAAAAGGATCGTACGGCTGGTGCCGTTGTCTCCGACGCGAAAATCCGAGCAAACGAGTGCAGCTCCGCCGCCAATCGTGGAGGCCGCCGTATCGCCGAATTGAAGCGCCGAAAGGAGAGGTCCGAGTTCGCTCGGCGCCGATCCGCAAATGAGAATTTCCAATCGGCAAATGAACGACCAGTCGGTCAGGCCGGCGAGCCGCGCCGCCTCATCGATCGACAGCGAACCCGCAGGCCAGGTCGAGGGTTCGGCCTCAAGAGGCGTAACCCGGGTGACGGTGACAAATTCGGTGTGAAACTCGACCTGTGTCCGAGGACCTTCGATTGCGTCCTCGGCAACGACGACGCGGTGGCTCAGGTCGGAAGTCGACGGTGATGTGCTCGACAGGGCTATATGCTCGACCAGCGCCGGACCCGAAAAATAGATCGATGGCCGCGCGTGAAGTTCCGAATTGAAATCGACTGCCACCGTTTTCGCTCCCCCAAGCAAATGCCTGCTCCAATCGTATGCCGGCCATTGCGGCAATCGGCAATGCTTCGCTGCCTGCGACAGAGTGTCCCGAGGTTTTGAAGGCAACCCTGTTCGGCTGAATTCTGACATAGGGTAAGCTCGACGCAACCAACATCGATCGCATGACTTGCGAACCGAGGCTTTCGGTAGAAAAATAGCGGTGAACGCACGGCCAGACTCAGAGAACGACACAACCGGTGGTTCACCCTGGGAGTATTGAAGGGGAGATCGCATGACAAATGCCGCAAGCCTGGGATTGCCTGGCCTCCTGGGTCAGGACCATACGGGCATCACCGTTCCTGATCTTGACGAGGCACTCGACTTCTTCGTCCGGATACTCGGTTGCAAGCATGCCTATACCTTCGGCCCGATCGGTGACGATGACGGCGATTTCATGCATCAGGCGTTGGGCACCCATCCACGCGCCCGCATCAGGCGTGCGGCGCTTATCCGCATCGGCCACGGCTCCAACCTGGAGCTCTTCGAATATGAAGCACCGGACCAACGTCGCATTGAACAAAAGAACAGCGACATTGGGGCCTTCCATGTCGGACTTTACGTCGAAGACATTCAGGCGGCCAAGGCCTACCTCGATGCACAAGGCATCACGACCCGCCTCGGACCGCTCTCCATCAGCGAGGGACCGAATGCCGGACAAAGCATCCTCTATTTCCAGTCCGCCTGGGGCTTGCAATTGGAGGTCATCAGCTATCCGGAGGGCATGGCCTACGAAAAGACGGCCGAAACCGTCCTTTGGTCGCCGAAATCTCCGGAAAAATGACTATTGCCACCTGACGCCGGCTCAGATGTGCAGGGCATGGCCAAGCGCTTTCAATGCGGCTTCCTGCAGGCTTTCGCTGCGGGTCGGATGGGCGTGGATCGTGCCCGCGATGTCTTCCAGCCGCGCGCCCATCTCGAGTGCCAGCGAGAACGCGCTTGACAGTTCTGAGACGCCGGCACCAACCGCCTGCAGGCCAAGCACCAGATTGGTGTCCGCGCGCGCCACAGCCCGCACAAAACCATCTTCCGACTGGGTCGTCATCGCCCGCCCGTTGGCAGCGAAGGGAAAGTGACCGACGCGGATTTCATAGCCCTGAACGCGCGCTTCATCGGGTGAAAGCCCCGCGGTGACGATCTCGGGATCGGTGAAGCAGACGGCGGGCATGGCACGTTTATCCCAGACACGCTTGCGGCCGGCAACGATCTCAGCGACCATCTCCCCCTGCGCCATGGCACGATGGGCAAGCATCGGCTCGCCGGTGACATCGCCGATGGCATAGACACCGCGCATGGATGTGCGGCAGCGCTCATCGATGCGGATGAAGCGGCCGGCGCGATCGAGATCGAGCTCTTCGAGACCGCAACCTTCCGTGCGCGGCTTGCGCCCGACTGTGACGAGAACCTTGTTCGCGGCGATCTGTTCCTCTTCGCCGGCAGCGGTCTCGATCAGCAGCGCCTCTCCCGAATAGGCTTTCGCCTTCGCTCCAGTCAGCACACGCACGCCAAGCTCATGCAGGCGTTTGGCAACCGGCTTGACGAGCTCGGCGTCATATTGCGGCAGGATCTGCAGCATTGCCTCGACCACTGTGACCTGCGCGCCCAGCTTGGCGAAGGCAGTGCCGAGTTCCAGGCCGATATAGCCGCCGCCGACGACAGCAAGTGTATTGGGCACACTCGTCAGCGACAGTGCCTCGGTGGACGAGAGGATCGCTCCGCCAAAGGGCAGCAGCGGCAACTCGACCGGTTGGGAGCCAGTCGCAATGACAACCGTTTCGGCACGGATGACCTGAGTTCCCGTCTCGGTCTCGACTTCGACAGTCTTGCCGTCACGGAACGTCGCCTGTCCATGCACGATCTTGACCTTGGACTTGCGCAGGAGCCCAAGCACGCCGCCGTTCAGCCGGCCGACGATGCCATCCTTCCAGCGTATGGTCTGCGCGAGATCAAGCTTGGGTGCCTCGACAGTAATGCCGAGCGCATTGGGGCTGGTCATGTGGCTGATCTTTTCGAACTCCTCGGCCGCGTGAATCAGTGCCTTGGAGGGGATGCAGCCGATATTCAGGCAGGTGCCCCCGGCCTTTGTGGATTCGACGATGACAGTATCCACGCCGAGCTGTCCGGCGCGGATGGCACAGATATAGCCCCCGGGACCGGCGCCGATAACGAGGAGCTTGCAGACGATTTCTTTCATGTCATCAACCTTCGATGAAGATCAGCGCGGGAGTTTCCAGCAGGGCCTTGATCCGCTGCACGAAGACTGCTGCGTCCCAGCCGTCGACAATGCGATGGTCGAAGCTCGACGACAGGTTCATGATCTTGCGCGGGATGAATTGAGTGCCATCCCAGATGGGCCGGGCCACGATCTTGTTCACGCCGACGATCGCGACTTCCGGATGGTTGATGATCGGCGTCGTGACGATGCCGCCTAGCGCGCCGAGCGAGCTGATGGTGATCGTGGAGCCGGAAAGCTCCTCGCGCGCGGCGGTGCCATTGCGGGCGGCCTCGGCAAGACGCACGAGCTCGGCGGCAACGTCCCAGATCGACCGGGCCTCCGCATGCCGCACGACCGGCACGGTGAGGCCCGACGGCGTCTGCGTGGCGATGCCGATATGAACGGCACTATAGCGGGTGACAACGCCGGCATCGTCGTCAAAGGTGGCATTGACGCCCGGCTGCTCGCCGATCGTCTTGACCAGCGCCCGCATCAGAAAGGGCAGGATGGTCAGCTTCGTCTGATCCGGCTTGCGGCCGGCATTCATCGTCGCGCGCAGATCCTCGAGGTCGGTGACATCGACCTCTTCGACATAGGTGATGTGGGGAATGCGCGAGCTGGCAAGACGCATCTTTTCGGCGATGCGGCGACGCAAACCGGTCACCTTGATCTCTTCGGTGGCGGTCTTTCGGGCAAGCCCGGTTTGAGCAGCGGGAGCGGGCTGAGCGCCGCGCGCAACGAACTGATCGAGGTCTTCATGGGTAATGCGACCGGCCGGACCTGTACCGATCACCTGGCGCAGATCGACGCCGGCCTCTTGAGCCCGCAAGCGCACGGCAGGCGATGCCAGCGGTCGCTCCACCGGCTCGCGAGCGGCGGGGCGCTCGGCAACTCCTTCTGGCTCGATGTTTTTCGCTTCGATGACCGCTTTCGCCGGAGACGGTGCCGTCGGCTTGGCTTCCACGGGCTTGCCCTGGACTGGCTCGACTTTCGCAGGCGGCTCGGCATCGTGGGTCGGAGCTTTTTCGGCTGCATTCCCATCCTCGCCAGCGACCTTGATGCGCAGCAGCGGCGCCTTGACGGCGACCGTATCACCGACCTCGGCGCCGAGCCAGAGCACGACGCCTTCGACCGGAGAAGGGATTTCCACCGTCGCCTTGTCGGTCATGACGGCGGCGAGGATCATGTCCTCACGCACCGGATCGCCCGGCTTGACATGCCATTCAACCAGTTCGGCCTCAGCCACGCCTTCACCCACATCGGGCATCTTGATGACGAATTCACCCATCCTCAGCCCTCCATCACTTCTTTCAGCGCCCGGCCGACGCGGGCGGGACCGGGGAAATAATCCCATTCCTGTGCGTGCGGATAGGGCGTATCCCAGCCGGTTATGCGGACGATCGGCGCCTCGAGACTATAGAAGCATTGCTCCTGAACCAGCGAAGCGACTTCCGCGCCGAAACCGGAGGTGAGCGTCGCCTCGTGCACGACGACACAGCGGCCGGTCTTTTTCACCGACTGGACGATCGTATCGAGATCGAGCGGCAGAAGGCTGCGCAGATCGATCACCTCGGCATCGATCCCCGTTTCCTCGGCCGCGGCAAGCGCCACATGCACCATCGTACCATAGGCGACCACGGTGACGGCGCTGCCCAGCCGGCGGATTTCCGCCTTGCCGATCGGGATCGTATAGTGCCCTTCTGGAACCTCGCCGAGGTCATGTTTCGACCAGGGCGTCACCGGCCTTTCATGATGACCGTCGAAAGGGCCGTTATAAAGCCGCTTCGGCTCGAGGAACATCACCGGATCCGGGTCCTCTATCGCCGCCATCAGCAGGCCCTTGGCGTCGTAGGGATTGGAAGGCACGATGACCTTCAGGCCGCAGACATGGGTGAAGAGTGCCTCCGGGCTCTGGCTGTGCGTCTGCCCGCCGAAGATGCCGCCGCCGGTCGGCATGCGCACGACGATCGGGCAGGTGAAGTCGCCGTTGGAGCGGTAGCGGATGCGTGCGGCCTCCTGGGTGATCTGATCGTAGGCCGGGTACATGTAATCGGCGAACTGGATTTCGACGCAGGGCTTCAAACCATACGCGGCCATGCCGATTGCAGTGCCAAGAATGCCGGATTCGTTGATCGGCGCATCGAAGCAGCGGGTCTTGCCGTATTTGGCCTGGAGCCCCTGCGTGGCGCGGAAAACGCCGCCGAAATAGCCGACATCCTCGCCGAAGACGACGACATTGTCGTCACGCCCCATCGAGACGTCCATGGCGCTGCGCACGGCCTCGATCATTGTCATTCTTGCCATGTCAATATCCTGCCTTCTGCCGCTGGCGACGGATATGGGCGGGCATTTCCGCATAGACGCCCTCGAAGATATCCCGCACCGACGGCTTGCCGCCTGCATGGAGCGTGCCGTGGCTTTCGGCCTGCTTCTGTGCCTCGATGACCTCATCGAGAACCTCGGCCTCCGCCTGGGCATGGCGCTCTTCCGACCAGACACCGCGCACGATCAGATGCTTCTTCAGCCGCAACACTGGGTCGCCGAGCGGCCAGGCCTCGGATTCGGTTTTCGGACGGTAGGCGCTCGGGTCATCGGAGGTGGAATGGGCGCCGACGCGGTAGGTGACATATTCGATCAGGGTAGGCCCGAGATTGCGCCGAGCACGCTCGGCCGCCCATTTGGCGACGGCGTAGACGGCCAGATAGTCGTTGCCGTCGACGCGCAGCGCCGGGATACCAAAGCCGAGGCCGCGGGCCGCAAAGGTGCCGGACCCACCGCGGGCAATGCCCTGGAAGGTCGAAATGGCCCACTGGTTGTTGACGATATTGAGGATAACCGGCGCCTTGTAGGTGGAGGCGAAGACCAGTGCGGAATGGAAATCGGATTCGGCAGTCGAGCCGTCGCCGATCCAGGCGGCAGCGATCTTGTTGTCGTTCTTGATGGCCGAGGCCATCGCCCAGCCGACGGCCTGCACATATTGGGTGGCAAGATTGCCTGATATGGTGAAGAAGCCATGCTCCTTCGACGAGTACATGATCGGCAGTTGCCGGCCACGCAAAGGATCGGCCTCGTTCGAGTAGATCTGGTTCATCATCTCGACCATCGGATAGTCGTCGGCGATGAGAAGCCCCGCCTGGCGATAGGTCGGGAAATTCATATCCCCCTTGTTCAGCGCCTTGCGGAAGGCGGAGCTGACCGCCTCCTCGCCGAGATGCTGCATGTAGAAGGAGGTTTTTCCCTGGCGCTGCGCCATCAGCATGCGCGCATCGAAAGCTCTGAGCTTCATCATGTTGCGCAGGCCCGTCAGCAATTCCTCATCGGAGAGCAGCCCGGCCCATGGGCCGACGGCTTCGCCGTCGCGGTTGAGAACGCGGATGATGGAATAGGCGAGATCGCGGATCTCTTCCGGCGCCACGTCGACCGCCGGCTTTGGTACGGCGCCGGCTTTGGCGATCTTGACGTTGGAGAAATCCGGCTGGCCGCCTGGCCGCACCGCCGGCTCGGGGACATGCAGGCTTAGATTTGGTACCTCGTTCATGCGCTGTGATACCTCCCTCGTCGGCCGCCCCACCCGCGCTCCCCACGGCGGGCACGGCCGCAAACATCCTAAGAAAACATACTATAAGTTGCGCGCGATAACGATGCGCTGAACGTCGCTCGTCCCCTCGTAAATCTGGCAGATGCGGACGTCGCGGTAGATGCGCTCCACCGGATAATCCGCCATGTATCCATAGCCGCCATGGATCTGAATCGCGTCGGAGCAGACCTTTTCGGCCATTTCCGAGGCAAACAGCTTCGCCATCGACGCTTCGGTAAGGCAGGGTTGTCCCTCCTCTTTCAACTGTGCCGCGTGCAGCACCATCTGGCGGGCGACCTCGATCTGAGTCGCCATGTCGGCAAGCCGGAAAGCAACCGCCTGATGATCGATGATCGGCGAGCCGAATGCGGTGCGCTCACGGGCATAGTCGCGCGCCGCCTCGAAAGCCGCTCGCGCCATGCCGACGGATTGCGAAGCGATGCCGATGCGGCCGCCTTCGAGATTCGACAGGGCGATCCTGTAGCCGTCGCCTTCCTCGCCGAGCCGATTTTCGGCGGGGATGCGCATGCCGGTAAAGGCGATCTGGCAGGTGTCGGACGAGTGAAGACCGAGTTTGTGTTCGACGCGCACGATTTCGTAGCCGGGCGTGTCGGTCGGCACGATGAAGGCCGAGATGCCTTTCTTGCCCGCCTCGGGGTCGGTGACGGCGAAGACGATGATGACATTGCCGTTCTTGCCCGAAGTAATGAACTGCTTGGCGCCATCGATGACATAATGATCGCCGTCACGGCGGGCGCGGGTCTTCAGGTTCGAGGCGTCGGAGCCGGCCTGCGGCTCGGTCAAGGCAAAGCCGCCGATCCATTCGCCACTTGCCAGTTTCGGCAGGAAGCGCTGCTTCTGCTCCTCCGTGCCGTATTTCAGGATCGGCATGCAGCCGACGGAGCTGTGCACGCTCATGATGGTCGAGCACGGCCCGTCTCCGGCGGCGATTTCCTCAAGTGCTACGGCATAGGCGATCACGCCCGTTTCCGAACCGCCATAGGCCTCGGGTACGAGCATGCCGAGGAAGCCGAGCTCGCCCATCTCCTTCAACTCCTCGCGGGGAAAGAGGCTCTTCGCATCGCGCTCGGCAGCACCCGGCGCCAAGCGCTCCCTGGCAAAATCACGCGCCATGTCGCGGATCTGGATCTGGTCTTCGCTCAGGATCATGGTCCGGTCTCCTCCTCGAAACCGTTCAGTTCAGTTCGACGGCCATGGCGGTTGCTTCGCCGCCGCCGATACAAAGCGTCGCCATGCCACGCTTCATGCCGTGGCGCTTGAGTGCTGCAAGCAGCGTGACGAGCACGCGGGCGCCGGACGCGCCGATCGGATGGCCGAGCGCGCAGGCGCCGCCGTGAACATTGACCTTGTCATGCGGTAAGTCGAGATCGCGCACCGCCGCCATGGCGACGACGGCAAAGGCCTCGTTGATCTCGAACAGATCGACATCCCGAAGGGTCCAGCCGGTGCGTTCGGAAAGCTTGCGCAAGGCACCAATCGGCGCGGTCGCGAAGAGATTGGGCGCCTGCGAATGCGTGGAGTGGCCGACGATGGTGGCAAGCGGTGCGATACCTTCGCGCTCGGCCTTTGAGCGCCGCATCAGTACCAGCGCGGCAGCACCATCGGAGATGGACGAGGCATTCGCGGCGGTCACCGTGCCGTTTTCACGGAAAGCCGGCTTGAGCGTCGGGATTCTTTCCGGCTTCGCCTTTCCAGGCTGTTCGTCACGGTCGACAACAAGTTCGGATCGCCCTGTCTTTACAGTAACCGGAATGATCTCGGCGTCGAATGCACCCTCCTCGATCGCCTTGCGGGCACGGGTCAGGGATGTGACGGCGTAGTCGTCCTGTGCGGTACGGGTAAACTGATAGGCTTCGGCGCAATCCTCGGCGAAAGTGCCCATGAGGCGTCCCTTGTCATAGGCGTCTTCGAGCCCATCGAGGAACATGTGGTCGATGACGCGGCCGTGCCCAAGCCGGTAGCCGCCGCGCGCCCGATCGAGCAGATAGGGAGCATTCGTCATGCTCTCCATGCCGCCGGCAACGGCGACCGACACACTGCCGGCGCCGATCAGATCATGTCCCAGCATGACGGCCTTCATTCCCGAACCGCACATCTTGTTGACAGTGGTCGCGCCCGCCGCAAACGGCAGACCAGCACCGATCGCGGCTTGTCTTGCCGGTGCCTGGCCCTGCCCGGCCGGGAGAACGCAACCGAAGACCGCTTCCTCCACGGCATCCGGACTAACACCACTGCGCTCGAGTGCGGCGCGGATGGCGGCAGCACCGAGTTCCGGCGCCGTGCAATCCTTAAAATCTCCCTGGAAGCCGCCCATCGGAGTACGGGCCGCGCCAACGATGACGATCGGATCTTCTCGCGTCATATCAAACCTCCCGTTACGAGCCTGCCTTAGTGCGACGCCATGCGCAACGCGCCATCGAGGCGGATGACTTCGCCATTCAGCATGACGTTCTCACAGATGTGGCGTACCAATGCGGCGAATTCCACGGGCTTTCCGAAGCGCTGCGGAAAGGGCACGCTCTTGCTCAGCGATTCCTGCACCTCGTGCGGCATGCCGGCCATCATCGGCGTCTCGAAAATACCTGGCGCGATGGCGACGACGCGAATGCCGCTGCGCGCCAATTCGCGGGCGATCGGCAGCGTCATGGCGGCAACGCCGCCCTTGGAAGCCGCATAGGCCGCCTGACCGATCTGCCCGTCGAAGGCGGCAATCGAAGCCGTGTTGACGATGACCCCGCGCTCGCCGTCCGCATTCGGCTGCTCCTTGGCGATGGCCGCGGCCGCGAGCCGGATCATGTTGAAAGTACCGATGAGATTGATGCCGATCGTGCGGCCAAAACTGTCGAGCCGGTGCGGACCGTTGCGGCCAATCACCTTCTCGCCGGGCGCGATGCCAGCGCAACTGACGAGCCCATGCAGATGGCCGAAGCGCTCCTGCGCCATATCGATCGCGGCTTGGCCGTCTTGTTCCTGCGTGACGTCGGTCTTGATGAAAGCGGCGCTGGCTCCAAGCTCGCTGATGACGGCGGCGCCGGCGTCCGCGTTGAGGTCGGCAATGACCACGTTCGCGCCTTCACCTGCCAGCATGCGCGCAACCGCAGCCCCAAGGCCCGAACCGCCACCGGTAACGACGAAGGTCTTTCCCTGGATCAACATGGTCGCTCTCCTCCAGCGCAGTCGATTTCAACCGAGGGCTTCCACGCTTCGTGCAGTCGCCCGCAGTATCGTATCCCCGGAAGAGCGCGATTCACCTTGCGCCTCGGTCAAGCTTATCGCCGCACGATATTGCATTCGATGACAAAAGCGTCTCAAATCAGCGGCCAGTTTTACCATATTTCGCAGGTCATGACGATGACGGAAACCGCACGGCGGATGATATCACCTTTCTTCGTGAAAGAGGCGATCGACTGCCTTCGGCGGCAGGGAAAATCGCCCGAACGATTGCTCGCGACGCTCGGCCTATCCGCTCAGATCGACGCGCCGATTTCGGCCGAAAGCTATGGCGCGCTCTGGCTGGCGATCGCGGCCGAGATGGATGACGAATTCTTCGGCATGGGCGGCAGACCTATGCGTCGCGGCAGCTTCACGCTGCTCGGTCATTGCGTACTACACGCAAGGACCCTCGACCAGGCACTACAGCGGGCGCTGCGATTTTTGAACATTGTGCTGGAAGACCCGAAAGGGCATATCGAAGTGGTCGATGGGCTGGCGCATATTGTGCTAACCGACCTGAAGAACGCGCGTTCGGCCTTTGCCTACCGGACCTATTGGATCTTGCTGCACGGCATCGCCTGTTGGCTCATCGGGCGGCGTATCCCTCTTCGGATGGTCGATTTTCGCTGCGCCGAGCCGGACCATGGTGCAGATTACCGGCAATTTTTCGGGGCGCCCGTGCGCTTCTCACAGCCGGCAAGCAGGCTTGCCTTCGATGCCTCTCTCCTTAAGCTGGCGGTGACGCGCAACGAGCAGGCTCTGAAGCAATTTCTACGCAATGCGCCGGCCAATATTCTCGTGCGTTACCGCTATGACGCCGGCCTTGCGGCGAGCGTGCGCAAGCGGCTGCGCCAATCGCCGCCCGCCTCATGGAAGGCATTCGATGATTTGGCCGCGCAAATGCGCATGTCTCCTTCGACCCTGCGGCATCGCCTGCATGCCGAGGGCCAGAACTATGCCGCCATCAGGGATGAAATCCGCCGCGATCTTGCAATCGAGATGCTGCAAACGACCAAGTTCGGCGTCGGGGAAATCGCAACACGCCTCGGCTTTTCCGAACCCAGCGCCTTTCATCGGGCATTCCGGAAGTGGACCGCAAGGAGCCCGGCTGCATTTCGAAAGGAGATGACCGCGCGAAACCGGTGACTATGGCCGGCGTAGGTCTTCCAACGGCCTTCGCCATAGTGTTTCGTTATGGCCAGCGACGGCATTCGCGATCTCGATAAGCCTTATCCAGGTTGAGCTCCGAAACCGGCCTTACCGCGTCAGGGCGTTGGCAAGCCAGTTTGCGGCGTGTTCCGCGGCAAGCGTACGGCGCGTTCTCGCTGGAAGGAGAATGTGATATTGGTCGGCGGTGGGTATCTCGGCCTCCTCCAGGGCGACGAGCGTGCCATCCTCCAGGAAAGTCTGGACAAGAAGACGCCAGCCGAGCGCGATCCCCTGCCCCGCACGCGCGGCCGCGATCGCCTCCGTATAGTGGTTGAAGCGAAGATGCGGCTTTATTCGCAAGGCCCGGCCCGTTTCCTGAACCCATTGCGTCCAGGAAAGCCATGAGCGTTCGTAAGCGTCCGTCTCTATGAACTCATCGGCATCGGACATCTGCGCCGTCAGACGACGCCGAAAATAGTCGGGCGAGCACACGGGAACGACGACGTCCTCCTGCGAGGCAACCACCTTGGCATCGGCAAACGGTGGCCTGCCGTATCGAATGGCTATGTCTATGCCGCCGGCGTCGAGATCGATTCTTGCGTCCTGCGAGATGACTCTGATTTGTACGCCCGCATTCTCCCACCGAAACGCTGCCAACCGCGGAAGCAGCCAGAAGGAGGAGAAGGCGACGGTCGCGCCGATCGTCACGACGTTCTGCTGGGAGGATCTGACCCCATCGACGGCGTCCGCGATGCTGGCAAAGCTTTGCGCAAGCGTCGTTCCGAGGGTGAGGCACGCAGCAGTCGGTTCGATGGCGCGATGCTTGCGTACGAACATCGGGAGCCCGAGTTCCTCTTCCAATGTTGCGATCTGGCGGCTGACGGCTGCCTGAGTGACGCCAAGTTCAGCCGCGGCCGCCGTAAAGCTCCGATGCCGCAGAACGGCCTCAAGAGTCATCAATGCGGTCAGGGAGGGAATTCGCCGCCGAAAGTTCATTATACGTCCTTCGCATTACATAATATTATGCGTAGGTGAAAATTAATGCCGTTGAAGCATAACGGATGCAAGGGCAAACTGCGGACCATCGAGGCATAAGAGGTTATCATGCTAAACAGGCTCCCGTCTTCCATCTCTGCCCTCCTTGAAGCACGCGCCGATGGTTATTCCCTGCCTGCCGGCCTCTATATCCGCGAGGATGTCTTCGAGGCCGATATCGATGTCTTCTTTCACAAGCACTGGATCTGCGTCGGCCTCGACTGCGACGTGCCGGAACCCGGCGATGCCACCGTTGTCGACGTCGGCAAGACCAGCCTGATCCTGCTTCGCGACGACGACGGCGAGCCCCGCGTGCTTCACAACGTCTGTCGCCATCGCGGGTCGCGCCTGCTCGATGCCGGCAAAACGATCGTCTCGAAGCTCGTCTGTCCCTATCACACATGGACCTACGAACTGACCGGGGAGCTAAGCTATGCGCCACACATGGGCAAGGATCTGGACAAGCAGTGCCACAGCCTTAAGCCGGTGAACTTCAAGTCGATCGGCGGCTTGATCTATGTGTGCCTCTCCGACAATCCGCCGGAAGACATCGCAAACCTCGAGCAGGTAATGATCGAACGCCTTGCGCCCTATGACATTCGGAATGCCAAGGTCGCTCACCAGACCGACGTCATCGAGGACGGCAACTGGAAGCTCACGATGGAAAACAACCGCGAGTGCTACCACTGTTCCGCCAATCATCCCGAGCTCTGTGTCTCCTTCGTCGACCTCGACTTCGGCTTCGATCCGGAAACGCTGAACCCGGAAGACCGCGAGCAGGCCGCCGAGCACTTCCGGCTCTACGACGAGCGGACAAAAGCCTGGGAAGCGGATGGTTTCCCGTCGGCGGCAGTCGAACAGCTCGTCGACTGCGCCACGAACTTTCGCACCCAGCGCCTGATCATTGCAGGTGCAGGCGAATCCCAGACACATGACGCGACTGCGGCATCGTCGAAGCTGCTCGGTGAGATGACCCGCAAGGATCTCGGCGATACGCATCTTTGGGGTCACAATAGCTGGAACCACTTCATGGGCGATCACGCGATCGTTGCGATCGTCATCCCGCTCTCCGCCGGCAAGACGCTCGTCAGAACCAAATGGCTCGTCCACAAAGATGCCGTCGAAGGCAAGGACTACGACCTCGACAAGCTCACGGACGTCTGGATCGCCACGACGGACCAGGATGCGGACCTCGTCGCCCGCTCGCATGCCGGCGTGCTCGACCCTGCCTACCAGCCCGGTCCTTATTCTCGGTTCTCGGAAACCAATCTCGACAAGTTCGCGACCTGGTATATCGATCGGATGCGCGCCCATGGGTATTGAGTTCGCCCAAATGCAGCGCGGCCAGTCAGCTGTTTGGGATCCGGAGCACGACGAGACGCTCGTATGCATCGACGTGCACCAGGAGACGCATGACGTGAAGAGCTTCACGTTCGCATCTCCAGAAGGCAAGCGCTTCAACTTCGATGCCGGGCAATACTTTCTGTTCGATTTCCCGATGGGTCCGGACAGTGAAGCGCGCTGCTACAGCATCTCGTCGTCGCCCCATCGCGGCAACGCGTTCACCGTGACGGTCAAGCGCGTGCCCGGCGGCAAGGTCTCGAACTGGCTGCACGACAACATGGCGGCCGGGATGACGGTCAAGGGCCAGGGGCCTCTCGGTCACTTCATCCGTCCGCAAGGAGAGAACACGAAACTCCTGCTGCTCTCAGGCGGCTCGGGCATCACGCCGGTCATGTCGATTACACGTGATCTGGCGGATCGATACGCACCCTCGGACATCGTTTTCCTTCACGCAGCGCGCACGCCCTCGGACCTCATCTTCCGCCATGACCTTTCGGGTCTTGCAACACGGATGAAAGGCCTGCGCCTCCAGTTCCTGGCGGAGACGGTGGCCGGCGAACCGGATTGGCCGGGATTGACCGGCCGGATCTCGCTCGAATACCTCAAGCTTGCGGTTCCGGACATCGCCGAGCGTGTCGTCATGTGCTGCGGCCCGGCGCCCTTCATGGCGGCGGCGCGTTCCATCACCGCGGCGTTGGGCGTTCCCGCGTCAAACTACATCGAAGAGAGTTTCGATGCGGCTGTCATTGACGAGCCGGGACTGGACGTCGAGCAACAGCCCGCCCAGAAGGTTCATCAGGTCGAATTCTCGAAGCAGAAGCGAACGCTGCAAGTCTCCTCCGATCAGACGGTGCTCGCGGCTGCGAAGAAGGGCAGCATCAGGCTTCCTTCGTCCTGTTCGAATGGCATGTGCGGCACGTGCAAATCGAAGCTCGTTTCAGGCTCGGTCGAAATGAATCACAATGGCGGTATCCGTCAGCGGGAGATCGACGCCGGCATGTTCCTGCCTTGCTGCTCGAAGCCGCTTAGCGATCTGGTCATCGATCGCTGACGAAGGAGTGGTGGGAGAGGAGAGCCGGGTGGAAGAGAATTTGTCGCCTTCATCCACTGTATCCGTCTTTAAGGACGATCCCATCATCGACGCTGGACAGTGTAAGACGCTACCGCCTCGGGCGTTTGGGCGAAGATGAAAAAACGGGACTGTCCGGTGCTGCTGCCCCAGGCCATTTCCTCTCGTCCCTTAGCCGGCCAGCATTGCGCTGACCAGCTGGGCCGTGCGGGGCGCCAGGGTCAATCCGATGTGCCCATGCCCGAAGGCGAGGATGACGTCCCGGCCGCCTCTCGAAGGCCTAATGACCGGTACGGAATTGGGCATTGAAGGCCGAAACCCAAGCCACGAACGACTTGGTGTCCCAAGTTCGGGGAAGAATCTGCGCGCATTCCTCACAAGGGCTTGCGTAAGCCGCGGGTTCCCCGGAGCCGTCAATCCGCCCAGTTCCACCAGACCGGCAACACGCAGCCGCCCCTGCATCGGGCAAAAATAAAAGCCATGAGCGGTCGGGCAGATCGGCCGCTCGATCGGCAATCCCGGCATGTCATATTCAACATGATAGCCACGTTCGGTATCAAGCTGCACGGGATCGCCGAGCGATGCAGCCAGTTTGCGCGAGTGGGCACCGGCTGCAATGACGACTGTGCGCGCATGCAGCTCATAAGCCGAAGCTGCGATGCGCAGGCCGCTTCGTTCGCGCACGATGTCGGTCGCCAATGCCGGAACGAATTCCACGCCTGCCCGCTTCACGGCTGAAGTCAGGAGATGCATCACCTCGCCCGGGTCGCTGAGATTGATGGCATTGGGAAAGAAAACCCCGCCTTCGAACCCTGTGAAGCGTGGCTCGAGGCCGGTCACCTCGGCCGCTGAGAGAAGTTCTTGCGAGACGCCATAGCGGCGGCGCAGCTCTATATCCGCCCCAGCCGCCTTGAACGCCTTGCGCGTCTCATAGAGGTAGAGACAACCCTTTGCGGACAGAAAGTTCGACGCGTTTATCTCCGAGGCGAACTCCGTCCAGGCCGAGGCGGCATCCGAAACAAGCTCGGCAATCCGGCCGGCATTTTCGCGATAGCGGTGTGGGAGGGATTCATAAGCAAATCGGGCCAGCCAGGGAAACAGAGTCGGCAGCGCTGATGTCCGGACTGCCAAAGGGCTATCCGGACTGAGCACGAACGACAGGAAATTTCGAAGCACTGATGGGGTTCCCACCGGTATGACCGCGTAGTTCGCCACAGTCCCCGCATTCCCATAGGAGGCACCTGAACCAGGCTCATTCGGTTCAACGACGATGACCTCGCGCCCATCGGCGCGAAGCCGAAGGGCGATCGCAAGACCAATGACGCCGCCGCCCACGACGGCGATATCTGTCGAAATCCGTATCATATCACCCATATTTTCAGAGAAAGGCAGTCACCGGAGCAGCCCGAACACCGGGCCGGCATGGTTGGAATCGTCGCGCTCAACCCGGTTTTGCGTATCTTGCGACATAGGCAACGGTTCGAGCTTCCGTGGGATTGTCGAGCACGTCTGCAGCCGGACCCTGCTCGATAATTCGACCGCCATCAATGAAGACGACCCAGTCCGACACTTCGCGAGCGAACGGGAGTTCATGCGTGACGATGATCATCGTCATTCCATCCCTTGCAAGTTCGCGCATCACACGCAGCACTTCACCGGTCGATTCCGGATCGAGCGCGGAGGTCGGCTCGTCAAACAGGAGTACGGTCGGCGAGAGCGCGAGTGCCCGCGCGATCGCGACGCGCTGCTGCTCGCCACCGGACATTTGCTCGGGGTAAGCCAGTGCCCGGTGTACAAGACCAACCCGGGTCAGCAATCGCACGGCGCGCTCCACCGCCTCACGCTCGCTGACGGCCGCAGCGTGCATCTGCGCGAGGACGACATTTTCCACCGCAGTCAGATGCGGAAACAGATTGAAGCGCTGGAACACCATGCCGACCCGCTGGCGCAGCTTTGCAAGGTCCTTACAGGTCACGGTTCCATTTAAAAAGACCACTTCCCCGTTTATTTCGATAGCGCCATCTTCAGGCTGTTCAAGCAAATTCACGCAGCGCATGAGCGTCGTCTTGCCGCCGCCGCTCTGCCCGATGATGCTGACAATCCGGCCGCGTGGCACGTCGAGGTCTATGCCACCGAGCACCAGCCTTTCGTCGAAGGATTTTCGAAGTCCCCTGATCTTGATTGCGGCCATGTTGTCGGCCGTGGTCACATGGCGCTTTGCTTCGACCGTCATCTGAGCCATTTGGTCTAGCCTCCCGTTTGAATCAAGGCTCTTGCCAGGCGGAGCCGCCGCCTGCGACCAAACGACAAGGGTATGCCCGCATGTATGGTGCGCTCGAGCCAGAGAAGGCATTGGGAGACGGGGTAGCAAACGGCGAAATAGATCGCCGCAATCACCAGATAGACTTCGAGTGACCGAAACGTCTCCGAGGCAATCAGTTGCGCCCTGGTCATCAGCTCCGCCGCCGAGATAGTCACCAGCAGTGACGTTGATTTAAGGAGGTCGACGAACATCGTATTTGTGCCCGGCAGCGCAAGGCGAAGCGCCTGCGGGAGGATAACATGACCGAAGGTGGTGGCGCGGCCAAGACCCAGTGCATGCGCCGCCTCGTTCTGGCCCGAATGAATGCCCGCAATGGCTGCCCGAAAGATCTCCGACAGATAGGCCGCATAGAACAGCACCAGGCTCAGCACGCCGGCCACGAAAACGCTGAACCTGATCCCGACCGAAGGCAAGCCGAAGTAGGTGACGAAGATGATGGCAAGTAGAGGCACATTCTTGAAGACTTCGGTATAGATCGTAGCCGGCAGACGCACGATGCGCAATCGATTGAGGCGCATCAAGGCCAGCGCAAGTCCGAGGAGCGCCGCCCCAATGAAACTTGCGACCGTATAGGCAAGGGTCCGTAAAAGACCCTCGCCGAGATTGCCTGCATAATCGCCCCAGGGAACTTGAAACAATTGAGCAAGAGATTGCCAAAAGCTCATATCCGTTCCCCCACTCAATCGGCGACGGATGGTGGTGACCAGGTCTGCGGGCGATCGACGCCGCGGCGCTGCGCCGCCATATCCGGCGACGGAACCAGGAACTGCTTGGGATCGCCGCCCCATTTCGTCACAAGCGCGGTGAGCGAGCCATCCTTGTACATTGCATCGATCTGGTCGGAGATCGCCTGGGCAAGCTTCGGCGCTTGCTTGGGTAGATAGAAGCCGGTCATATAGGGCTGGAAATATTTGTAGTCGGGATGAGCGGCAACCTGCTCCGCGGTGGGCGCATTGAGGTAGGCAACCTGAAATTTCATATCGGGTCGTTGCTGCTGCTGATAGATGATCAAGAGCGGATCGAGAAAGCCGACGTCGAGCCTGCCCGACGAAAGATCCGAGAAAACGCTGTCGGCGGTCGGATAGGTGCGCGCGTCGGCTTTCGGGACTTCGGCGATCGACTTGGCCCAGACATATCCGGTCACCGTGCCGAGCGCCTTGCCCTCCAGGCTCTTCACATCGGGATAGGCGGTATCGCCATGCACGGCCATGGCCGGTGGCGAATAGTAGGGCGGATCAGTGAACAAGCCAACTTTCTGGCGCGCATCGGACCATGCGATGCCGCCGATCGTAATGTCGGCACGCTGGGACTGGACCGCCGCCAGCATGCCGGGGAAATCGGTCACCGTCGTTTCGATCTTGAGACCAAGCTTCTTGGCAACGGCATCGAGAATATCGCTGTCGAGTCCGACCAGCTTTTCATCCTTTAATGCCGTGTAGGGCATATAGGGCTCTATTGCGACCTGCAGCACGCCGGGTTTCAGCGTTTCCAAATCTCCAGCAGCCGCAACCATGGATGTTGAGATCATTCCAATACAAAAGCTTAAGATTGCAGTCGCTCCGCGCCTGAACCGCGAATGCAGGAAAATATCGTTGCTAATCATGTTCACCTCCTTATATTTTTGTAATATATTACAGAGTATATTATCGAAGTGCATTGTCAAGCGATTCAATGGGAAGCGTTCCCGGATCGCGCGCAGGGATGGAGACGAGGTGAATGGATACGTGGATGTCGGAAGAAATGCTCGCCGATCCGGAAGCGACGCTGACATTGGCGGAACGCACCTATCTGCAGCTGCGCGAAGACATCATCACGGTACAGCTGGCGCCTGGCACAATCCTGCGCGAAAATGATGTGATGCGCCGCCTTGACGTCGGCCGCACGCCTGTGCGGGAGGCATTTCTGCGGCTGCAGCGTGACGGCTTCATCGATGTCAATGCACGCCGAGGCACTTTCGTCAGCCGAATCGACATCAGCGACCTAACTGCGATCTACGAGGCAAGAGCACGGATCGAATCCTGGGCCACGCGATTAGCGGCAGAGCGGCTTCGCGAGCCAGAGCGCCGCGAAGCCGGCGAACTGATTGAAGCGCTGAAGGCGCTTTCTCTCCCATCGGAACTGGATGCGCTACTTGCGCTCGACCGGCGTATTCATCGATTCATCTATCGGTGCGCCAAGAACCGATATCTTTTCGATACGCTCGACCACTACCATAATCTTTCGCTCCGTATTCTCCATGTCGCGATGCGGCGATTTCCTGAGCTTTCCCCGGAGCTCGATAAGGTCGTGCAGGAGCAGACCCTTATGCTCGAGGCCGTCTGCCGTGGAGATGCCGATACTGCGGAACGAATTGCCCTGCATCACGTCCTCAGTTTCGAACAGGAGGTCCGCAAGGTCATCTGATCGCGTCGAAGAAGCTGAAGCTCCACTTCGCCGCACCATGGGTTCGATGGACTCCGACGATCGGCGCCGAATGCTCGTCTAATGACTATGGTCTGCAATTTTCTTCAAGGCAATCTTACCGCCATGCTCGCATAATTGACCACTGCTGCAACGTTGGAGATCGATCCGACTACTGAGGTACACTTTATATATCAAATTTGGTGCATGTGACAGAATATACAGCCTTTACAAGAAAATACTTGCCCCAAATTAAGATAATAAGGGATGCATCCGATGGTTGAGGCAATTGTTTTTTGATTAACCGTTTGCATTTCAAATAATGTAACAACATCTATGCCATGAATAGCGCCGTTACTCTATGAGCCGCGCTATGGAAATACTAAAAGCCAAACAGAAATTTCAGCATTTTATGTCCATTCGGTCCGATAATCCGGATTTGTTGAAAGCTCAGTACCGCGCTTTCACACGGCAGATGCCGATGATGTATTTAATCCTGATTTCGAGTACATGGGCGCTTTCTATCACCCATATGCAATCGGCACCGACTTGGCTCACCGTTGGCATTCCTGCTTTTTTCACGCTCGGCTGCATGCTGAGGATCACCTTCTGGTGGAGGACACGCAATGTCGACCCGCAGCCCGAGGTGGCTTATGCAGCGCTTGTCCGCACCAATCGCCTGGCTATCGGGATTGCCACCGCATTCACTGTTTGGTCATTTTTGCTGGTGCCCTATGGCGATGCATACGCTCAGTCTCATGTCGCCTTCTATATGGCGATTACGGTCATTTCCTGCATTTTCTGCCTGATGTATGTTCGCTCGGCGGCATTCATAGTCACCGTGATCGTCAATGGAGCATTCGTTTTATTTTTCGTGGCCTCCAGGCAACCGACCTTTATTGCGATAGCTATCAATGTGGCACTGGTGTGTGCGGGCATGATGTCGATTCTCCTGACAAACTACCGCAATTTCGAGCGCATGGTTATCTCGCAGCAACGCACGGAAGCGCTTAGCAATGAGAACCTCTTGCTTGCCAATGTCGACAGCCTGACGGAATTACCCAATCGTCGCGCGTTCTTTACACATCTGGAAGCCGAGTTCGAAAGAGCCAAGACCGAAAACACGCGGCTAGCCCTGGGCGTCATCGATCTTGATGGCTTTAAGCCGGTCAACGATCTTTACGGACACTCGGTGGGAGATAGGCTGCTGATCGATGTCAGCAGACGCCTTACGACCAGCTTGAAAGCCAGTCGGGCGTTTCGATTGGGTGGTGACGAGTTTGCAATCGTCGCCCCGGTCGCGCCTGAAGATGCTCAGCTTGTCAAAAACGCGAATGCGATTTCCGAATGGCTCGGAGCGCCTTATCACCTGCCGGAAGGAACCGTGCACGTATCCGCATCGATGGGAATAGCAGTCTTCCCAAACCTCGCTTCCACTCTGGAGCAGCTTTTCGACAGGGCTGATTATGCCCTTTACCATGCCAAGAGAAGCCATCGTGGGGGTGCAGTTTTATTTGACGCCGAGCACGAAAAGCAGATCAATATAGAAGCACGCATCGAGCACTTGCTCAGGCAAGCCAATTTGGAAGATGAGCTCTCGGTCATGTTTCAACCGATTGTGAGCTTGGGAAATGACCGGACGGTTGGCTTCGAGGCCCTGGCCCGCTGGCACAGCCCGGTTCTTGGACATGTCTCGCCCGCGCAATTCTTCCCGATTGCCGAACGGGCTGGCATCGTCAGTTCACTGACACGGCCGCTACTGAAAAAGGCACTTGCCTTCGCATCCGAATGGGAAGAACCTTTGCGCCTTTCGTTCAACCTGTCGGCCTACGACCTGAATTCAAGCGAAGGGGTGCTGTCGTTGATCGGAATCATCGAAAGCAGCCGCTTTGACGCAAAGCGGCTTGATCTTGAAATTACCGAAACGGCCTTTACGCACGATTTCGAGCAGATCAAATCGTCGGTCGAAATGCTGCGGCATCTCGGTTGCGGTATTTCACTCGACGACTTCGGCACCGGTTATTCCAGCCTGACGCGGCTGCATGCTCTTCCTTTGACCAAGATCAAGATCGACCGCAGCTTCGTCACAGATTTGCACAAAAGACCCGCCAGCTACAAAATAGTGAAATCCCTTCTCACTCTCAGCCGGGACATGGAGCTGGAATGCGTGGTTGAAGGCGTCGAAACACCCGAAGAACTTATCGCCCTTCGCGGGTTGGGAGGTACGCTGGTGCAAGGCTACCTCTATTCGCGGCCGCTGAACGAAAAAGACGCTGCCGAATGGTGTTGCACTGCCGCACGGCAAGCAGGCTCATTAAATAGCTGAACCGCAAGCATCGCCGACACGTGCCGCAGATGGCGCGCTCTTGAACGAAAGGGAACCGGCGGCGACTGTCACACTTGAGAAATTATCCGTTCGACCGAAGCGCCACCGTCAAGGGAAGCCGGCTGGCGACGATCGCCGGCAAGGCGCCGCCCAGAATGCCGATCGCAAGTCCGAGCAGACCCGCTATCGCCATGACGTCGCCGGTTACTGAGAGCTGGAACGCCATGCGCGCGCCATTGGCCCCAACCGTGCTCGCTTGCCAGCCATTGAAGACCAGCCAGGATGCCAGCAGTCCGAATGCCACGCCAAGGGCGGCAAGCACGATCGCCTCCGCCCATGTGCCGAGAAACGCGGATATCCGGCTAAAGCCGAGTGCGCGGACCGTGGCGATCTCGACAGTACGGTCCGATACGGAGTTCATCATGGTGTTGAGCGCACCGGCGGTCGCGCCAACGGCCATCAACAGCGCAAGCGGCCAGCCGAACAGCCGAATAAGACTGGCGGTGTGGGCGGATTGCGCCGCATAAAGGTCGGCTTCGACGACGGCACGCAACGGGGTCGTCCTGATTGTGTCGAGCTTGGCTTGCAGCCGCGGCAAGGAAGCGGGATTGGCAAGACGCAAACGCAGGTTCTGGACCTGCCCCTGCCGGTCGAAGGCCGATCGAACCGCGTCGAGGTCAGCCCAGATTTCGGACTCGAAGGCGCTGCCTCGCGCCGAGAACAGGCCGACCACCGTCCAGTCGACCGTGCCGAGCCGCACGATGCTGCCGATCGATATCCCGAACTGGTGCGCCAGGCGCCCCCCGACGACGATCTCGCGCGAACCGGGTGCGAATGGACGGCCGGCCGACAAGGCAATATGATCACGGATAGAGGGACCGGATTGATCCATGCCACGGAGAGCCAAGGTCCGGCCCTCTTCCGACCCTTTCGATTTGGCATCGACGGCAACGACGATCTCGCGCGAGAAAATCAGCATGCCGTTGGCGTCTCGCGTCACACCGATATCGTCGGTCATTGCGCTCAGCGTGCGAATGACGGAGGCCGGAACATCCGAGCCGGTCTCCTGGTTGGTGCCGCCACCCAGAACGACGGCAACGGAATTGGAGCCGGCACTTTGCAGAGCCGTCTCAAAACCCCTTGCCATGGCCAGAAAGCCTGTAAGAACGCTGACGACGAGCGCCACGGAAAGAACCATGGAGGCGGAAATGGAGATGCGTCGCGGCAGGCTGAACAGATTTGCCCTGATCATGACGAATGCTTGCTTGGCATTGGAGGGCATGGCTCTACCTCGTTTTGAATGCGGAGATTATTGGGATCCTGAGCGCGTTCAGTGCAGGAAGCGCACCGGTTGCAAGCGCCAACAGGGTGACCATCGCCAGGGCTCTTGCAAAAATCGCATTGGAAAAGACGAGGCCGATCGCAGGTCCCGTGATGACCGTTGCAAGCAATGCAAGCATCAGGCCGATGGTGCCGCCGACCACGAAAATGAAGAATGTCTCACCAAGGATCAGCGCCATGATCCATGAACCTGAAAAACCCAAGGTCTTTAGCACGCCGATTTCGAAGGTGCGCTCGCGAACGGCAAAGATCATGGTGTTGCCGACGATCATAAGCAGCGTGCCGAATGCCGCGCCGACCACCATGTTCACGATCAATCCGATGTCGGCATACTGGCGCAGGAAGGCCTCCAGGAATTGCTTTTCCGATCTGGTCTGCGTCGGCGCCGTCGAATTGGCGAATAGCTGATCGATCCTTGAAGCAAGCTGCCCTGTTTGGACACCTGGCTGCGGCCGGAGGATGAAGGCGTCGACCGTGTCCTTGTTGCGGGCTCTGAGCGCATTGACATAGTCATATTGGGCGATGACGAAATAGGTGTCGGTGGAGGCGTTTTCGCCGTCGAAGATGCCGGCGATTTCAAAGGACCAGTCGCGACTGCCATCCTGCCGTGCGGTATCGAAGCTGGTGACAGTGATCTTCTGGCCGACGGTCCAGCCCTGCGCCTCGGCAAGCGCCCGGCCGGCGAGGACGGTGCTGCGGTCCCTGGCAAGCGCGCTGATCAAATCCGGCGTCAGCCCGAGCTCCTTGCCGTTCGAGCTGAAGAGCCGTGCAGGATCGGCGGCACTCACGGAAATGATGTTCTTTTCGACCGTCGCAAAGCCGCGCAGGCGCGACATGTAGCCGACGGCGGCCACACCTGGTTCGGTGTCTATCCGGTTCAGATAGGAAATCGGCAGCGGCTGGGCGCGGCCGACCGCACTCATGACCCCGAGAATATCCTCGCTGGCCGCTGACGAACCCTGGCTACCGTCGATGAAGCTCGCCGTCAGACCGTAGATGAGAAAGGCCGTGGCGACGCTTATCATCAGCAATATTGTGCGCAGCGGTTTTCGCCATACACTTTTTCGCACGAGATCGAGGAACGTCATGCGTCCGCCCTCCGCTCTTCGAGGAACCTGCCCTTGTCGAGATGAAGCGTTCGACTGGCATAGCTTGCGGCTTGCGGGTCGTGGGTCACCATGATGATGGTCTTGCCGAGTTCCTGATTCAGGAAGCGCAGCATTTCCAGCACCTCGTCGGCCGACCGCCGGTCAAGATCGCCCGTGGGCTCGTCGCAGAGCAGCAATGCCGGGTCTGCGACGATCGCCCGCGCGATGCCGACGCGCTGCTGCTGGCCGCCCGACATCAGCTTCGGATACTGCTTCTGGCGGCCCGAAAGCCCCACCAGATCCAGAACCTTGTCGACGCGGACCCGGCGCTCCCTCGACGAAAGCGGCTTCAGCAGAAGCGGCAGTTCGATATTCTCGGCCGCGTTCAGCATCGGCAGGAGATTATAGAACTGGAAGACGATGCCCATATTGTGGGCCCGCCAGGAGGAGCGGGCTGCCTCGCCCATCTGGTCAAGGTTGCTGACTCCAATGCGCAGGCGGCCTTGATCCGGCTTGTCTATGCCCGATAGCATGTTGAGCAGCGTCGATTTTCCGGATCCGGAAGGCCCCATGATCGCGACGAACTCGCCACGGGTGATCTGCAGGTCGAGATTGGAGAAGATCGGTACGGTCTCGGTGCCTATCTTGTATCCCTTCTTGACATTGTTGAGCATGATATACGGCTCTTTGCTTGTTGAGGCGGTCATCGAGGAGTGTCTCCTGGCTGTTGTGCTGGAATGGTCGAAATGCGGATGCGGGCGGCCATGTTGGGCATGGTACCGTCTGGTGGATCAAGGAGCGCCAGACGCAGGGTGATCGTGCCTTTTTCCGCCGAAGTGACGGGCCACAGCTGCAGGATCTCGATCGCGAAAGGCTTATCCGGAAAGCCGTCGAGGACGGCCTCGCCTTGAAGGCCTGGTCGAAGTTCGCCGATATTGGTTTCGGCGACGTCAGCATCGATCACCAGGCTCTTGGTATCCGTGATCGTCAGCAGACTTTCATTTTCGTTGATACTGTCCATTCGGGCCAGCACGCGGCCGCCGACATGCGCGTCGAGCCGCGTCACCGTACCCGAGATCGGGGCTCTGACGGTCAATGCATCGACATGTTCCTGCGCGATCTTCACACCGAGTTGCGCCCTGGCATAGCTTTGGCGCGCCTGGTCGACCGCATTCGACGCCGTGTCTCTGGCGGTCTGGGCCTCCTCGACGGTCTGGATGGAAACAGCGCTCTTTGCAGAGAGCGCCGCATTGCGCTGCAGCGAGCTGTCGGCCTGCTTGAGCGCCAGGATCTTTCCCTCAAGGACAAGCTTGGCGGCATCGTTGTCGGCCTTGGCCTGCTCGAGTGAGAAGTTGGCGCTGATGTCATCGATCCTGACGATAACCTGCCCGGCTTCGACAAGATCGCCGATATGCACGTCAATCGATGCGATCTCTCCCTCATATTTGGAAAAGACTGTCACGATGCGCGGTGCGACGACGAAGCCGGACCCGGTTATCTCCGGCGCGGATGCCGATCTCAGCGAATTGGCGGAAGGGATGGGCGAACCGCTACCGGAGGCCGCCTGACTGGATGCCGCCTTTGGGTCGTCGCCGGTTTGCGCCATGCCGGGCGGTGTCATGATTTCCGGCTGCGATTCCAGTACCGCTTTGAAGCGAGGCGAAATATCCGGCCAGAAGAACGCGACAGCGATCGCACTGACGCCAAGCGCAAGCAGGACACTCGATAAGGCAAGCCGCCGATTCCTCTTGACCGGCGACGCCACTGTTTGGAATGAAGGCTCAAGCGACAATGACCTGAGCGTTTCGGCGAGTTTGCGATTTTGTTCGGTGTTCGTGTTCATGCCGCCAACATGAACGAGACGCCCGAAAACTCGACCTCAAACACGTTCTGGCCCGTGCTCGATCGCGATCCGGTACTTCTTGCGTCACTCCGGAGGCGTCATCTTCGTTACGCCGCAAAGGCCGATAAAGACGAGAACCAGGACAACATCGATCGCGTCGCGCCAGAAAATCAGGAGTATCAAGACAAGGATCGCCGGCAGGCAGTGGGCGTCGTCGTCATTTCCTCCTACCTGCCGGAAATCATGGCCGTGTCCGATCGTATTCTCGTGGTCAAACGCGGCCGTGTTGTCGAAGAGATGATGGCCTCAGATGCGTTCGAAGAGAAAATCATGTTTGCAGCCGTTCATTGATCCCTCCCAAATTGACCTCCAGGCCGCTTGCATCGCCATTGCAAGCGGCTTTTTTCTGCAGCCGATCTTGTCATGATCACATGGCGGAATATGCTCGGGCTCGGAGGGGTCGATCGGTATCGATCGGCGCAAGTGAGACCATAACAATCATGCCGAATATCAATCTGAAATTGCTGCAAACCTTTCTTCTTGCAGCGGAATCCGGAAGCTTTCGCAAGGCCGCGGAAGAAAGCAACCGGTCACCCTCGGCGGTGAGCATGCAGATCAAGGACCTTGAGGAGCAGATCGGCATCAGCCTCTTCACGCGCACGCCGCAGCGGGTCAATCTCACCAACGAAGGCCAGGCGCTGTTCGAGGAGATCGGGCGGGCCATGGCCGATGTGCAGGCAAGCCTCGACAAGCTGACGGAACTGGCCGCGCGCCGTAAAGGAAAGATACAGATCGCCTGCGCTCCGACGCTTGCCACCAGCCGGCTCGGCGACATCCTGTCGACCTTCAAGCTGCGCTATCCGCGCAGCATAGTCGAGGTGCAGGAAACGCCGCCGCAGGCAGCACTCGTCATGCTGCAGCAGCAGGAGGTGGAGTTCTATATCGGCCCGGAGGTGCCCAACCTCAACGACTTCCATTTCGAATCGATCATCGACGATCCGCTGGTCGCCTGCATTCCCGAAGAGCTATACACCGGTGAAAAAACGATCAGGCTGGACGCCATCGCCCAGTTCCCGTTGATCATGCTCAATCGCAAGACCGCTGTTCGCGGCCTCGTCGATCGGCTGATGCGCGAGGAAGGCATCGAACTCAATGTCCAATACGAGGTCGAGAGCGCCCAGACCGCGTTGGCGCTCGCCTCGTCCGGACTTGGCGTGTCGATCGTGCCGGGCATCGCGCTCGGGCGGAATGTCGACAGCCGCGTCCGCGTCGTGCCGCTCGACAATCCCAACGCCCGCCGGGCTGTCGGCATCATCACAAGCCGTGGCTATGTGCAGCAGCGCTATGCCGAGCAGCTTATCGCCCTCATTCGCACCAATCTGCGCGGTGAAGCCTAAATACTAGTCCGTCTGTATCCAAACGGCCTTGGTTTCGAGATATTCGTGAAGATGCTCTATGCCGCCTTCGCGACCGTAGCCCGACATCTTCATGCCGCCGAAGGGCACGGCCGGGTCGAGCGCATGATACATGTTCACCCAGACCGATCCCGCCTTGATGCGGCGCACCAGCTTGTGCGCCATTCCAAGATTCTGGGTGAAGATGCCAGCCGCAAGTCCATAGGGCGATGCATTGGCGCGCTCGACGGCTTCCTCGATCGTGTCGAAGGGCATCGCCGAAATGACTGGCCCGAAGATCTCCTCGCGGGCGATCCTCATCTCGTCCTTGACGTTACCGAATACAGTCGGGGCGATGAAGTTTCCCTTGTCGTAGAGCGCGCCCGAAAGGCGCGTGCCGCCCGCGACCAGGGCGGCGCCTTCGCTCTGCCCGGATGCGATGAAGCTCTCGACGACCTGCGCCTGGCGGGCGGAAATCAGCGGTCCGATATCGGTATCGGCTTCGATCCCGTGACCGATCCGCAGCGAGCGGGCAAATTCGCCGACCTTGGCGACGAATTCTTCGTGGATCTCGCGCGCCACGAACAAGCGCGAACCGGCGATGCAGATCTGCCCCGAATGCGCAAAGACCGCCATGGCGGCGACGGGCACGGCTCGGTCTATGTCGGCATCACGGCAGACAATCACCGGCGACTTGCCGCCGAGTTCCAGCGAGACCCGTTTCAAGTTGCCGACTGCGGCGCGGGCGATCGATTGCCCGGTGGCGGTGGACCCGGTGAAGACGATCTTGTTGACATCGGGATGTTCGGCCAGCCGGGTGCCGGCGACCGATCCCCGGCCGGTGACGATATTGACCACGCCGTCCGGCACGCCGGCCTCTTGCATGAGTTTGGCGATCAGCAGGGGAGTAAGCGGCGCATCCTCAGAGGGTTTCAATACCACCGTGCAGCCTGTCGCCAGCGCTGGGGCGATCTTCCAGATCGATGCGGCGGTGGGCGCGTTCCAGGGAATGATCGCACCGACGACCCCGATCGGCTCCCGGCGGGTGAAAGTCACGATCTCGCCGGGTATGGAGTTGTCGATCACCTCGCCATGAAGGGCTGTCGCCATGCCGGCGTAAAACCGCAGCATGCCGATCACCCGCCGCTTGTTGGCGAGCGTGCGCGTGATCGGCATGCCCATGTTCAGCGTGTCGGAAACCGAAAGGCGCTCCCAGTTTTTCTCGAACAGATCGGCGATTTTCAGGAGCAGCGTCTGGCGCTCATAGGGCGAGAACCTGGACCACGACCCCTCCAGAGCCCGTCGCGCCGCGGCAACGGCGCGGTCGACATCGGCGGGTGCAGCCAACGGAACCGTTGCCAGGACTGCCCCGGTCGCCGGATTGTAGGTTTCGCTGACTTCGCCGGATTGGGCGGCAACCCATTGGCCGCCGATGAACATTGGCCGAAAGCCGCCGTCGTAAAGCTCGGCCGCCATTTGCTTGGCGTCGAAAGTCAATGTCATGGCGCGGCCTCCCAGCTTCATTCTGTCGTCGATATTCACTATCAGACGGCCACAATACAAATAAAGAAAGCTAAAAAGGCGTTCAGATAATCGGACTGTGAAATCGCTCCGACTTATCCGATGCTGGAGCAAATGGAGGAGCTTGATATGCGTCTTGTGGGAAAAGTGGCGATCGTCACGGGTGGCGGGTCGGGTTTCGGCGAAGGGATCGTCCGGAAATTCGTCGAGGAAGGCGCGCGGGTCGTGCTCGTCGATCGGGACCTTGCAGCTGCAGAGCGGGTGGCGGCGCAGCACGAAGGGTCGGTCGCGCCGATTGCGGGCGATGTCGCCACGCTCGACAGCCTCGCTGCCGCAAGGGATCTCGCGCTGGCGCGGTTCGGCGGCCTGCACATCCTCGTCAACAATGCCGGTGTCGGACAGCCGCCGATGCCGATGGAAGATATGGATGAAGACCTTTTCGAGCGCATCTTCAATGTCAACATCCGTTCGATCTACAATGGTGCGCGGGCGGTGCTGCCGCATTTCAAGGCTGAGCGGCACGGCGCCATTTTGAACATTGCCTCCACCGGTGGCGTCTCCCCTCGCCCCAATCTCACCTGGTACAATGCCTCGAAAGGATGGGGCATCGCCGCCACCCGCGCTATGGCCGTAGAGCTTGCTCCCTTCGGAATTCGCGTCAACGCCATCAATCCCGTCGCCGGCGATACGCCATTGCTCTCGACCTTCATTGGCTCCGACAGCGACGAAAGCCGCGCGCGGATCGTCGCCACCATTCCGATCGGACGGCTTTCGACACCCGCGGACATGGGCAACGCCGCCGCGTTCCTCTGCTCGGACGAAGCGAGCATGATCACCGGCGTCGATCTCAATGTCGATGGCGGCAAGTGCATCTGAAGGGGCTGTCATGAAGGATATCTTCGGGTTGTCTTACCGTCGACCTCTGCGGCAGCTGGAAATCGGCTGATATCCCCCAGTTTCTATGCGAACGGCTCGCCCGATTGCATTGAACCGTTGCCAGCCGTCGATGATATGATTTGGCGATCGCATAGTGCGAGGACGAACTGAACTGCTGGAACAAAGCTCCTCCCGCCGAACGAATTGAGTTTGTTCTTGCGCTGTCCCTTGGATGGTCTAAGTCATGTGCTCGTGGCGGCGATCGGCGTCGGCCTAATCGAATTCGACTATCGAAGGTAATTCAATGAGCGGACAACTTTCTCTTCCCCGTGATCGGATTTCAGTCCTTCTGCTGGAAGGGATCAGTCAGAGCGCGGTGGACTATTTTACCTCATCGGGCTACGTCAATCTCACGCATTTGCCGAAAGCTCTCGATGACAAGGATCTCAAGAGCCACATCGCCGAAGCACACATCATCGGCATTCGTTCACGCACGCAGCTGACAGAAGAGATTTTCAGCTCCGCCAAGAAGCTCATGGCGGTCGGCTGCTTTTCCGTAGGGACGAATCAAGTCGATCTGGATGCGGCTCGTCGGCGCGGGATCCCGGTATTCAACGCCCCCTATTCGAATACGCGCTCGGTCGCCGAACTCGTCATCGGTGAAATCATCATGCTGACCAGGCGGATCCTTCCACGTTCGGCTTCCGCTCATGCCGGCGGATGGGACAAATCCGCCGAAGGCAGCCGCGAGATGCGTGGGAAAACGCTCGGTATCGTCGGCTACGGCAATATCGGCTCGCAGCTGAGCGTTCTTGCGGAAAGCATGGGCATGAACGTTCGCTATTTCGATCCGACGGACAGGCTTCGCCACGGCAATTCGGAATCCATGGCTTCGCTCGGCGAGCTGCTCGAAATCTCGGATTTCGTGACGATGCATGTTCCCGAAACCAGCTCAACCCAGAACATGATCACCGAAGCCGAGCTGCGCAGGATGAAGAAGGGTGCCTTTTTCATCAACAATTCCCGCGGCACCGTGGTCGATTTGGACGCCCTCGCGAAGGTTTTGAAAGAAGGGCATCTCGCAGGCGCAGCAGTCGACGTGTTCCCCAAGGAGCCGGCATCGAACAAGGAACGCTTCGAAACGCCGTTGCAAGGGCTGGATAATGTGATCCTGACGCCGCATATCGGCGGATCGACAGAGGAAGCCCAGGAGCGGATCGGAAGAGAAGTTTCCCGGAAGCTTGTGGAATATTCCGATATCGGCTCGACGTTGGGCGCGGTCAATTTCCCGCAGGTTCAATTGCCGCCGCGTCCAAACGGCACGCGTTTCATCCATGTTCACGAAAATCGCCCGGGGATCCTGAACAGCCTGAATACGATCTTTTCGTCGCGCGGGTTGAATATCGTCGGCGAGTTCCTGCAAACCCACGGCGACACGGGCTACGTGGTCATTGAAGTCGAAGGCGTTGGCCAAACAGCGAATGAAATACTCGACACGCTCCGGCAGATCCCGGGAACGATAAGAGCTCGATTGGTTTACTGACCGATCGGTTGCGGACGACGGTAGCGCCCTTAGGTGACGATAAGGGCGCGCATCGATCCGGTCCTATGACCAATAATCAGCCGGTCTCTCGATCAGGCGATACGGCGAGCGGCAGCGATTTGGCTGGCGCCGATACTGGCGAGAGCGACGCTGAACAGGGTCGGGTTTGTGGCGGTCTTCGTGGGAATGACCCCATTGCCGGCAACATAGAGGTTGTCGAAGCCCCAGACCTTGGAGTTCCTGTCGCAAATGCTGGTACCATCGTTGCGCTCGCCCATACGGATCGTGCCCTGATAATGCAACGACGAGCCGACCGGCTGCACGAAGGTAGCAAAACCGGGCGCCGGGCGACCGATAATGGCGGAAATCCGCTGGGCATGGCCCTTGGCCTCTTCGAGGCGCGCCTTGTCGCCCTCCGACTGACGCCAATGGATGGAAATAGCTGGCAGCCCGAGCCAGTCACGGCGATCGTCATCGAAGGTGACACGGTTGTCGGCGCTGATATCGGAGGGCACGAAAACGCCCATGCCAATCGGCTGGCCGCTCATGTCGCTGGCATGCGGCATCGAGTGCAGGCTGGCCGGAGCGATGGTGACCGAGTAGGGGAACTCCTTGGTAGCCGGAATCCAGCTCATCGCGGTCATGGGCACATCGGTCTGCATTTCGGTGATCTGCGAGACGATATAATGGTCGTTGATGTAGCGGCCGAGCGCTTCAGGGCGGATGCCAGAGGCGTAGAGCAGCTGAGGGGAATGCAGCGAGTCGCACGCAACGACGACCGTGCCGGCCTTGACAATAAAGGTTTCCTTCGAGCCGGCTCGCGCGAGCTCGACCCCCGTGACATGACCATTTTCGTGGATCACGCGGCGGCAGGCGGTTTCAGAGAGAATATGAAAGCTCTCCTCGGGCTCGTCGACAAGGTCGCCAAGAACGACGTCAGTGCCGTGATAGCGCAGGCCGTCAGGACCGGGCGTTGCCGCGAGCGGCATCGGCTGGACGAAGCGATCGGGTGAGCGACCGGGATTGAAGACCTCGCCCAGGCGCTCGCGCATCGCGACCGCTGCGGCATCGCCGGCGCGTGGGTCCTTGTTGGTACCGAGCAATCCTGCCGACACGGCCAAAGCCCTCTGCATCTCATCGGTGGAGATGAAGGGCACCAATTCGATCTCCGATGGCACCGGCGTGCCGGTCGACCATTTGGTGCCCATGCCGCCGACATTGGCCGCCGAGAAGCCGGCGAAGAGGTTCTCATCCTGGGCATCGGCGTCGTTGGCGATGAAAAGGCCCGAGCGGCGCAGCAACGAATGATCGAAGCCGCCAGCGCGGCGGGCCTCCCACTCTTCCTTGTTGATTGGCATGCGCGGGCTGCGGTCGCCACCCTGGGCATGCACCTCGAAACCTGCGCGTTCCTCGAGATCCGGAATATTGTCGAGATGTGCACCCTTTTGCGGCAAAATCTGCGGACCGGCTTCCACCATCAGAATACGCGCTTCCGGCCATTCATTCCTGATGACCCGTGCATAGGCCGAGCCGGTCGGGCCACTTCCGATGATGACGACGTCGGCGGACTGACGAGACATTCCTGCTATTCCCCACTCTTAAATCAATTTGATTGCAAACAAAGATGTATCGTAGCCGAAGTCAACCGGGATTGTTAAGTTACCGAACAAAGTTTTTGTGAAAGAGCTCGAGGAGAGGCACGATGAAGATAGGTCTGAGTTCATACAGTTTCCGTCCGTTGATGCAGAGCGGCGGCATGCAGATCGAGGATGTCTTTGCTTGGGTCGGCAAACATGGCGGCGATCATGTCGAACTGGCGACGCTTTCCGTCGCGCCCGAAGGACAGGACCTGCAGTATGAACTCGCCAATGACGCGGAGATGTTGGAGCGGCTGAAGGGCGCATCTCAGAAAAGCGGCGTACCGCTTTCCGGCCTCTGCATGTCCGGCAATTTCATTGATGACGGCGAACGCGCATTCCAGCTTGGCCGGCTGAAGCGCTATGTCGAGCTTTGCGACAAGCTCGGCATCCGCTTCCTGCGGCACGATGTCGTTCCCTGGTCGCTCCGCGCAACGGAGCCCGGCCAGTTCGAAGCCGCGTTCCCGGCGATCGCCGAAGCCACCCATGAGCTTGCCACGCATGCCGGGCGCTATGGCGTGACCACCAGCGTCGAGGATCACGGTTTCTTCATGAATTCCAGCGAGCGGATCAAGCGGCTTCTTCATGCCGTCAATCTGCCGAGCTTTAAGCTGACCGTCGATATCGGCAATTTCCTCTGCGTCGATGAGAATCCCCTGACGGGGACGCGTGCGTGCCTTTCTCATGCAAGTTTCGTCCACATCAAGGATTTCTATGTGCGCCAGATAGCGCCTGGCGCGGACTGGCTGCAGACGGCCGGCGGCCAGGCGATCCGCGGCTCGGTATTCGGCTATGGCGACCTGCCTGTCAGGTCCATCATCGAGGACATCGTCACCTCAGGTTATGACGGCTTCGTCTCGCTGGAATATGAAGGCAACGAGCCGACGCAATATGGTTGCGAAACCGGCCTGAAGAATGCGAAGGCGATGTTTGCGGCTGCCGGCCGCTGACCATCGCCCGCTTGCAATCCGGCCATTAGAGCGCGGCGATCCGATCGACGCGCTTCTTCAAATCGGCTAGGCGCTGACGGTCGCCTCCCGGCACCTCGATGGAGGCCCAGCCGGAGTAACCGACATCAGCGAGAGCCTTGTTGACCGCTGCCCAATCGCAGTCGCCCTCGCCCAGCTCGACATCGAAGCCCTTCCACGGGCCTTCGCTGTTCATCTTTTCGAGGCTGTATTCCTTGATGTCGATCTTCAGGATGCGCTTGCCGAGTGCCTCGATCCAATCCGTCGGCCGGCCGTAGCGGAGCACATTGCCGACATCGAAATACCAGCCGAGCCTGGGATGGTTGAAGTGATCGATAAAGTCAGCCGCCTCAAGCGGGCTCAGAAGAAAGTCGTTCCACACATTTTCGAGTGCGATCGATACACCGCTCTCTTCCGCAGCGGGCAGGATCCTGACGATTTCCTCTCCGGCTCTCGCGTAAGCGGTCTTGTAACTGGTGCCCGCATTGACGACGCCGGGAACGAGCAGCACCGTCGTCGCGCCATAGAGCTTTGCATCATGCAGAGCCTTGACCATCGAATCGATACAGGCCTGGCGCGCCGATGGATCGGGATCCGTCAGCGGACGCTTCCAGTGCACGGCATTGACGAGGCCGGGGATAGCGAGCCCGGTCTTGTCGCGGGCATTCAGAACTTCGTCGAGCGGCAGGTCATTGGGCGCATCGAGCTCGACCCCGTCATAACCGAGATCCCGCAGGAGCTGGAATTTCTCCAGGATGGAAAGCGACGGCTCCTCGACCATGCCCCATTTCAGGCTGATCTTCGCCAAGGGGCGAGCGGAAACGGGCGAAAAGGAATGAGCGGCGGATTCGGTCATTGATGGGTCTTTGCGCAGAATGGTCGGATAGCGGCGGCACTATGTCAGCCAATCCAAAGCCGATCAATCGGTCATTGGAAGCCAAGAAGCGATGCCCGCCATGATGTCCTCCGGAAGACTTTCAGCCTCCATCAGACCAAAGTCCGATCCATGACAGGACCTAGGCCCGAAGACATAATCTTTGGTCCTATTCCCATGGATTGCCCCGACCTTTGCGCCAGTTGTTTCTGGCGATGGAGGCGGCGGGACATCCGGCCGCTGTCATAGTGCATGCGGAGAAGGTCGATGAATATGAACGGCGTCCTTGAAAGCGGCATCCTAGCCCCGGCATCTGTCGCAGTTTCCAACGGCGGCAGCATCACGCCGCCAGCGGCGAGATGACCGTCATGCAGCAAACAAAGCGAATCCTCGTTACCGGCGGCGCAGGTTTTCTCGGCTCCTTCCTATGCGAACGGCTTTTGCAGGAAAAACACGAGGTTATCTGCGTAGATAATTTTTTTACGGGACGGAAAAACAACGTCTCGCATCTGCTTGATAACAGATCTTTCGAAATCGTCCGCCACGACATTACCTTCCCTCTCTATGTGGAGGTCGACGAGATCTACAATCTCGCCTGTCCGGCGAGCCCCGTTCACTACCAGTTCGATCCGGTGCAGACGACCAAGACCAGCGTCCACGGTGCGATCAATATGCTCGGCCTTGCCAAACGGGTCGGCGCCAAGATCCTCCAGGCCTCGACGTCCGAAGTCTATGGCGATCCCGAGATCCATCCCCAACCGGAGGAGTATTGGGGCCGGGTGAACCCGATAGGCCCGCGTTCCTGTTACGACGAAGGCAAGCGCTGCGCCGAGACCCTGTTCTTCGATTACTGGCGTCAGCACCGGCTACGGATCAAGGTCGCGCGCATCTTCAACACCTATGGTCCAAGGATGCGCCCCGATGACGGCCGGGTCGTCTCCAACTTCATCGTGCAGGCGCTGCAGAACAAGCCGATAACGGTTTATGGCAGCGGTCAGCAAACGCGCTCGTTCTGCTATGTCGACGATCTTATCGACGGCCTGGTTCGCCTGATGGGAACAAAGGATGAGGTGACAGGCCCGATCAATCTCGGCAATCCGGCGGAGTTTACGATGCTGGAACTTGCCAATCTCACGATAGAACTGACCGGAAGCCGCTCGGCGATAAAATACCTCCCCCTGCCGGCCGATGATCCCAGGCAACGGCAGCCGGATATCGGGGTCGCATCGCGCGAACTCGGCTGGAAGCCGAAGGTTCAGCTGAAAGCCGGGCTGGGCAAAACGATCGCCTATTTTGAGGAACTGCTTTCATCTGGCCGTTCGCACGCGATCGCCGCCGAATGAGGACGGTCCTTGTCACCGGCGGAGCCGGCTATATCGGATCGCATTGCTGCAAGGCCTTCGCCGAGGCCGGATGGTCGGTTGTCACCTACGACAATCTCTCCCGCGGCTGGCGTGACGCCGTGAAGTGGGGGCCGCTGGTCGAGGGCGACATTGCCGACGCCGAGACGGTCGCGGCAACGTTGCGCCAATACCGCCCGGATGTGGTCGCCCATTTCGCCGCCTACGCCTATGTCGGCGAATCCGTCGAGTTTCCAGAGCTCTACTATCGGAACAACACATTCGGGACGCTGGTTCTCATCGAGGAAATGCTCAAGGCAGGCATCAACCGGCTGATCTTTTCAAGCACCTGCGCATCCTATGGCATTCCGAGCCGTACCCCGATTGACGAGAGCCATCCGCAATGGCCGATCAATCCCTATGGATGGTCGAAATTCATGATCGAGCGGATGGTGGAGGATTTCGCGCGCGCCCGCGGCCTCAACGCGGTGATGCTGCGATATTTCAATGCGGCCGGCTGCGATCCTGATGGCGAGATCGGTGAACGGCACGAGCCCGAGACCCATGTCGTGCCGCTCGCCATAGAAGCGGCGATCAGATCGGGCCGAACCTTCACCATCAACGGCACCGATTTCGACACGCGTGACGGAACTGCCATCCGCGACTACATCCACGTCAGCGATCTCGCGCAGGCTCATGTCCTTGGCGGGGAGAAGCTGTTGCGGGATGAGGGGGTGCACGTCTACAACCTCGGCACCGGCAATGGGACGACCGTTAGGGAATTGGTCGATGCTGTCAGCCGCATTTCCAGACGCGGCCTTCCCGTTGCCTATGGTCCCCGCAGAGCCGGCGATCCACCGGCTCTCGTCGCTGCGGCCGATAAAGCCGAGCGCGAGCTTGGATGGGTGCCCCGGCATTCCGGCATAAACAGGATTATCGAGACCGCGCTCGCCTGGTATCGCCGCCGGATGTGATCCTTACTTGCGTGCCGTTGTCAGAAACTCATCGAGAGCGGCGCCAACCGCTTCGATCGAAAATTTCTCCGTAACCCGCCGTCGGGCGGCGGCACCCAGTCGCGCGCGAAGAGCTCCATCATCTTTCAATCTTGCCAAGGCCCGCGCGATTTCGTCCGGCTGTTCCTGCGCGACCATCAGGCCGCCCGAGGCCTCGCCGTCGACGAGAATGTCCGGCAGGCCTTGTGCATCCGAAGCGATGACGGGAAGGCCGCAGGCCATGGCCTCCAATGGCGCAACCGGCATGCCCTCGATACGCGAAGCTGTGACATAGACGTCCGCGGCGGATAGCCAGCGGCGAATCAAGATGCGATCCGTCATGTAGCCGGACAACCATTGGACGTTCGCCAGTTCGCTTTCGCGAACGAGCTTTGCGAAAGCGTCGTTGTCTTGACCCGAGCCAATGATCACCAATCGGCACGTGGAAGCATCGGCGAAGCGCTCCCACGCGTTCAGAAGTACATCGAGCCCCTTGCGGCGGATATCGATGCGCCCGTGATTGAGGACGATGAAGCAATCCTGCGGCAGGCCAAGATTTGCGCGCGCCTCGCTGCGATCCGTGGCTTGCCATTCCCGCGTATCCAGCGGATTGGGGATATTCGCGATATCGACAGCAATGCGCGGATAGGCCCTGGCAAGACGCTCACGCTCTGCGGAAGACGCGACGATCAGGCCGCGACAGACGCGCAGCGAAAGCTGTCTTGCAGCAGCCTCGATCCAGGACAGCGTGCGATCCCCTCCCTGAAAGGTGGCGTAGAGAGGAAGGTTCAAACGCCGCGCCAGCCATGCCAGCGCATCGAAGCGCGTATATTCATACTCCTGGGCAAGCAGCAGATCGCATTTGGAGCGGGAAAGGATCTCGCGGAAAGCTGAAAGCGGCGTTGCAGACCAGCGCCGCAGGCTGTAGGCGGCAGGGGAATGGCCCTGGCGTGGCCGCTTTGCCGGCGCGACCCAGATCGGCGTGCCCGTACCTTGATGCTCATAGCACTCAATCCCGTTCACTCGCTCCGATGCACAGACGATGATCGGCTTGTGGCCGGCCGAACCCAGTGCCGCCGCATAGCCGAACAGCCAGCCTCCCGTCATCCGCTCGACGAAATCCCGAAGTTCAAGCCCGATCGGATCGAGAAATTCTTCGATCACGTCCCCCCATGGGAAAAGCGCGATCACCTTTGACGTCTGGTCACCTCTCATTTGCGCCAGGCAAAGGCCGTCTCGGTGCCACGCGTGGATGGCCGGTGCATCAAGTAACCGAGGAAGGTCACGGGCGCGGCCAGCGCATAGAGGACCTTGCGGCGACGGCGTCCGATGCGAGAAAACGAAACGTCATGGAAAAACGCTGTGGCGGCATTGATGAAGGTGGCGCGTCGTTCCGGGCGTCTGTCGAAAAGGGCCGCGAGTTCCGGATCCCGGTATCCCCGCCTGACATGGCCCCATTCGCGCATCAGTTCGCTTTCATGCGGACAATGGCGTTTCATGACGCTGAAATAGGGATAATGCCAGTTGATCTCGGGAGTGGAGATCAGGACATATCCACCCGGCCGTACCACCCGCAACGCCTCCTGCGCGGCGCGGCGGTCGTCCTCGATATGCTCCAGCACGTCGAACATGGTGACGATATCGAAACTGTCGTCATCCATTGGCAGCGAGCAGGCGTCGCCGCAAATGAAGGTCGATTTCGCCCAGGAGGGCTGATGGTCGGCCAGCTCCGGATCGATATCGAGCGTGACGATTTCGGCCTGCGGATAGAGGATACTGGCAAGGCCGCTGCGGCCGCCGCCGATTTCCAGCACCCGTCCTCTGCCTCCGGTTTCCGCCGGGGCCACCCGGTGGATGGCGCGCATCTTTTCGCGATAGAACAGGCCATCCGTCAAGCCGTTCGGATAGGGGTTTCCGGACAGAAACTGGCCAAGCGCTGCTTTCTTGATCATCGCGATATTCCTTTTTCAGCCGTAGCAGCGGTCCCCATCGGGGTTCGCCGCATTCTCCAGCCGAAGCGCAGGAGAAACTGCAGGCCGGCGATCCAGCCCTCTACTTCGGCCGCCAAAATTCCGAGCCTGCCCGGAGGCCCTTCGAAAAGCGCCTTGACGAAGGTCTTGGCAAAATAGACGGGCAGCTGCTTGCCGATACGCACGATGTTTCCGCGATCGCCGAAATTGTCGTATTGCGTCACAAGGGCTGCAACGTGACCCTTCATATAGGCTCTGATCTGCCGCTTGAGGCCGGGCCAGTCGCTGCGATGGTGGTGGAAGACAACAGCCCGGGGCTCATAGAGGCATACGCCGCCGGCCGCCAGCAGCCGGTACCAAAGCTCCGAATCTTCGGAACATCCTGCCGCCCCCGCGCCGAGGCGTTCGTCGAAGAGGCCGACCCGCTCGAATACGGAGCGTCGAAAGGCCATGTTGGCGCCGGCGCCGATCTTCCAGACATGCGCTCCGCTCGGCCGCGTCTCCTCAAAGAAACGCCTGTCGAAGGTGAGCGGCACGAAGGTCGAGCCAAAGCCGCCCATGGTGAACTGAAAGGCGCATTGCGCCGCCGTATCGAGACGCGCAGGCAACACGAGACCGGTGAACGCCTCGATGACATCCCGTTCCGCAAAGGCGCGCGCGATCTCCGCAGTCCAGCCCGGATGCGCTTCGACGTCGTCGTCGGTGAAAGCAACGATATCAAACCGGCTCGTTTGAATACCGGTGTTCCGGGCTCGGCTTAGACCGGCACGAGGCTCATGGACATAGCGAAAATCGGGGAATTGCCCGCAGATGTCCGTCGCATTCCCATCGTAAGAATTGTCGACGACGACGACCTCACCTGGAGGGCTGCGTTGTGCTGCAAGGCTGCTCAGACATTTGCTCAGAGCCGGACCGCGATCGCGAGTACAGATGACCACGGAAATGTCCTGCGCGGAAGCGGAGGATGAAGCTGCGATCGCATCGAGCGACTCTACCAGATTTTGCGCGTCGAGCGCCGCCTCCAGCGAGAGCGCGGGCTTGGGCTGTCCTTCATAGGTGGCACGCAAGGGTGCACCCAGCCCGATGCTGCGGGCTTGGAGCTGTGCGGCTGCATGTTCGGCAGCAAGCTGGCGCAATTGAGAAACCCCGTAAGGTAGCTCGTCCTCCAGGGATGCCCGCGCCCCGAGCGGTAAATCTTTCCACCAGAAGATCGACAAAGCGGGCGCGCGTTCGCTACCGATATCCGCAGCCGCAAGATCGACATGCCTCACCTCAAAACGTTCTGTCGTCATGAGTTGCGCTCCCGGATCGACCTGATACGGGCGCGCGAGCGATCGTATTCACCAGCAAGGCCATAGATCCCGCCCCAGAGTTCCGCGATACCAAACCGCAGCTCATGGCCGCGCAGCCGCCTCGCAGCGCGGATAAGCGCCTTCAACTGGTCGAAGAACCACCAGCGGACCATGGCGCGATGGCGCGCTCGCATCATGCCATCGGTGCGGTAGCTCTTGACGAGAAAGGCCATCATGCCGAGACCCCAGGTCCAGTATTGCCGCCTGAGCTGCGGAATGGTTTCGCGGTGCTCATGATAAACCGCATATTCCGGCTCATAGATCATCGGGCGTCCGGAGCGCAGGACGCGGTAAAAAATATCGAGATCCCCGCCTCCGGGCAGCGGCGCTCCCGTATCGAGCGCCTCGTCGAAACCGCCGAGCTCGATCAGTAACGAACGGTCGAAGGCCATGTTGCAGCCGGCACCGAGAATGCCGGCACCGACGGGATGGAGCGGATTGTCGAAGCGCGCCTTGTGAAACTCCCGTCGCGCAAAGCCGCGGCCGAACCCTCCACGTCGCTCGAAAAAGATCTGTGCCTCGGTGTCGAGACGAAACGGCAGCACAAGGCCGGTGAAACCGCCGACGCCAGGGTTGTCGCGGCACGCCTTGGCAAGGCCTGCAAGCCAATTGCGGTCCACCACGACATCATCGTCCAGATAGGCGATGATATCGCCCCAGGCCGCGTGAAGGGCAGCATTTCGGGCGAAATCCAGCCCAGCCTTCGGTTCGAAAACGTAGCGGATATCGCGGAAATTCTCGACGGCCTCGCGCGTGGCCGTATCCACCGAGGCATTGTCGACCACGATGATTTCGACGAACCGGAAGGGAGATTCATGCCGAACCTGATCGAGCGAGCGCAGCAACCGGGAGAGACGTTGTGCACGATCCTTGGTGCAAATGGCGATGCTGAGACTGGGCAGCGTCGCCTCGTTCGCGGGCAAGCGCGCCCTCAGCTCCTCCTCCAGCTTTGCAACGAGGATGCGCTCCGCAAATCGCTCCTCGGCAAGGGCTTTCAGGCTCTCGGCCGACAGCACAGAGCCGGCCGGCCGCTCGATCATTTCAAATGCGATCAGCCGGCCCCGCCATCGTGCGATCAAGCCGACACCCGTCTGGTCAGCCGAGAGTTCGATAGGCGCCAGGGGCTCCGACAACTCGATATCAATAAGCTTGTAACTCATCACCCAACTCCCGCCCGCTGCGGCGGCCGTGCTGAAATTCGTGGAGCCTGGAAAAATGTCCCTGCCGCTTGAAGAGCTCATCCGGCGAACCGGCCTCGACCACACGGCCCTTTGTCATGACGATGATCTGATCGGCCGCGAGAACGGTCGAGAGCCGGTGAGCGATCACGACAACGGTGCGGTTGTGTGAGTACGCGTCGAGCGCCAGCTGAAACGCCTGTTCGGTTTCGGCATCGAGCGCGTTCGTCGCCTCATCCAGGAGCAGAATATCGGGATTTCGAAGGATCGTTCGCGCGAGCGCCACGCGCTGCCTTTGCCCGCCCGACAGCCGCATTCCCTGATCGCCGATCCGTGTCTCGTAGCCATCCGGAAGCAAACGGATGAAATCGTCCGCCTTGGCGATTTCGGCAGCCTTGCGGATCTCGGCCGGCCCGGCCCCCAGATCGCCATAGGCGATGTTGGCTGCAATCGTGTCGTTGAAGAGATGGACCTCCTGCGACATCAGCGACAGGCGCTTGCGCCAGCTGCGAAGATCGAATTCGGAAAGAGGCATGCCGTCTGCCACGATCGCACCGGATGTCGGATCCATGAAGCGAAAGAGCAGCGCCATCACCGTGGACTTACCGGCCCCCGATTCGCCCACGATCGCCGTGGTTTTACCGGCGGGAATGCTGAAGGAAACATCCTCCAGCGCAAGCGGCTGATCATGTGCGTAATGGAAGGAGACACTGCGGAATTCGACGGCGTTCCTGAAGGCGGGCGCCTGCACGTGCCCCTGCGCGAGAAAAGGCTTCTCCGTTGTGCGGAGGAAGTCATCGACATCGTCGATGCTGCCGGCGAGCCCGTCGAGCGCGATCTTCGATTGCAGCAACTCCCGTGTTGGGCCTTGCAGGCGATATAGCAGCGAGAGAAACGCGGCGAGCGCAGCAATGCCCAGGCCCACCGATTGAGCGACGAGAACGAGCACACCGATCAGGATTGTAATCGAGATTTCCGAGACAGGCGCGGGTGTCGCCCACAGCATATCGAGCTTCAAAAGGCGTCGCCGCACATTGTCGGAAGTCTTTCGGAAGCGATTGCGTTCATAGTCTTCCTGGGCGAAAGCGCGGATCAATTGCAGCGCGTTGATGCTCTCCCACATCCTCAAGCCGAACTGCTTGTTTTCCTCGACAACGGCCTTGCCGGTCTCGTCCGCACGCCGCGTGGCCAGGCGAATAGCCATAGCGCCCATGAGCAGGAACATCATCGAGAAGAAGGTCAGCCGGACGGAAATCAGCAGCATCAGCAGCATGAAGACGGCAAACGTGCATAAGCAGATCATCAAACGGTAGGTGAGGCTTAAGGCCTGACTGACTTTCCAGGTGTTGTTGGCGATCGTCGTGATAATATCGGAGCGCTTGTTTTCCACCCTGTAGTCGATACACGAGCTTATCGTCTGATCGAAGACCCTTGCTCTTAGCCGATGCGCAACGAGACCATCGATATACCGGGTCACCCAGATATTGACGAGATGGACGGCGTTCTTCAGAAGGATGCTGACGCACAATACGCCCACCAGGAACGCCGTCAAATGGCTTTGTGGGACGGGCGCGAGAAGCCGGTCGAAAATTCGCTGCCATTCTCCCTGCTGGGCCGCTACGGCGCCGAGACTCTGAATGAGGGGAATGAAGAGAAAGAGGCCTGCCCCCTCAAGGACCGCAGCGGCCAGGCCGAGTCCGACGATGGTCGGTCCTGCCCAGGCAGGCGCCTCTGCCAGGCGGAAGAGCCGCTGCAGCCGCGTGAGGAACGAGCTGCCCGGCCTCACGGGATCGTCTCCATATAGAGCGGCCGCAACTCCGCGTTTCTTTGCAACCCCCGCAAGCGGGCCTTGAGCCAGTCGGGAACCAGCCTGGCGCGGCAATATACGTCCAGTATGTTCGGCAGGCTCGAAATCGCCAGACGCGGCTCCAATGCCAGAAATCGCTTCAACAGATCACAGCCATCGAAAAAGCGGCCGCTGACAAAAGCTCTGACGACCAGCCAGTGGATCATGTCGACCAGATGAGCGTCGAGATCGCTGCCATATTGCGGATATTTTTCACGATACTCGGCGAGGACGATTTCGCATGAAGAGAGCATCTGCCTGACGTCGCTCGACATGTTCGTGTTCGTCATGCGGTAGCCGATCAAGTGCTGCTGTATGACGCGGAATTCGTAATGCTCCGCAATTCTGAGGCAGATCAGAAGATCCTCGCAACCCTGCGCGTTGCGTGCCTTTAAGGATGGGTCGAACTGCCCGGCGTCTTCGAATGCGGAACGACGCATGAGCATCGAACTCCCATTGCCGACGAAATTGTTTCTGCACATGCGCCGGAGCACATGCCCTTCATGGCTCGGCCGGTTATGCAGGGAAAATACGCGGCTATGTTCGTCGATGAGCGCATACCAGCAATAGGCCAATCCAACCGAAGACCCGCCCTCGTCAAGCGCTTGCCATTGAAGCGCGATCTTTGAGGGAGCCCATAAATCGTCGGCATCGATAAATGCGAGAAACTCCGCGTCGGTCGCCGCCGCACCATTGTTACGCGCGACGGCGACGCCGCTATTGGCCTGCCGAAGGATCCGGATTCGCGGATCCTGCCTCGCATATTCAGCCACGATCGATAGCGATCGATCCGTAGAACCATCATCGACAATGATGATATCGAGCGCCTGATGGGTCTGGCGACAGATGCTGGCCAAGGTCGCACCGATCGTTCGTTCGGCGTTGAACATCGGTACGACGACCGCAATCGTGGTACTTCGCTTAGCTTCCAAAGTCGTTGCCACCTTTGGCGACGAAGCCGACGATACCGCTATCGGCGGAAACATTGACAAGTGCCGCGGCTGGGATGCCGCTTTCAGGGGCGCCGTTCATATTCATCGACCTCTCCGCATGCACCACGACAGCGGCCGGATGTCCCGCCGCTTCCATCGCGGGAAACAACTGGCGCAAAGGACGGGGCAATCCATGGCATTAGGACCAAAGATTGCGTCTTCGGCCCTAGGTCCGATCACAAGCCAGACTTTAGTCTGACGGAGGTGGCTTTGTTGCCAAAATCAGCGGAACGATTGCCGGTTGCGGCGGTTTTCAGCGGGACTTTTTCTGGGCAATTTCAAGTAGTCTCATTTCGGGAGTGATGCCTTTGATTGTACCCATCGCTGTCGCCCACTCCTATTTTCATTTAATGCAAATACATTCAATGCGACACAGCCGAGAACGCCAACCGGGAACGTCAGCAATTTCAAGACATGGGCGCGCTCGTGGCTGTGGAACGGTGCGCCGCAATGGCTATGATAGCGCATTGTTGAAGTTTACCCATCGACGACATCGGCGTTGCCGATATCGCTCCCAAGCACTACAACCATTCATTGAATATGCGAATTGCTTATCGTACAGACGAACAAATGATGCCATTGTTCTGGAAAAATGGCGTTACAGCAGTTGCCTGCGCTTACCTCCGCTATACCTTGTCGACAAATATGGACGTCTGTCGTCATGGAGGAGAGCATCGTCATGCCAGATAAGCAATGGCTGATCGGTTTTGCAGATCAATCGAAACAGCAATGCCACGAGCAACTCCGCCGGACAATCGATGCGGCCGTGCAGGATCTCCTGCAAGATGGGCGGGAACCTCAGTGCATTGCGGAAGCCCTGCTCGAAATCGCCGACAACTATTTCGATACGGTCATCGCTGACATGGAAATGACGCCTTCAACACCATTGCATTGAGCTGGATCGACTGCTTCAAGTAGCGCTAAAGGTTGTTGGCCCGCGGATTTTGCCCCACCACCTGCTCTGCATCGACGGGTACCTCAACAAGGATGGATGAGCGACCGGGGCCGTAGCTTTCACGCATGATCTCAGCCAGGTTGCTGAGATCCGGCATCAGCTTGCGGCTTTCCCAACCGCATGCGCGCGCCATGGATCCAAAGTCGATGCGGTAGAGATCGCTGTGGTAGCGATCGGATGAATGGTCGGGGATGACTACGGGCAGGCCCTGCACCATGATGCCCAGTGCGCCGTTGTCCAGCACGAACAGGATTAGCCCCAATGATCGGGCTTCGGCCAGGCAACCGGCAATCAACCGGAAACACCCATCACCCGTAAAAGCGAAGACCGTCGCGTCCGGTTTTGCGAGCTTTGCGCCGATTGCCGCGCCCAATGCTCCACCCATTGCCGAACCGCGATAAAGCGAATGGAAGCGAACGTCCGGATGCGGGCGCTGCGTGACATATTGACGATCTTTGTAGGCCAGGCACACATCGTCGAATGCAACGCTTCCCGGCTGCCAATGACGATCGAGTTCCTGATAAAATCGGGCAATATCGATCGTCCCGGGGCGTGGCGGCATGATCTCGCGATCATTGAGATCAGCCACGAAAGCCGGTGCCGGAGGGCGCGGCAGCTGAAGACCCTCGAGCCGACCTATCGCTTCGCTCAGAACCTGATCGATCGGGCCTCGAACATCGAAATATTCGCCGCGCACACGATGCCGAAACTCGCCCCCAACGCTGCCGTATGGCGCGGCCAGATTGGTGAAATTCCATGTCGTATGGGCGGGTATGTCAGAGAAATTAAGGGTATATTCGTCAGGGCAAAAGCCGAGGGTAATGACGATATCGTCAGGGCCGAGGCTTCTCCAGAGCTGCATTGCGCGATCGTTGCCGCCAAATCCCAGATAGCCGAAACCGAAGACATTGTTGCGCGCCACCGCATTCGCCCCGTTTATGCTCCAGACGATCGGCGCCTGTAACACCTTGCACAAACGTGTGGTGAGGACGGGCATATACGGATACATGGCCGCCTCTTCTCCAGCGAGCACGATCACCCGGCGCCCAGCCGATTGCCGCGGGAATTCGGCCAGAAAATGGGCGAGCGCTCCATGATCGATCTTGTTCGGTTTATGGACGTACTCACCACGCCAAGGCGTATGGACCGGCTCAGGCACCATCTTTCCAAGTGCCTCCGGCGGCATCAGAAGTGCGATGGGAGAGCCTTGATCAAGGTGTTGACGGGCCTCGTCAAGCTGTTCTCCGATGCGTTCTGGATCGTTCAGAACGAATGTGCCTGATGGCAGCTCGGCCATCAGCTGAGCCACGACATCGGCACCTTCCGGGCTCGTGTCCTGCAATGGTGCACGATATCGCGTATCCGCCGGGCTGAGAGGAATGAGGTAGATTGCGGGAATATTGTGCAATTTCGCATCGCTAAGGCCGCAGGTCAGCAGCCGCGTTGCAGCTCCCGTCGTTGCAATGGCCGCACTGATTTTACCGCTTGCCAGATAGTATCCCAACGGAATGAAGCCGGCGACATACTCTCCGATATTGAAGAAAACCGGAAATTCGGTACCGTCTTGGAGAGAAACCATCGGCTCGAGATGTTTGAGCAAATGGATGACCCCTCCCCCGGTGACGCCGGCATAATGACGCACATGCCAGGTCGCAAGCGTTTCGATCAGGAATTCATATCCTGTTTTCGGCTTGACGACCTGAACATCACTCGCTGTTCCGACTGCAAGATTCACCGTCATTGGCTCGCTTCTCCGCTATGACCTTTTCCTGAACTCAGCAATGTATTGACGTTCGTTCCCCGGACCAGTCGGCCCGAAGAAAGCGCGGTTCCGGCATCGAGCGATCCCGATTACATGCTCCGACGGCCGATTTATGCGATGCTTTTTTCCCGCGAGAACGCTTCCACACCCGCAACCGTCGCCAGAAGATCCTCATCGCAAAGCGATGCCTTCTGATCGGCGATATCCTTGAAACGAGAGAAAGCGAGATCGAGATCGGCATCGGAGCCGAACTCGACGCCGAGCGAGCGCATGCACATGCGAAAACCGTTGCGACCCGAATTCTTTCCGAGCACCAACCGATACTCGTCGGCGCCGACCTCCGCCGCCGTCATGATTTGATAGGTCAACGGGTTCTTCAGCATGCCATCCTGGTGAATGCCGGACTGATGCGAGAAGGCATTCCTGCCGACGATCGCTTTGTTCGGCTGCACGACGAAACCCGTGATCTCCGAGACGAGCCTGGATGCAGCGGTCAATCGTCGGGTTTCAACGGACGTCCGGCATCGGAAAAAATCCTCGCGCGTATGCAGTGCCATGACAATCTCTTCAAGCGACGCGTTGCCCGCTCGCTCACCAATGCCGTTGATCGTGCATTCGATCTGGCGCGCGCCCTGCCGCGTCGCCTCGAGCGAGTTGGAAACAGCCATGCCGAGATCATTGTGACAATGCGCGGAGAATACGGCCTTATCAGCATTTGGCACTGTATTGCGCAGATAGGTGAATAGCTTGCCGTATTCGTACGGCGTGGCGTAGCCGACCGTATCAGGCAGGCTGACCGTCGTCGCACCGGCTTTGATCACCTGCTCCACGAAGCGGGCAAGAAACTCCGGCTCCGACCGGCTCGCATCCTCGCAGGAAAACTCGATATCCTCGGAATAGCGTCGTGCGTGGGCCACCGCGCGAACAGCATGCTCGAGCACGTTTTCCGGTGTCATTTGCAACTTGTATTTCATGTGAATGGGCGAGGTCGCTAGCACGATATGGATACGGGACGACGCCGCACCGGAAACAGCTTCCGCAGTCAGATCGATGTCGCGCTCGACCGCGCGGCTCAGGCTGCAAATCGTGCTGTCCTTGACGACGCGCGCCACGGCCTTGATCGCCTCGAACTCGCCCGGACTGGAGACCGCAAAGCCGGCCTCGATCACGTCGACCTTCAGGCCCTCAAGCATAAGTGCAATTTCCACCTTTTCCCCGGCGTCGAGGTTGATGCCGGGGCTTTGCTCGCCGTCACGCAAAGTAGTGTCAAAGATAATGATCTTTTCAGTGTTCATGCGACTCTCCCGATCAATTGAAGCATCGGCTTTGCCGAATTCCTAAGGCTGGCTGTATGGCACTACATGCACGTCATGGATGATCGATGCCTCAGACACGTTTCATGCCTGCGGCGAAAATCCATCATCGGATGCAAGTCTCGTCAGATCTGATCCTGGTTGCCCTGCGCTTTGCTAACATGCAAAGCGGGCAAAGCGCTTCACGCTTGGGCCGGCATCCACGCCTGCGTCGTCGTCGAAATTTTGCAACTCCTGAAGTACGCGTCCCATTCCGATCCCTGGCTTCGATCGGCTCTGATATCCCTCACCCCGGGCTGCGCCGGCTCCGAAGCGGAATGCAATGCAACATATGTGTGATCGGAAGGGAGCTTTGTCCCCACGCAGGCGCGGCAGGCATATAGATAAACGAGCTCCCAAGCGGCCGCACGGCTCGCATATGGCCGTTGCAGGACAGTCCTGGCCACCTCGATTTTCGGAGCAAAAATTTCAAAACCTGAGAATTGAATGTCCATAGCGCACCGAATGGTTACCATGGCGAGGATGGCTGCATTCGAGGCGGCGGTATTTTAGAAAACTATGGACTATTTTTAGGAAATTACGGCTTTTGCTGAGTCAACGACACGTGTCGCCACTTTGCCACACTTGCTTCTGCCAGCCAGCATTTCAATGATATGACGTACCCCGGCTGCTCTTCGGAAGCATCCCACACTTCGATTGCCTGCACCTGCGCGCCTATTGGCGGTTTTCCGGCATCCGGGCGATCCACTCGCACGGACTTTCCGTGCCCGCCGATATTTCCGTGATCGGTTTCGATGACCTGCCCGTTATGGAATTGTCAGGTTTACCGAGTTAGTTAATGACTGCCTGTGAAGCGTTGATCAGCAAGGATGCAATTGTTTTGGGGAATGTATTCGTTAGAGTGAATGGATTATCAAGCATCGCGGCGATCATGCTTGCCATGAGTATTACCGTGCCGGCACTGGCCGGATCGGCAGATCATCTTTGGTCGCAAGATCCGGTAAGCCATTGCGAGTTCGTTGCCCCCGCATCCCTGACGAATGGGCCTGCGTTCTGGACAGGAGCCTGTGTCGACGGGAAGGCCTCGGGTGCGGGCATGTTGCGACGCCGCGACGGCAACCGCGCCGGACCGGCTTTTTTTGGCCGAATGAAGCACGGCCTTCCCGAGATCGGCGTCGTCGATTTGGGCGATGGATATCGGGCTGGTACGTTCAGTGACGATGACATCGGCGGCGGAGCCGAGCTTGAGCCTCAGGTCAGGATTGACGCGTTTCGCATCGCGGCTGAGGCTGCGAGGAAGGTTAGCGCAAAGTATGCCGCAGAGAAGAATTCGGCCTCGGCGCAACACTATGATGAGATTGCAAAGACGCTTGAACTTCAGATCGAATGACCGTGCACATAAAGACCTCCACTTAGCAAAAGGCCGTCGCTTCAAGCGAAACAAACCTGCCAGATGGTGAAATCGTTGCGCCCACAATGAAGAATCGATTGCGTCGTTCGAGGACGACGCGATTAGGCGGTCAAGGCGTGGCAAGGTAAAGGCCGCCCAGTTTTACCCGTTTGGTTTCGCCATTATCTCCAAACACTTCGAAAAAGCGCATATCGATCTCGTGCTGCACGGCCTGCCGCTTCGCTTGTATGCACACAAGGTACTTTCGCCACTTTCCATGCTAGGCTGCCCATTGATATGAACCGGAACACCAAACCCGGTCGACGATTTTCAAACGTTGCCGTTCAGAGGAGCTTACGAAGTGACGCGGATGCGGGAGTTGGTCGACTGGATCATAGCTATGGGCCTGACCAGCGACAGCGTCGAAGAGATCCTGACCGGAGTTTCAGAACGGCTGATCAGGCTCGGCTATCCACTCGTTAGGACGTCGATAGCGATGCCGTCCATCGATCCGCTTCAGAGAGGCTCTTCTATTTCCTGGTCGCGGTCATCGGGCATCTCTCTCGAAATACAAGAGCATGGCGAAGCGGGTGACGCGATGTTTCGCCGCTCGCCTATTTCATATCTTCTTTCACGAGATCTCGATGCTGGGCGCTGGAGGCTGCCGCCCGGCGGTGACGCAGCCGGGTTTCCGCTGCTCAACGAACTCTCCGATCTTGGGGCAACCGATTACCTGGTGAAACTTGTGCGGCTTCCCGGGGAAACTGCGCTGGCCGGTATCGGCTTCTCATTGGCTGTCGATAGCCCGGAGGGGTTCTCCGACAGCCAGATTGCCGCCCTGGATGAATTTCTACCGCCTCTCGCCCTTGCCTGCTGCCGCATCGCGGCGATGCGCGTCGCGACCGACATGCTCGCCGTTTATACCGGAGCCCGCACGAGCGGCCGCATCCTCAGCGGCCAGACACGGCGCGGCAATGGTGATGCCATCCATGCCGCCATCCTGCTTGCGGACCTGAAGAACTTTACGGCGCTAAACGAACGTTTTCCGTCCGAGCGTATCGTCGGTTGGCTGAACGAGCATTTCGATGCGATCGGAGGACCGGTTGAGCAATTCGGCGGCGAGATCCTCAAATTCATGGGCGATAGCCTGCTTGCTATCTTCCCGACCGATATTGAAGATCCGGCTAACGCATGTGAAAGGGCCCTGTCCGCCGCGAAGATGGCAATCGAGGCGAATTCAGCGGTCAACCAGGCACGCGTGGTTTCCGAGGAACCCGAGCTCCTCGTCGATATAGTTCTGCATATCGGAGACGTATTCTATGGAAACGTCGGAGCTGCCCGCAGACTTGATTTCACGGCAATCGGCAGAGCTGTCAACGAGGCGGCCCGGATGGAAAAGCTGTGCGATACGGTCGAACGCAACCTGTTGGCCTCCGAACTATTCGCTTCGCATGTCCAAGACGGATTTGAACGGCTCGGGATTTTCACGTTGAAAGGTGTGAGCGAGCCCGCCGCTGTTTACGGTCTGTCAGGTAACCCTGGCCGTTGATTATCGCCTCGATGCACACGTTTCTGCCGCGTCCGCACGTTTCCATCAACGCTTCGACAGCGATCTCAAGCTATTGCGAATTAGATCCGCTGGACGGGCCTTCTTCACATATTACTTTTCCACCGTCCGGGCTCCGCATACCGGTGTGACCTCCTTGCTGCTTGGTGTCCGGCGAAAAACCAGCCAGCAACTGCGCAAGTCGTTCTTTCGACATCAGCGGGGCGGATAAGCGCATGATAAGCCTCCCTTCTTGGTGTCGTGATCGTGCCAATGCATGCTCGTGAGAGCAACGGTGGCGCAGGATCATCCCCAATAATTTCAGCCGGGAGTATTTTCAGTCGATCTGAATAGCGTGCAATTCAAGGCAGTCCGGTTCTGATTGCAAAATGAGTTGCTTCCACATTCCGATCCGCTCAGTGCTTCGGGCGGAGTTTGCCCCGCGAAGCGGCGATGCGCTCGGCCCCGAGCCGATAGTCAACCGGCTCGTTGCTGCGCGTCTTTCACCGCCAAGTTGGCCAGAGCGAGCGCTGCCTCTCGCGTTTTGGCGGCGGCGATAAAACGGCCGTTGTGGCAAAAACTTGCGCCCTCGATGCCGGTCGCCATTTCCAGGTCGCGACCGCTCAACCCGGCCCAGCCCGCCGGAAGATCGGCGCGCAGTTCGAATCCTTCCTCCGCACAGCGAATCCCCGTCAGGCACCAGTCAGCCTCGCGCGGATGGACCACGAACAGGAGATGATCGGCACCTGCCTTCACGATCGCCGGACGAAACGGCATGCCCATCGGCAGCTCCAGAACGCGGCTCCCGCCGGCAGACGCAATCGCCTGCAGCACCAGAGCTTCGGCGCGCAGTTTCGCATGGATCCCGGCGATCTTCGCTTCGACGAAATTGCGGGCGATCGCAACGGCAGCATGGAATGCCCGGTCTGTCGCCTCCGGGTCCGCATCGTCGAAGACCGGCTTCAATGTTTCGAGCAATGACGGCAGGGTCAATCCAGCCAGCAGGCCTGCGCTATCCGGGCTGAGCGCACCATTGTCGACCAGGTCGATCGGCAAGACGAAGCCCGCATCGAAAGCAACATGCACGGTCTCGACAAAGGCGCTCGGGACCAAAAGGGCTGTCAGGTAGTCGCGACCGAAATGTTTCCAGATCAACCCGAACGAACTGAAAGGCCGGCCATCTTCGCGCTGCGGTGCGCCGCGCTGGTGATGATCGAATATCCCGGCGGCCGCATCATAAGCGCCCCCGACATCGTAGACGATGCGATCGGCGCCGGGCGTGATCCATTCCGGCGCTCTGCTGCGAACCAACCGCGCGCCGGGGAAAAGCCGCGTGAGAATGACGCTGGACAACACTTCGTCGGCATGGAAGCCGCCGGAATGGGTGACGAGGAAATTGGGAGCCATACGGCCGGGACCTTACTGTTCGCGAATTGGACGGACAGGCAGATAACCAAATTTACGTGTCATCTCAACCGGCAGACCGATTAAAAGATCCTATAATTGCATGACCGCATTTGCGCGGGAACGCACGATGATCGGCGAAAGAAGATCCCCATCGCTTTATGGCGCCCAAGAGCACGCCGATCTCTTCGGAATCGAGATCAACGTGGTTTTACTTCGTCGCTCCAGCTGTGAGGCCTGTGATAAGTTTCCGCTGGAATATCATATAGGCAAGAATGAGCGGCCCGATGACGATGACAGCACCCGCCGTTAACACAGGTGTATTGACCGTATAGCGTCCCTGGAAAAACAGCATGCCGATCGGCAGGGTGCGGTAGTTATCGTCATTGACAAGGACAAGTGGGATAAGAAACTCGTTCCATGTCCAGATGAACAGAAACAATGCCAATGTGGACATCGACGGCAGCATCAAGGGTACGATAACTTTCGAGAGAATGTATCGTCTGGATGCTCCATCGAGAACTGCCGCTTCTATGATCTCCGATGGCAACTGCTGCATCGCACTTGCCATGAACATCGTCGCAAAGGGCAGCGACATGGCAATTTGCGGAAGGATCAGCGCCGCATAGGTGTTGATGAGACCAACATATCGCATCTCATAGTAGAGCGGAATGATGAAGGCTTCGGTTGGCACCATCATGCCGATGGTCAAGAGAACGAAAATGGTGCGCCTGAAGGGAAAACTCAGGAACGCGAAACTGAATCCCGTCAATGTCCCGAGTATGATGCTGGCGATAACCACGGGGAAAACGATCAGAACCGAATTCAGGAAATAGACGTTAAAATGACCCTCGATCCAAGCATTCGCATAATTCTCGAAATGCGGATAGGCGGGCAAAACGAATGCGCCCTGGATAAGATCGGCGCGGCTTTTCAGGGACGTCAGTATCAGAAGCGCGAAAGGAATAACCGTCAGGACCGCAAAGAGCCAAAGAATGATACGAGACGGCAATACGGCGCCTACGCCATGAAAATTTCGACTCACGATGCACTCCCCTCATTCACTGGCCGCACCAGCCGATGAACGGCATAATTGATTATGAAGACCAGAATCGCGCCGATGATGGCGACGGCCGAGGCATAGCCATACCGATTCAATTGGAAGCCAAGTTCATACATATAAATATTGGGAACGAGGGTCGCGTTGGCCGGACCGCCCCTGGTCATCGTAAAGATCAGGTCAAAGCTCTTGATGGAGGCAATGATGGTGAGAAGGAGCGCAATACGTATTTCCGGCAGCAGGAGCGGCAGCGTTATAAAGAAGAAAATCCTGCTTCCTGATGCACCGTCAACCTTTGCCGCCTCAAACAGCGAGGCGTCGATCCGCTGAATACCGGAAAGAAACAGGACCATGCAGAAACCGAAGAAATACCAGCTGGCGACGATGCCGACCGCCGGTAGGACAAAGGTGAAATCGCCAAGCCAGGGTAAAGCGATTGAACCCAAGCCAACCAGCTTCAATGCCTGATTGATGGGACCAAAAGCAGGATTATAGAGCCAGTGCCAGATGATGCCCAGAACGGCGGTCGGCATGATATAGGGCAGAAACAACAATGTCCGCAGAGCGAACTGCTCTCGCTGCCTGAGCGACCAGACCAGTGCGGCAAGTGACAGGCCGACGACAATCGGGATAACGCAGTAAAACACCATGAAGAGAGCATTATTTTTCAATGCGACATAGAAAGTCTCATCCGAAAGCAATTTTGCATAATTGCCGAAGCCGATCCAATTGGGCGAACCGATCCCATTCCATTCGGTGAAGCTGATGCCGATTGCTGCGATAATGGGGCCTAAGACCAGAGCAAAATAAACCAGCAAACCAGGGAGAATATAAACGAGATTTCTGCTGGCGTTGGCATCAAGTGGTGAGCGTTTCATGCACCGTCTCATAGATATGCCAGGGGTCGACTGACGCCGCTCTGGCCGTGATCAGGATTGACGTCGCGAAGTTTCCCGCCGCTGCTTCTCGTCAAATGGAGCAGCAGCGGGATTGCTGTACCTGGCAATCACTTGCTCTTCATGTAGGCGGCATAACCCGCATCGAGCTTGGCGATCAGCTCTTCAGGCGTTTGTTTGTTCGCAAACAGCAGAGGCGTATTTTCATCAAACGTCTTGAGCATGGTGGGGCTCGCCCAATCGGGATAATGCCCGAGTGCATTGTCATCGTTCAACGATTTCCAGATCGCGATGCCCTCTTTCAGAAGCGGGGAAGCGTTGACCCCTGCATCTGCGGGAACCGGGGTCGCTGGCAGATAGCCGGCTCTGGCCCAGGTCACGGATGCGTCCTTGGAGACCATGTAATTGATGTATTCGCCGGCGAGATCCTTCATTTTGTCGCTCTTGGCGAGGCTAGTGATCGCCCAGGCAAGGTCGACGCCGCCCACCGAAAGCGGATGCTCAATGCCGGCGGGTGCCGGGATCGGCATGAAATGGATATCCGGATTGTTCTGCATATCGCCGAAATACCAGGTTCCAGAAATCAGAAAGGCCCCTTGGCCGGCGACAAAAAGCTGAACGGCATCATCACCCGAGATGCCCTGGTAACCATCGGAGAAATAGCCGTTTGTTGCCCATTTCTGAGCAAGTCTCACCGATTCCAGATTGCCGGGCGTATTCCAGGTTCCGCCGCGGCCGTAGATCAGGTCATCGAGCGCCTTTCGATCGGACGCATCGATATGCGCCTGACTGATCCCTGCCAGCATATGGAGCGCCAGATGGCCCTTGGCCGTGCCGATCGTCAGCGGTGGGGTACCTGCAGCCTTGACCTTATCCAAGGCTGCAAGGAAATCGTCGAAATTCTTGATCGGCAGCTCGACTCCGGCGGCCTTCAAGACCTTTTCGTTGTAATAGAGACCGACAATTTCGGCGAGCGACGAGATACCATAGGTCTCGCCGACACCGAACTCACCCTTGCTCGACCAGCGGTCACGCGCCAGGAGGCTATCGGACTGGTTTTTATCCCATCCATATTTCTTGAGATAAGTATCGACAGGAACGAGAAGGTTTTCCTTCACCATCGCGCCCATGTCGCCGGCGCCCTGGTTAACTTTGGTCACCACTGGACCATCGCCGGATGAAACCGCAAGCTTGAGCGTAAGATTGAGATCCTGGAAGTCGCGCACGGTATGGTCGAGCTTAACCTCAGGATGCGCCTTCTGGAAATTGGCGTTGAGCTCGGTCATCACGGCAGCCCGCGACTCCGAGTCATGGTCGTCCCAGACGGTAAGCGTCTCGGCAAAGACGGCCGTCGACATGCCGAGCCCGACGAACGTGACGCCCGCCAAAATTCCTGTCTTCTTCAGAATGGATGCCATGTTGATGGAGATGAAATTGCTAAACATTGATTGGTTCCCTCTAGCTGCGTTTTGGCAGTTCCTATCGTTTCCAACCGGCCGGTCTGCTGAGACGAGCCGAATGTCTTGCCTCATCAGGCCTTTACTGGCCTGATGAATTTCCTTATCCTTTTCAAAAGATCAGCGGGCTTTCATCCCGCAAATGCAGTTCCTCAACCTTCCCAGTTTTACCGCTGCCTGATGTCAGTTCTCGCCGTGCAGCGGCCAGCAAATCGATGGTGCGATGCCTCCTAAGATCGACGATTATTTCATCCGCCCGGCCACCGAAGACGACGTTGACGCCCTCTTTCACATTTGCCTGGTGACGGCTGACGCCGGAGCCGACGCGAGCGCACTTTACAGCAATCCGCGCCTTCCCGGTTACGTATGGGCGGTGCCCTATCTCAAATTCGCTCCGGAATTCGCGTTCGTTCTTGCCAAACACGATCGGGTCGTCGGCTATGTTGTCGGTACGCCGGATACCGCCAGCTTTGACAAAGCGCTCGGCAGAGATTGGTGGCCGGTTGTCCGCCGCGAGATCGCCGGTCTTGTACCCAGCACGGAAAAAGACGCCGATGTTCTGGAGCGAATAGCCAATCCTCATAGCGGCACGCCGGGCCTTGAAGAGACCTACCCTGCGCATCTTCACATCAATATTCTGCCCGAAGCCCAATCGGGCGGATGGGGACGCCTGATGATCAAAACCATGCTCAACGAGCTTTCGCGCCATGGCGTACCCGCGGTCCATCTTGGCGTCAGTCCCGCAAACGAACGCGCCAAGGGATTCTACAGGCATCTCGGCTTCGAAGAACTCAGCCATGGCGATCACCTTGCCTTCGTCATGAGATTGGACAAGCCGGCAATCTGAACGCAAATCTTGCCGGCATCCGCTCATTACCTATCCTCCGCGTTCGCAGCCTCTAGGCCATATTTGAGGACGACTGCCGCCGGCATCGCACTCCATCCCTGCAGCAGGGAGCCGCGTCCATAGGGCGGCGAGAAATACTCGACAGCGCCGGCCCAACCGTTAGCCAAGCAGGTTTCCCACCAGCGTATGAGGGCATAGCGCGCGCCACCGAGACCGTGGCGTATTCTTTCTTCCGCATAGACGCCGTCCCAATAGGGCCAATCCGATCCATTGTGATAGCGAAAGGGGAACGCGGTCTTCGATCTCACGTCACTTGCCCGTTTAAATGGTGGAAACGCGCAAAGGACGCCCCAATCGCCATAGGGCTGTTTCGTATTGTTTCGAGCCTCCAGAGCCCCTTCCATCGCCTTCAGGAGACCAATCGCGCGCGTTTGCGAAATCGCCCCATAACGAGAGAGTGTCAGGCTATCGAGCACGAGATGATCCTCGACAAATCCATCGTGAGTGACGAAATCGGCGTAACCGTTTTTGCCCGGGACGAAAAGCCTATCCTCGATTTCGGCACGAGCGGAGGCCGCTATCTCGCGTGCCTTCTGCGCCAATGCAGGATCATGCACGGCCCCCAGCTTGGCCACGCCATCCAATGCACCGACGAAAAGGCCGAGATTATAGGAGACGAGACCTTCCCGATAGACATTGTCTGCCCAGTCCCTGTCGTTTCGCGGCTTCAAGGGCAATACGCTGCCGGGGCCAGCAAGAGCCAGATATCGTTCAATGATGGCGGTCACAAGCGGCCAGTGCCGCAATGCTTCCGCCGTATCCCCTGTGGCGTCCACATAATCGACGAGAAAGAGGATGAAAAAAAGCGGGCTATCAAAATGATCGCTCCACCAATCATCAGGACGATTGTGATGTTCCGGAGCAGCCTTGCCACGATATTTCTCGGGATTTCGTTTGGCATCGAGAACGAAGTTCTGCCAGGCGCGCGATTGCGCCGGTCCCGTCAATATCACGCCGCTCGGCGCCTCCCCGTCGGGCTGGATTCCCTTGGCCAAAAGCCGGATTTCATCGCGTACCGCTTCGGGCGCAAGCTTCAGCAGCATTTGCATCGTCCAGTAACCATCGCGATAATAGGTGCGTGCAGGCGCACTATAGGCCTGACCCGCGGCTAGGCCGGCAAACACGCCATTCTCGTCCAGCCGAATGCTGGAAAGCGCGGCGTGCGTGCCTTGAATCACCATGCTGCGCATCACTGGATCGGCTTTGGGCGCGACGTCGCACCGGGCGATATAATTGGCAGCTTCTACCACGATAGCGTCGCTGGCGAGGCTAAATGCAGCTTCAGCCTCCTCTTCAGAGGACCCGACCGCGATGCGGATATCTCCGTCACCAAGCTCGACGATCATCACACCCCAGCCGCTCACGACGATACTGCGGTTATTACGTTTGATGATCTTGGCTCGCGGACTGTCCTCATCAATCTCATGCCACCATGCACCGCGACGAGCCGGATAGATTCCTGCCAGGCGAGCGTTGCGGATCAGGAGAATGGGCTTTGACTGGGCGACAAAGATGCCGCCCGCTTCGGCGATGATCCTGTTTGGACCGTAAACGTAAGGTCCGGCAAGCTTGGAAAAACGTATGCGTCCCAGACGACCGCTTCCCCAAAGAGCGAGATCAAGATAGCCGCCGGGATGCGCGTCCGCCTGCAATCGAGGCGCCATGATCGGCAGAATGACCGGATGCCGGGTGGTGATTTCGCCTTGGGACGTGGGGGTCATCATGGCAAATCAAGCACCTTTCACCGCGCGGTGTCGGAAATGGGATGACGTATAAAAATCAGGCGGCAATACCAAGTAATCTTGCCGAAATGGAGCGCTATAAAGTCCGCGGCATAGGCGAAACGAGCTCTCTCATCCGTTGACCTCGCTTTCATGACTCCTCGCAATTTGCTTAGTCATCGGGGAAGTCTACAAATCAGGCGCCGAATTTGTCAATGACATGGACAAATTAAATGATTTCGCGTGGCCAACCGACTGAGAGTTACTTGCTTTTTATTCATTTTCACCGGAAGTTGGCATTGCCGCGGTACGACGTGAATGAATTAGGAAAAGGTCCCGAACTAATTAGAGGCCCCATCATGCCTAACGCGCCACAGACACCAATCGCGCGAAAAATCTCGACGAACTCTGTCATCCGGACCATCCTTGCCAACGGCCCCATTTCCCGCGCGGATATTGCCAAGCAAACCGGCTTATCCAAGCAAACCATTTCCGACGTCGTTCGCAGTTTAGAGAGCAACGGGTGGCTGAAGCCGACCGGATATACCGATGGGCGTTTGGGGCGAACGGCGATAACCTATGAGCTCGATGCGAGCGCGGGCTTTGCCGCCTCCATCGATCTTGGCGGAACCAAGATTGCCGCCATCATCTGCGATCTCGTCGGAAACGTCGTCGCCGAAACCAAGGTGCCGACGAATGCGCGCGGCGGGCTCCATCTGGTCGATCAATTCCAGGCCATTATTGAGGATCTTGCCCGTAGCGCCGGCATCGATCTCTCCAAATTGCGCATCATCGTGCTGGCGACTCCAGGCATACTTGACCCGGCCACCGGACATATCAACGTTGCACCGAACATCCCGGGTGTGGAAACGATCGACTTGCGCCGCCTCCTGAGTAACAGGATGGCAACCCCGGTCATCATCGAAAATGACGTCAATCTTGCTGCGCAAGGAGAACGATGGCGAGGGCACGGCTCCACGTCGGATAATTTTGCCTTCGTAGCACTCGGAACCGGTATCGGCATGGGCATCATTGCAAATGGTCGCCTGATGCGTGGCGCGCGCGGCGGCGCCGGCGAGATTGCCTATCTGCCTCTCGGCGGGGAGCCATTTGATCCCGATGGCTTTACACTTGGTACTCTTGAAAGCGCCGTGGGCAGTGCGGCGATGGTGCGGCGGTATTCCGGATATGGCGGGCAGAGCGAGGCAACCGTGGCGGATCTTTTCTCGGCTCTGGTGGCTGGCGAGCCAGCCGCTGTTGCGGTGATCGAGGAAACTTCGCGATCGATTGCGCTTGCCATTGCCGCGATCGGTGCAACGCTCGATCCAGAGCTCGTGATCATGGGCGGCAGCATCGGCGCGCGCCCCGAGCTTGTTGAAGCCATTCGCAGATATTTGCCACGTTGCACGCCTTACCCGCCCCGCATCGAAATCAGCCAGTTTGGCAATCGGGCGGCCCTCGTCGGTGGCATCGGCATCGCAGTCGAGCACATGCATCAGGAGCTGTTCGGAGTTGATTTGCAAGATTCATGAAATGGGCGCCGTATGGCGCAAATGAGGAGATAGCGAGCTGCCTGGCGACTGCCCCAAAAGGTACACGAACAACCAGGGAATGCTCGGCCCAAAGTCATAACGGCTTTGGGCCGGGAGCGGTGATGACATAGAAGCGCAGATGTCGGCCATCCGGCTGCCCTTCGGCTGCTCTCTAATCACCTATTTTTCGAAGCCTGCTTTCGTCCGCGGGTTGTCGTCCTTTCGGGCACACTTCTCCCATACTCGTTCCACCACGCCGTCAAGGCTTCCATGGTCGGTCCAAGCCCCCTCGCTTTCGCGGTGATCTCATACTCCACGCGAGGCGGAACTTCGGCGAAGACAGTGCGCGACACAAGACCATCGGCCTCCAGTTCCCGCAATTGCGCGGTCAACATGTGCTGGGTGATGCCTGGAATCGCTTTGCGCAGCTCGTTAAACCGATAGACCCGTTGGTTAAGAAGCCACATGATTTCCAGCTTCCATTTTCCCGAAAGCAACGCGAATGCACGACGCATCTCCTCATGCATGTTGACGCTCGCTGGCTCATTAGTCTGGTTTTTCATACTTACAGCGCCGAATTCATCCTACTTGCGTACATTCATTTAATACCACATTTTCAATCCAAGCACCGGAGAGATAGCGGATCGCTATTCCGGACATCGAAAATCTTGAACGGAGCAAGCTGCCGGAGCCATCCGGCGGCAACGGATATCCTATGTCTGAATTCTACATTTACCGGGTCGCGACGGCCTTGCTTATCTTGTTGTATCTGGCCTCTGCCGTGACCTACATCATCAAGACCGAGTGGGTGCGGCAAACAATCCTCGGGTTCGGGTACCCCAGCTATCTTGTCCAATTTCTGACCTTCGTGAAGCTCGCTGCCGTCGCCGCTATCGTCTGGCGATTCAACGTTGCCGTCAGTGATCTGGCATATGCAGGCATGTTGTTTCATCTCCTGCTTTCCGGGCTCGCCCATATGGGCGCTCGCAAACCTCTGGGCGCACTGCCGGCTGTCATCGGACTGGCATTGCTCGCTATCTCTTTCGCGACGCAGAAGGCGGGACGCGAAGTTCCCTCACCGTATGCGTTCGCGCAGATGCTCTGATTGCCAACCCGAAAGGAAACCAAATGGGAAAGCTAACCGGAAAAGTGGCTATCGTCGCCGGTGCCGGCCGAGGCATCGGACGTGCCACGGCGGAACTCTTTGCGGCCGAAGGCGCGAAAGTGGCCGTATTGTCGCTCACCCGCGCCAACGTGAATGCGGTCGTCGATCATATTCAATCCAGGGGAGGCACCGCACTCGGCGTGGTCTGCGACCTGAGTTACGGCGAGCAGATTGCTGAAGCAATAGCTAAGGTCGTGCAGACATTTGGCGGCATCGACATCCTTGTAAATGTCGCGTTCGACCCGACCGTCGTTCAGTCCTCTATCCTCGATCTCTCCATCGAGCAGCTGCAACGCAACTTCGATATGGGACCGATTGCGTACCTGCGGACCATGCAGGCTTGCTACCCATACCTGAAAGCCAGTGGGGAAGGTCGAGTGATCAACTTTGCGTCTCTGGCCGGCGTTCTCGGCATGTCGCCTTACGGGCCGTACAACCTCGCCAAGGAGGCCGTCCGCGCTCTAACGCGATCCGCCGCACGCGAATGGGGTCCAGACAGGATCACCGTCAACAACCTTCTGCCCGTGGCCGACACTTGGGGAGCAGGACGAGACACTCCTCCGCCGGCGAATGCTCTCGGCCGCTTTGGCTCGCCCGAAGATGATGTCGCTCCGGTCGCCCTGTTCCTCGCCAGCAGCGATTCGAAATTCATCACGGGGTCAAGTCTGACGCCGGACGGCGGGCAGATTATCGACAGCGCCCGATAATTCCCATTGGGGCGCTTCGTAAACCTCAGCACGCAGCCTCTATCGATTGTATTGTGAATAGATACACACGCATGCTCTGGGGTTGCGAGGAGGACTTATTTCGAAGTGGCACCCCGGCGTCGTTCGGCAGCCGCATCATCCGACAGACGATCGCGGGGACAGTCCACGGATGATGCTTGCCGACGCTCACCTAGCTGACGCCGTTGAACACTACCATCTTGTCGTCGGCCATCTCCTCCATCGTCCAGGGAATACCCCCGACCCCATATCCCGACTGCCTGCGCCCGGCAAAAGGCATCCAGTCAGTTCGAAAGGCCGTGTGGTCGTTGACGAGCACCGCGGATGCATCGAGATGCCTTGCTGCCTTGAGCGCGACTGCTATATCGGTGGAAAAGACGCTCGCCTGGAATGCGTAGGGCAGCGAGTTGGCTATGCGGATCGCCTCGTCAATGTCGCTATAGCCATAGATACAGGTCAGCGGTCCAAATACCTCGAGGCGCGACACTTTGGCGTCCGCCGGCGGATCGAGCAGGACGGAGGGCAGAAGCGTGGTCTCGGACAGCCGCCCTCCCCCGAATTGCCTTGCTCCCGCATCGGTCGCTTCCTTGATCCAGCTTTCGACACGTTCCGTCTCGCGCGGCAGGATCAACGGCCCGACTTCCGTCTCCTTCAACGTGGGATCGCCGACGCGCAGGTTTGCAACCTTGGCGGCGAGCGCGTCGGTGAAATTGGCTAGGATGTCATTGTGCACGAAGAGGCGCTGCACCGACACGCAGACCTGCCCCGCGTGGTAATACCCACCTTTGACGATCGTCCCGACGATTGCGTCGACGCCGGCGCTGCGATCGACGATGACGGGGGCTGCTCCGCCATGCTCCAGCGCACATCTCGTGCCTGGCGGCAGCTTGCTTTTCAGATACCAGCCAACCTTCGCCGAGCCGATGAAGCTCAGGAAGGCGACGCGCTGATCCGTAGCAAAGCTCTCGGCAAGCGCATTGTCCTCCGTGATGAAGGTCTGGCACCAAGGCTCGTCCAGTCCCGCCTCCCAGAACAGCTTGACGATCTCGATGCAGGAAATCGGGGTGGTTGCCGCCGGCTTGACGATGACGGGGCAGCCAACGGCCACGGCCGGCGCAATCTGGTGGATAATGAGATTGAGGGGGTGGTTGAACGCCGATATCGCCGCCACGACGCCGATCGGCTCCTTGGTGGTGAAGGCCCATCGGTTGGCGCTGGCAACAGTCAGGCCCATCGGGATTTCCTTGCCGCCAAAATTGCGCAACTCGTCTGCCGCATTGACGAGACCATCGATCCCGCGCGTCACCTCGATGATCGCATCCGTCAGCGGCTTGCCACCTTCACGGGCGATCATGATGGCAAAGCGGTCACGGTTCTCGGAGAGAAGCTCGGACACCCTTCTGAGGATAGCTATCCTGCGATGCGTCGGCAGCCAAGCGCTGCGATCGGCATAGGCTTTCGCGGCAACATCGAGCTTATGCTCGAGAGCAGCGGCGTCATCGGCCGGGATTTCGGCAATGAGCGCGCGATCGAATGCCTGATAAACCTTCAGATTAAGCGTCATCTTGATCCTCCAGGATGGCGGGAAGCCGCGCACGCAATTCCTTCACCAGCACACGTTCGTTTTCCGAATAATCGACGGGGACGTTCACCAGATGAACGCCACCGCCGGAAAAGGCATCTTCGAGCGCCTGCTTGAACTGGCTGATGTCGTCGACCCTCGTTCCCCTGGCGCCATAGGATTGCGCATATCTAACGAAATCCGGGTTGCCGAACGTCATCCCGAAGTCCGGAAACTCGTCCACCGCCTGTTTCCAGCGGATCATGCCATAAGCATCATCCTCGATGACGAGGATGACGAGGTTCAGCTTCAGCCGCACCGCCGTTTCGATCTCCTGCGAATTCATCATGAAGCCGCCATCCCCGCAGACCGCCATGACACGCCGCCCGGGATAGAGCATCGAGGCGACCATGGCCGAAGGGAGCCCGGCACCCATTGTCGCAAGGGCATTGTCGAGCAGCAGCGTGTTCGCCATGCGCGTTCGATAGTTCCGTGCGAACCAGATCTTGTACATGCCGTTGTCAAGCGCCAGGATGCCGTCATGAGGCATGACTTCCCGGATGTCATGGACCAGCCGCTGCGGCGTGAAGCGATCTTCCGTCGCCCGAACGGCGATGCGCTCCAGGATGCGCTCCCGCAGGTGAAGAAGGGCTTGCGCGTTCGGCACCTTGCCTTCGAGGCGATCCGCCAGCGCCTTCAGCGATGGGCCGATATCGCCAATGACTTCCGACTGCGGGAAATAGACCTGTTCGACGGTCGCCGGCTGATATCCGACATGGACGACATTGGGACCGCCCTTGCCCATGATGAAGGGCGGCTTCTCGATCGTGTCATGGCCGATGGTGATGATGAGATCGGCCTGCTCGATCGCCTCATGGACATAGTCCCGCTCCGACAGTGCGGCCGTGCCCATGTAGAGCTCGGTTCCGCCCGGGACCGTTCCCTTGCCCATCTGGGTCGTGAAGAACGGGATGCCGGTGCGAATGACGAATTGCGCGATATCAGACGTCGAGCGCGGGCGCGAAGCAGCTGCCCCGAGCATGAGCAGCGGGCGTTTCGCCGCGGTAATGAGCCCAGCCGCACGATCGAGCGCCGCGTCACTTGCGATCGGCAGCTCCAGCTGATGCGGGGCGACGAGAGCGACCGCTTCACATTCCTCGGCGGCGATGTCCTCCGGAAGCTCGAGATGGACCGGCCCCGGCCGTTCCTCCTGTGCGATCCGGAATGCCTCCCTGACCATCGTCGGGATCATTTGCGGCGAAACGATCTGCCGGGCAAGCTTGGTGAGCGGTTTCATCGACGCCACCACGTCTACCACCTGGAACCGGGCCTGCCGGGATGAAAGTATCCCTTTCTGGCCGGTGATCATCACCATTGGCATGGCTCCAAGCAGCGCGTATGCCGCGCCCGTCGAAAGGTTCAAGGCGCCCGGCCCGAGCGTCGTCAGGCAGACACCCGGCTTGCCGGTCAGGCGACCATAGGTCGCGGCCATGAACGCAGCCGCCTGCTCATGCCGGGTCAGCACCAATTGAATGGACGATTTGCGGATGGATTCGACAACATCGAGATTTTCTTCGCCTGGAATACCGAAGATACGGTCGACACCCTCGTTTTCGAGTGCGGCCACCAGGAGATCGGAGCCTTTGGTCATGGATGGAGCTCGTGCTTGTTGGCAGATCGATTGATGCCTCCAAAACTGGGAGGCAGGCCGCAAGAATAGATCCTTTTGCAGTCTAGTCCATCAGAGTTGTATCAGATTCCAGTTACCGGAGATGACCGGAGCTGCGCGCGAATGCTCGACGAAAAGCGGGCAAAGCCGAGTCGCAGAAGGAATGGCTATCGCTGATACCAAGGCTTCAAAGACGATCTGGTACAAAAAAACACGTTTGATCACAGGACCTGACGGGCGCCATTAGCAGATGTGCTTGATCTGACAGCAGTTGCCCGCTAGGTTGCCGCCGCGATCAACTGCAAAGACATGGGGATTTCATGCCAACTGGCACGGTTAAGTTTTTCAACACCGACAAGGGCTTTGGCTTCATTACGCCGGAAAGCGGAGGACCTGACGTTTTCGTTCACGTCTCCGCCCTGCAATACGGCAATGTGCTCAGGGAGGGGCAATCCGTCTCCTACGATCTGGGTCAGGACCGGAAGACGGGCAAGTCGAAGGCGGAAAACGTCAGGCCACTCTAATCATTATGGACACGTCACTACCCGATATCTCGGGTAGTGCACTCGGGCGCCGTGAGAATTCACGTAATCGCCCTGCTTTGTAATGGGCGTGGGCGGTAGCCTTTCGCCCGCTTCTGCCGCGTCAGCGCGAGAAACATTCTGACGGCATCCCTCTCATCCTCGAAATGATGCGCCATCGTCTGGCCGCCGAAACCTATGCGGCCCCAGCGTCGCGTGAGACAGGTATCCCCGAACAATGTCATCGATATGTCCAGCGCGTAGTAGCGGGCCATGTTCTTCGCAGCATTGGTGCGCTCGATATAGAGGTGATAGGGCTGAGTAAGCATGCTGGGAGAATCGTCGATCACGCGGCTGCGGTCCAACGAGTGTTTTGAATCGGTCGGCCAGCTTCGATTCATTTCCGTTATGTGTTCGGCGATCCGCCGAACAATCGCCAGCCGAATCGGCGGAGCGCCGGCTCCGGTCTAGCGATGCCTCAAGGCTCATATGCTGCGTTGACGACGGATCACCAGGGAACTGTCCGGCCCAGATAGTCCAGATATTCAAGGCCCCGCTTCCCTTGCTGGCCGAGAAGCACGTTCACCAGGTTCGGAATGCTTTCCTCTATCGTCAGCCGCCCGTCGGGGCCGCCCAGATCGGTCTTGACCCAACCGGGAGCCATGAGCACCAATGCACGCGCATCTTCCGCATGCCGGGCGGCATAGCTGCGCATCAACGTATTCAAGGCCGCCTTGCTGCCGCGGTAGACTTCCCGCATGCCCGTCGTATTGTTGCTGACGCTCCCCTGCCCCGACGACATGACGCCGATCAGCCCCATGGGCGAAACGAGGTCCTGCAACCCTTCAACGGTCCGCATCGGGCTCAGCGCATTCGTCACCATGACGCGCACGAACTCTGCCGTCGTCACCTCCGCGATCGTCTCGGTCGGGACATTCGTCGTTCCCGCATTGACGAACAGCATGTCGAAGACGCGGCCGTCGAGGCGCGCGCGCAGCGAGGCGAGCTGTTCCGGCTCGTTGATATCGAGCGTTTCGATGGTGACGCGGCCATCGGAACGGTCTGCCAGATCGTGCAGTTTCGTCCTCGCCGTCGACGCCCGCACCGTGCCGACGACGGACCAGCCCTTCTTGAAGAATTCTTCGGCCATCGCATGGCCGAGACCGCGTGATGCGCCGATGATCAGGATGCTGCCGGTGGACGATGATGATGACGGCATGGGCACGCCTCCTTTGTTTGCTGTGAGTGCAATATGAAAGCCTGGCCTGGATTTCGCCAGACGCACAGGATGCAAAGAATAGTTGCGTCAGACGCTAGGCATGTTGATCGATCTGGTCTACCCAATTGCCATGGAAGACATAGATCTCAATCTGCTCGCCGCCCTTGATGTCCTGCTTGCCGAGGGGAGCGTGACGGAAGCGGCGAAGCGTCTTGGCTTGAGCCCTTCCGCCATGAGCCGCACGTTGTCGCGGCTGCGTGCCGTGACGGGTGATCCGTTGCTTGTCAGGGCAGGCAGATCCCTCGTGCCGACACGTTTTGCCGAGACCCTTCGGGATCGCGTTCATGCCGTCACACTGGATGCGCGCGCCATTCTTCGGCCTGCGGCAGGCGAACTCGATGTTGCCACGTTGGACACCACGTTTTCGATCCGCGTGAGCGAAGCCTTTCTCGAGCTTTTGTCTGCGCCCCTCGTCGCGGCCATCACGGAAGCCGCCCCCCGCGTCCGCATCCGCTTCGTGCTCAAGCGGGACAAGGAGCCGCATATGTTGCGGGAAGGACTGATCGATCTGGAAATCGGCGTCTTGGGCGTGCCTGCGCCGGAGCTGCGCACGCGACTTCTGCTTCGCGATCGGCTGGTTGGAGTGGCGCGGGAAGGTCATCCTCTGCTGACGGGCGGGGCGGTAACGGCAAAGCGCTATGCCGCCTGCGCCCACATCGCCGCTTCGAGAAGAGGAGAATTTGCCGAAACGGTCGACGAGGCTTTGGACAGGAAAGGTCTGAAGCGGGAAATCCGCGTTGTGGTGCCTGGTTTTCCGGATGCAATGAGAATTGCGGCTTCGACGAATTTCATCGCGGCTGTCCCCCTCTCCTGCCTCGGCAAGAGCAAGCTGAACGAACCGGTGGGCGAGTTTGGTATTCGAAGCTTTGAATTGCCGTTCGAAACGCCGGAAATACTCATTGCCGCCATATGGCATCCGCGCGTCGACGCCGACCCCGCCCATAAATGGCTGCGCAATATCATCACGCGCGTCTGCCGCGCCGCCTATCCATGAACTGATCCAGCAGACGGTCGAACTGCAAAATGAGATGCATTGGCCCGCATCGCTCCCGGCTCTGAAAACCATCTCGAAAATGGAGTGTCGGAATCTCGTTCAGCCGATCGTCTTTAAGGCAGACAAAGCCATGGAGAGCAGCAATGACGATAACGATCACCGCCTTTGAAAAATCGCCGGATCGCGGCAGAGGTCTGGCGCGCGACATGCGCGTTCGCTGGGCCCTCGAAGAAGTCGGCCAGCCTTATGAAGTGCGCCTCCTCTCCTTCAAGGCGATGAAGGAGCCTGCGCATCTCGCCCTTCATCCCTTCGGGCAGATCCCGACCTACGAAGAGGACGGCCTTGCCTTGTTCGAATCGGGGTCGATCGTGTTCCATATCGCGGAGCGCCATGCCGGGCTTCTGCCGGACGATGCCAAGGCGCGGGCACGGGCGATAACATGGATGTTTGCTGCCCTCTCCACGGTGGAGCCGCCGATCATCGACCGCGCAACCGCAAGAATCCAGGAGCGCGATCAGACCTGGTATCAGCAGCGCCTGTCCATGGTCGATGGGCACATCCGCCAGCGGCTGAACGAACTTTCCGATCGCCTCGGCAGTGCCGACTGGCTCGAGGATGCATTCAGCGCCGGCGATCTTCTGATGATATCGGTCCTGCTCAGGCTGAAGGATTCCGGCCTTTTGCAGCAATATCAGAACCTCTCTGCCTATGTCGCCCGTGGGGAAGCACGGCCTGCCTACAAGCGGGCTTTCGAGGCTCAGCTGGCGGTCTTCACCGCCGCATCGGCCGGCTAAGCGAACTCCAGTCCGATCAGTCCTTCTCGATCCGCAAGCCTTCAAGGAAGGTTCGAAATGCGCCGACTGCCCGTTTCGAGATTGTCTCGGGATCGTCCGAATGGGCGATCCACTGCGCGGCACAACTGCTTGCAGCATTGATGAGGCGAGCGCCGGCTTCCGCGTCGATATCAACGATGATACCCTCCTCGCAAAGGCAACGAAGGCTTTCCCTGATCGTGGCGATACAACCGTTGGCGCTCGGCCATCCGGAGGGATCGCCGAGCACGGCGGGGCCGTCACGAAACATGATGCGCTGGATTTCCGGCTCCAACGCCATCTCGACATAACCGACATTCTCGTCGACGAATGCCTGCCAGCGCGACGGCGCTTTCGACGAGATATGACAGAGCCTTGTGGTCATTTCCGCATCGATCTCGCTGACGACGGCCTGCAGCAGCCCCTTCTTGTCGCCGAAATGATGATAAAGTGCGCCCCGCGTCAGTCCGGCAGCCGCTGTAAAGTCATCCATCGATGCATCGGCATAGCCGACGCTACCGAATGCCTCACGGCCGGCGGCGAGCAGCTTGGCTCGCGTCTCGGCAATCATTTCACTGCGAGGTTTGCGCATTGCGTCTCCATAGATCACCCATATTAATTTGCATACGTTGCGTATATTAGTTGACATACGTGGCGTATGCAATTACTTCATTCACATACGCTGCGTATGTATGCGGCCATTTCGTTCAATATAGGGAATGTTCCGATGTCCAATCCGTACAGAGAGATTTTCCGAGCACCGGGCGCCAAGAGCTTTTCGGCCGCAGCCTTCTTTGCCCGCCTTCCGCTTGCCATGGCTCCTATCGGCATCGTCGCCATGCTGTCGCAGACGCGCGGTGAATATTGGCTGGCCGGCGCCGTTTCGGCGACCTTCGCCCTGACCAATGCTTTTATCTCGCCGCAAATATCGCGTCTCGTCGACCGGCTCGGCCAGCGTGCGGTCGTCACTCCCGCCACCATCCTCTCGGTCATCGCCTTCATCATTCTCGTCATCGCGGCAAACCAGGTCTGGCCCGCCTGGACGCTGTTTGCCTCGGCCTTCTTCGCGGCCGTCATGCCGAGCATACCGGCCATGGTGCGCGCCCGTTGGACGGAGATCTTCCGAGACCGGCCCGAATTGAATACGGCCTTCGCCTTCGAATCCGCCGCCGACGAGCTCGTCTACATCATGGGGGCATCCCTTTCCGTCGGGCTTGCCGTCTCGTTGTTCCCAGAAGCCGGGATGGTCGCCAGCACCATCTTTCTCGCACTTGGATCGGCAGCCTTCCTGATGCAGCGATCGACGGAACCGAAGGTGCGCGCGGCTGGCTCCACAGGCCCGCAACGCTCGGCGATCCGGCTGCGGCCGGTCCAGATCATCACACTCGCCCTGATCTTCGTCGGTGCTACCTTCGCCACGGCGGAAGTGAGTGCCGTTGCCATCACCAAGCAGCTCGGCCAACCGGGTGCCGCCAGCGTCGTCATCGGCGTCTATGCGCTCGGCTCGTTCGTCGTCGGTCTCATCATCGGAGCGCTGAACCTCAAGATGCCATTGCAGCGCCAATTGCTGGTGGCCGTCAGCGTTCTCGCCCTTACCTCCCTGCCGCTTCTTGCTGCCAGCACCTCGGTCGCTCTGCTTGCCTTTGCCGTCTTCCTCAGCGGCGTCGCCATTTCCCCCACCTTCATCACCGCCTTCGGCTTGATCGAACGCCGCGTGCCCGAAGCCATGCTGACCGAAGGCGTGACCTGGGTGATGACCGGCATCGGTATCGGCATGGCACTTGGCGCCTTTGTCTCCGGCTGGGTAGTGGACAGCTTTGGACCTGCAAATGGCTTCTGGGTTTCGGTCGCCGCGAGCATCGCAACCGTCGCGGTCGTGGCGCTCGGCCAGGCAAGCCTTTCCGGCACGCGCGCGTCCAGCCCGGCAGCCATTACGCAACTGCCGGAATGGGCGGACCGCTAAGCTCAAACAAGAGCCGCGCGGCGGCGAATTGGTCAGTGACGAATTCGCCTTCGCAACAATATTGCCTATGCGCGCCGGAAGGCCCGTTGCTTGGCGCCGACCCAATCGAGAAAAGTCAGCACTCCCCCCAGAACCAGCAGGGCCGATGCCAGCAGCCCCATGTTCAGCAGCACGCCTTCAAGGCCGATATCGCGGACATCCAGGAATGGGTAAGGGTAGAAGTGAGAGATATATCCGTGCGAAAGCGTATAAGCGGAGTAGGCTGCGGGAAAAGCCAGCCACCAGAGCACATCGCGCCAGGAAAGCTTGCCGCGCTCGCTCAGAAAAATCCAATCCAAAGCGTACAGCAGCGGAACCCAATAATGGAGTATCTGATCGCCGAGCAGTTGCCAACCGCGAGGGTGCCAAACGTCCCTCAGCATCAAAACGTAAACGATGCCGGCGATCCCCACGTAAAGAAGAAGGGCGCTGCGTACCGGCGGCTTGCTCGCCCATTTGCCAATTGACGAGAGCGGCGCAATTTGCGCGCAAAGCAGTGTCATAGCGAGCAGAAGATTGGATTGCATGGTGAAATAGCTGAAGAAATTCACCGTCATCGTCAGCCGTGAAACATGCACGCCCGGTGTGATGGCGATATATGAGACCGCGATACCCGATAAAGCGAGCAGGGCAAGCAGATAGCGATAGACGCGGATCAAGCCTGCCATGAAGTCCTCCCCGCTGAATTGACGCCTGGGCGGAGGCTGAGGGAATTCAACATCGACTCGTTCGATTTCATCGAAATTCTACGGCTCATTGAAGACAAGACCGGCCTCGAAATCCCCGCCACCTTACCGAACTCCGCGGCAAGATCGACTGTATCGGAGACATCTACCGTCTCGCAGAAGAATATTCGATTGCGGCAAATCAAAAGCAGGCATCGAACGGCTGAAGAAATCCTTCGGCCAGGAGGTGACGTCAGCTCTTGGCCAAGTCGATGTCGTCACGCTGAGCCCGGAAAGCGGTTTTGCCTTTCGCGCTTTCAGAAAAAATCGTCAGATGCGCATCCGTGGCACGTCATTGGGATCAAGGCGCAACTCGATCAGCACTGGGCGATTGCGATTCCTGATGGCATCCAGAGCGCCTCCAAGCTCATCGGCCGAGCTGACCGCAATACCGTGGCCGCCGAGCGCGGTTGCAACCTCGGCAAACGAGGGCCAGTTAAATTGGGTAAGCCCAGGGTCCATCTTGCGATCGCGAAACTGGATATGTTCGGCTCCATAGGCGGAATCATTGCAGACGATGACGATCAGGTCCTGCCCGAGACGCACGGCAGTATTGAATTCGTTGACACCGCTCATCATGAAACCGCCATCCCCGGTGAAAAGCACCACCGGTCGATCGGGTGCGGCAACGCTTGCGCCGATCGCTTCCTGCAATCCCAGGCCGATCGAGCCGAAATTTGCCGTCACCACGAAGCTCCGCGGATCGCTGACGGAAATCCGGCACCAGACCTCGGTCATGAAACGCCCGCCGTCGGTCACAAGCACCCTATTCTTCGGTAGAGCTTTTTCCAGCTCTTCGAGCGCCCAGATGTAGTTCACATATCCCGCATTCGTCTTGTCGCGCTGATCGCCTGGATGGGTTGTGAGCGAGGGGACATCCAGTTCGTGAGTGAAGCCGCTCGGCGGAATTTCCGCCTCGTCCAGCCAATGAACGAAATTGTCTGCCGTCAATCCCGCATCGGCAACCAGAGCTGCATCTGGATGAATGTTCTTGCCGATGGCGCGTGCATCCATATCGATCTGGACGATGCGCTTGCCCTTCAGGAGCTTGCCCCTGTCGGTAGTGAAATCATGCAACCCCGCTCCAAAGCAGATCAGGCAATCCGCCCTGGCGATCAGGTCATAGGCGGCAGGGGTGCTGAGCGTGCCGAAAATATCCATATTATAAGGATGACCGCCGAAAAGCCCTTTTGCCTTCAAGGTCGTTGCAAGCGGCGCTTCCAGCCTGTCCGCCAGCCGGATCAGCTGATCGCGCGCACCGCAGGCCCCGCCGCCCGCGAGGATGAGCGGACGCTTTGCCGAAGCGATCATGCCGATGGCCCTGTCCAGCGCGTCACCCTCGGGCACATATCCGGGAGCATCGAAAACTTCGAAGACAGCCCGCTCGTGAGGCTGTTCGCACCACATGAAATCGGCCGGCATGTTCAAGACGATCGGACGCCGCTCGACGCGAGCACGATAGAAAGCGCGGGCGACGTCCCGGGTTGCAGTTTCCGGCGAGCGCATCTGCTCGAAGCCGGCGCCGGTGGCCTTGACGAGCTCGCGCTGGTCGATGCTCTGCAAATGGTGCGGGTTGACGACCGGCGTGTCGCCCGCCAGGAGCACCATGGGGATTGAGCCGCGGGCGCCTTCGGTGAGCGCAGTGACGCAATTGGTCAATGCCGGACCGTGGGTCACGCTCGCCACGCCCACCCTGCCCGCGACGTGGGCATAGGCAAGCGCCATCAGGACCGAGCTTCCCTCATGCGCCGCCGGCACGAAGCGGCCGCCGCATCCGCGTACATAGTGGTCGATCATGAAGAGATTGGCATCTCCCATGAGACCGAACATCGTGCCGACATCGTGATCGCAAACCGCACGCGCAATCGATTGATACACATAGATCGCATTTTCGGTCATCTTGGGTATTTTCCCTCCTGCAGCGCCTCAAATCGTTGATGCTCAGAATATCAGGAAGGCCATGCAAGAGGTGCGCGACCTAGAGGCGGAATGCTTAATTCAGCACAAGATAATCGCCTATATTTTATACCTCATGCATGATTTGTGCGAACGTAGATATGGGAGCTTCAACATACCTCACTTCGGGCTGATGATGCGGGGGCATCCCGGCCTTGTAGAAGGGACGCGGGCACAGAGACGGCAATGTTGCTGTCCAGGCAAACCCGAGGCATCCACAAAAGCGAACGGGCTCGTTCGCGAAATTCATTATGGCCAAGAGAGGAATCTTGCCCGGTCCTATCGGGGAAGATGACGCTCCTCGCCCGCAAATGTCGGCTTGGCGTCGTCGAGCTTGTTGTAACCTGCCTGTATGATATCAATATCGCATACGTGACCGATGCCGGCCAATTTATAGAGAACATCGCCGACGGCTATATCCACGCGCGGCTTGTTTTTCGAATAGACTTTCTCAACCATCGGCTTGATAGCGTCTTCGGTGCCGCCAGCGGCAAAATAAAGCTCCAGAGCGCGGTGCAGAAACGCATCTCTGCGATCATTCAAATCCATCAGAGACTCGTCGCCGACAGTCGATGCCAGCATCCTGACGGCTTTATTTTGGTATTCACTCATATAATCCATCCAAATCTTCGGAATGATATTCGAATCGAAAACTAATACAGGCTCTGCACGTCTATTCTTTCCCGAGACTGAATCGATTTCGGCAGCTATGTAAGCCCGCGGGGCGATACAGGGAGAGATGAGTTTTCGCCCAATCTCAGCTGGATAGAGATCTGTCCTTTTCGAACATTCACCGGGACTGCGGTTGGTCCATGAGAAGGGATGCGACCTTCAGATAGGTGTTTCGCATTTTTCTATAAAGTCATGAGACGGCACACACCGTAACGTGCAGGGCTCGTTTGGAGGAAACGAGACACGCAAAGGTATGGAGGAGATTACCTTGGCAATAGCAGTAGAGGAAAATACCACACCCCTGTCCCCCGAAGATGAAAAACTCAGCATCGGCGCCAATCTGGCCTATGGCCTTCAGCATGTTCTGACCATGTATGGCGGTATCGTCGCCGTTCCACTGATCATCGGCCAGGCATCGGGCCTGACGCCGGCCGATGTGGGTCTGCTCGTGACCGCATCGCTTTTTGCCGGCGGTCTTGCGACCATCCTGCAGACGATCGGAATACCGTTCTTCGGCAGCCGCCTCCCCCTGGTGCAGGGCGTATCCTTTTCCGGCGTCGCGACGATGATTGCCATTACCGGACATGGGGGCATCCAGGCCGTTCTGGGCGCAGTCATCGCGGCATCGTTCATCGGGCTCCTCATCACGCCCGTCTTTTCACGCATCACCCGCTTCTTTCCGCCGATCGTCACCGGCATCGTCATCACGACCATTGGGTTGACCCTGATGCCGGTTGCGGCAGGCTGGGCGATGGGCGGCAACAGGAGCGCGCCGGATTTCGGCAGCCAGGCCAATATTCTGCTTGCGGCGGCAACGCTCGTGATCGTGCTGCTGCTCAGCAAGCTGGCGAGCGCCGCTATATCGAGACTATCGATCCTGCTCGCCATCATTGTCGGCACGGGGATCGCCTATGCAGCCGGCATTGCCGACTTCTCACGGGTGATGAGCGGCCCTTTCGTTGCCCTACCGCAGATTTTCCATTTCGGCTATCCCGTGTTCGATACCGCGGCGATCATCTCGATGTGCATTGTCATCATGGTGACGCTGGTCGAGACCTCGGCGGATATCCTCGCCGTCGGCGAGATCGTCGGCACCAAGGTCGATGCGCGCCGACTCGGCGACGGCCTGCGCGCCGATATGCTTTCCAGCATTCTCGCCCCGGCCGTCGGCTCCTTCACGCAGAGCGCCTTTGCCCAGAATGTCGGCCTCGTGGCCGTGACCGGCATCAAGAGCCGATTTGTCGTAGCGACCGGCGGCCTTTTTCTCGTCGCTCTCGGCTTGCTGCCGATCGTCGGCCGCATCGTCGCTGCCGTTCCGAGTTCCGTCCTCGGAGGAGCAGGCCTCGTCCTCTTCGGGACGGTCGCGGCAAGCGGTATCCGCACGCTCGCCAAAGTCGACTACGAGAACAATATGAATCTCATCATCGTGGCGACCTCGATCGGCTTCGGCATGATCCCGATCGCCTCACCGGGCTTCTACGAGCACTTTCCCGCATGGGTCATCACCATCTTCCACTCCGGCATCAGCTCCGCGGCCCTGATGGCGATCACGCTAAACCTTTTGTTCAACCACCTGACAACGGGCAATTCGGATCAGCAATCGGTCTTCGTCGCGGGAACGGAACGCCTGATCCGCTATCAGGATATTGCCGGCCTGCATGACGGCGATTATTTCCTGAACGGCAAGCTCTACGACGCCAATGGCGCGGAAGTTCCATTGGTCCCCCTGGAAGCCCATTAAAACACAGAGGGACCTGCTTCGGCGGCTTCAGAGCATTCTGTATGGGTCCGTCGGACAAATTCTAAGAGCCGGACGGCCCCACAATTGCGCCGGTCTCGTAATCCAGCCATTTAGCTGGGGAATCGGCTGACGCATTGCCCTAGTTCGTAAGTGGCCTGCGCGAAGTTCGGCTTCAGGCGCACTACCCAGCGGCACCTTCGCCCCTCCGCCCGTAGATCGACAGGTCGGAAACCACGACCTTCGATCCTTCTGCAATTCATCTCACTGACTTGAGTAAGATTGCATCAAGATGCGCGCTCCGCATCCTCAACAACTATTGTATAGTTTGTATAATTTACTTACTAATATCAAAAATTTTCGATTAGTAACATACATATTGTACGTTTATTACGTATATAATTCTAATATAC
>NZ_JAQJCG010000030.1:0-69176 GCF_030182565.1 Rhizobium centroccidentale | reverse complement strand
CGATGAAACCGGAGGCTGTTCTAACCCCATCGCAGATGGGGGTCCCGTTTGGACGCCGATCACCCCATTTGCGGGGTCCTTATTCCATGCCTAATCACAATATGGCAAGCGCCGGTTTGCCACGGATAATGCGCTCGGCGGCCGCATCGGGTATCTCGAATTGATGGGCGCCGGTCGCAAAGCCCTTGGCCCAGCCAAGCGCGCCAAGGCACTCGGTCGCGGTGGCAAAAGGCGTGCCATAGGCTTCGAGCCATGTGTTGTCGATGACGGCGTTGTTTTCGAAGCCGTTGAGCTTGAGCGTGCTCAGAATGTTGTAGCCGAGATTGTTAAGCACCGGCTCCAGTGCGCCGTCGGCCTCGGCCTTGAGAATCCATTGAAACCACGGGGATACGGCAGCATTTGCCACGCTTCGCTCCATGCTATCCGGCTGGCCGAAGGGTGTCGGGCCGTTTGCCGAGATGATGCGGCGGATACGGTGGGGATGGCGGGCGGCAAGGGCCATGCCTACGGGGCCGCCGAAATCATGCATCACGAGCGTGATATCCGTGAGGCCGAGCGCGAGCACGAAGGCCTCCAGATTGGCGATGTGATCCTGCAGCCAATAGGTGCGGCCAGTGGGTGTTTCGCTCTTGCCGAAGCCCATATGGTCGGGAACGACGACGCGGTGCGTGCGGCTCAGCGTCGAGATCAGATGGCGAAACAGATAGCCCCAGGTCGGCTCGCCATGCAGGCAGAGGATGATCTCGCCATCGCGAGGCCCCTCGTCGACATAATGCATCCGGAAGCCTGGTGCCTCCGTGAAATGCGGAGCGAAGGGGAATGTGCCGGCGAATGCTTCATTGGCAGGAATCACAGTTGTTCTCCTAACTGGTTTTAATTTGAAACTATGGCTCCAATATCTCTTGTGGTTTTAGTTTGCAACCGATATATTGAACCGGTGATACAGGCGCTTGATCGCGGTTTTGACGGCAGACATGAAAACAGGCGAGGGCAGCGGGGCATGGCAAAGAGAGTGAGCCACAAGGATTCGATGTGTGGGGTGGCGCGGCCGCTGGATGCAATCGGCGACTGGTGGTCGCTGCTGATCATCCGCGATGCCTTCGATGGGCTGCGCCGGTTCGGCGAATTTCAAAAGAGCCTCGGGCTTGCCAAGAACATTCTCTCGGCCCGGCTGCGCAATCTCGTCGCTCACGGCATCATGGATACCGTGCCGGCTTCGGATGGCAGCCCCTATCAGGAATATGTGCTCACGCAAAAAGGGCAGGGCTTGTTTCCGCTGCTGGTCGCGCTTCGCCAATGGGGCGAAGATTTCTTTTTTGAGCCCAATGAGCCGCATGTGACACTGGTCGACAGAGCGACAAAGCTGCCGGTGCGGCGGCTGGAACTGCGGGCGCAGGATGGGCGGATGCTTATGGCGGAGGATACGGTGATCATAGTGCCGCCGCCTGAGGAATGAGGCAGGCGCGCCCATCGTCGAGCGACAGTTCGGCCGCGACCGAACTATTTCAGGCGGCATGTCGGCTACGCTGAAACTCTCAAAGGAGAGTTTCTATGTTGACGAACACAGCCAAATTCAATGCCGCCGAGAGCGATCGCGAGCATATCGAAATCAAGCCCAGCGTGCTTTATATCGGCACTCCCGTCGTGCTGATTACGAGCCTCAACCCCGACGGCACGACGAATATCTCGCCGATGTCCTCGGTTTGGGCCCTGTTTGACCGTGTCGTTCTGGGCCTGACATCAACCAGTAAGGGTCGGGGAAATCTCCTGCGCGAGCGTCAGCTGGTGCTGAATTTTCCGTCGCCGGAGCTGTGGCCAAAGGTCGAGGCGATCGCGCCGACGACGGGCCGCGATCCCGTTCCCCCGCATAAGGAAAAGATCGGCTATCGTTTCGAAGCAGATAAATTCGATGTGGCCGGCTTCACGCCGCAGGCAGCCGACCTCGTGCGGCCTCTACGCATCGCCGAATGTCCGATCCAGTTCGAGGCGGAGGTGGTGGCGGCACATCCTCCCGGCGCGCAATGGCCTCCAGAGCGTGCCGAAGCCTTCTCCATCGTCGAAGCGAAGGTGCTTCGCGTCCACGCACACAGGGATATTGTCATCGCCGGCACCCATCATATCGATACCAGCAGATGGAGCCCGCTGCTTTATGTGTTTCGACATTATTTCGGCACCGGGCCGGATCTCGGCCGCACTTTCAAGGCGGAGAGATGATGCATTGTCCGCGGAGGTGCCCATGCGATCACAGAGTTCACTGGCCGGCTTTGGCCCCGCCTATCAGCAGTTCCAAGCCAGCCTCGAATAGGGCTTCATGGCCGTTGGCGCGGTAAAGCGACAGAGCTTTAGCGAGGTTCGGACGGCTTTCCGCCGCGGCGTCGAGGGCTGCACGGTCCGGCGGATCGGCCGCATCCGCCTGCTCCTCCAGTACACATCCGACCACATAGCGGCTGATCGCGATCTGCAGCTCCAGCGCCTTTCCCGGATCGAAGCCGGCGGCGAGCAGGCATTCCAGCTGGGCTTCGATCGCGTCGAGATCCAAGGGATCGACCTCGGTTCCCGCATGAACGCGGGCGCCGTCACGCCATGCCAGCAGGGCGGAGCGGAAGCTGCGGGCATTGGCGTGCAGGAATTCTTGCCAGGTCTCCCCAGCCAGAGGCCTGTTGCGGGTGTGTTTTCGTCTTAGGATCTCGGTGTTCATCGCAGCCAGCAGGGCTCGTTTGCCCTTGAAGTGCCAATAGAGCGCCGGCTGCTGGACGCCGAGGCGCTGCGCGATCAGCCGCGTCGACAAGCCATCGATGCCGACTTCGTTGAGGATGGCCAGTGCTGCATCGACGATCTGGTTCCTGTCGATTTTCATCTTCTTTCCGATTGACAGTCCGATCATCATAATTTATCGGCGATAAAGTTCCTTATCAATGATAAGTTTTGCATTATGAACAAGATGCTTTTGACGATCCTCTCCGTCGTCGTTCTCGATGCGGCCGGAACCGGCCTCGTGATGCCGATCCTGCCGGAGCTTCTGCAGAGCGTGGCCCATTCGCCCGAGCTCGGCTGGCGCTATGGCGCCTTCCTGTCGCTCTACGCGGCGCTGCAGTTTCTGGCCTCTCCCATTCTCGGAACGCTGAGCGATCGTTACGGCCGCCGGCCGGTGCTGCTCGCCTCGCTGGCGGGCGGCATGATCGACTATGCCTTCATGGCGTGGGCACCGGGTTTCTGGTGGCTATTCCTCGGCCGCGCCGTCGCCGGTCTGACGGCCGCCAACGCCGCGGTTGCGAGCGCGTGCCTTGCCGACATCACGCCGGAGGAGCGCCGAACGCGGGCTTTCGGGCTGCTCAGCGCCTGTTTCGGCATCGGTTTCATTCTCGGACCGGTCATCGGAGGGGTGTTGGGAACGATCTCGCTGCGCGCGCCTTTCGTCGCTGCCGCGTTTCTGGTGATGGTGAATTTCATTGTCGCGCTTGTCGTGCTGCCGGAGACACGTACTGTACGGCCTGAACGGATCAATCTGGCCGCCTTTCATCCGCTGGCGCCACTGCGTTGGATCGGTGCGTTTCCGGCGCTGGTGCCGCTGCTCTTCATGTCCATCCTCCTTGCAATCGTCGGAGAAGTCGGCGGTACCGTCTGGGTGCTCTATGGTCAGGACAAGTTCGGCTGGGATACGGCGACCGTCGGCCTGTCTCTGGCTGGCTTCGGCCTGTTCCATGCGCTCGCCCAGGCTTTCGTCGCCGGCCCTTTGAGCGAGCGCTGGGGCGAAGGCTGCGCACTCGTCGTCGCGATCGTCTGTGACGGCGCTGCCTATGTCGCCATCGCCTTCGTCACGCAGGGTTTTCTCGTCTTTTTTCTGTTTCCGCTTTTCTGCCTCGGTGGGATCGGCCAGCCGGCGTTGCTGTCCTTGATGACCCAACGCGTCGGCGCGGACGAGCAAGGGCGTCTGCAGGGTGTTTTAACCAGCCTGACGAGCCTCGCCTCCATGATCGCGCCCCTGGCGATCAGCGAGATCTATTTCGCATCAAGGCATGTCTTTCCCGGACTGGTCTGGGTGCTCGGCGCCTCGCTCTATTTCCTCTGCATGCCGATCCTCTTCGCGAAGCGGCAGCGGACAGATGAGCCGCTGGAAGGAGCGGCACATCGACAAAGCGAGTAATCCTGAAGGGCATATGGTGGAACGACATAGAGGGATTACGCGGTTAGCAGCGCCAGCAATATGGCACGGTCGAAGATGACTGGTGCAGCCGTTCGGTGCGATCAGTTGACGGAATCGTCCGGATCGGGGTCCTTGACCTTGGTGAAGAGGCTCTTCAGCGCACTGGTCTTTGCCTTCGCCGCCTTGTTGGCCTTGATCGCCCGGGTCGCCGCCTTGGCCTGTTCCAGCATCATCTCGATCTGGATCTGCTGGATTTCGGTCAGACGCTCCCATTGGCGATTGAGGAGGTGGTCGACCTTTTCATGCAGGTGGCGGATTTCCAGTTCGGCCTTCAGGTTGACCTTATAGTCGTTGAGGGCGCGTAGGCGATCCTTCTCTTCCTGGCGGCGCTGGCTCATCATGATGATCGGCGCCTGCAGTGCTGCGATGGTCGATAAAACGAGGTTCAGCAGGATGAACGGATAGGCATCGAAGGCCTGTTTTTCGCCCATGACGAGATTGATGCCCATCCAGACGGCGAGAAACAGGCAGAAGGAGATGATAAAGGTCCAGCTGCCGCCGAAGGACGCGACGCCATCCGCCATGCGGTCGCCGATCGAACGGTGGTCCTCGTAGTCCTCTTCGATGTTTTCGGCCAGCGTATCATGCGTCTTCAGGCTTTCGACGACCTCGTCTTCGAGGTTGGAAAGCTCGCCGCGCTCCACCGTCAGCAGCTCGGCGATATATTGGGCGCGATAATCGTCCATGACCTTGCGGCTGATATAGTCGTCGGCACGAAGCTCCGGGTGCTTCAGCCGCATGAAATCCGCCAGCGACGGGCGGAGATCGTCGACATGCACGGCATCTTTTTTCTTGAGCACCTGACCGGTGATGGCGTCGATCAGCTTGACGGACTTGGCCTTCGCCTGCGCTAGACTTTTGGTATAATCGTCCATCTCAACAACGGTTGGGCTCTCGCCCTCGCCCGCGTCGAAATCGACGATACCTTCCGCCGGCTCAAAGGTCTTCGTTTCTGTCATCTAAGGGGGCCCTCTTTGACGCTTTTTCGCTCGTGTAGCCAATAATGCGAACAGGAATATGACTGTTAGAAGACAATGGAAATTGTCGCCGAGATAGACCGCAGCTGCCTATCCCCAACTTCCTCTGCTATTTGCTCCTATCGAATTTCTAGCGCCATTATCCTAAGCAACGGCAAACACGGTGCGCCGCTCCTGCAATCCTTTGCGTCTGTCTCGCCCGCAACCCGGAAAAGCAACCCTTCCGGGCGAATTCGTCATCGGCTTCGAAAGCGTTGCGTGTTTCTGCGGAAATTTCTACCGATTCGATCAGGTTTTGGTTTTTGGCCCCCTTGACCAAGGCTGGCCGACTTCTATTTGCCGCGGTGCAGCAGACATTCGCGAGAGCGAATAAATGTTAAGGTTTCAATGAATTATCGTCAGCGGGTTGGGGGCCTGCTGTCACGGATCTTTTAAATGCGTGGAAAGGATCGCTATGCACAATCCCCCGGCAGAAGACTTGGAGTCTATCGCCCGACAGGGCGGCCGATTCAAGCGAATGGCCGTCAGGATACCCACCTACCTGACCGATCTTAAGGAAAATCCGGCCTGGCTGCCGATGTTTCTCCTGGCCAGGACCCTGCCGTTTCGGCGCATCCATTGGCTGGCCACCAAGCAGCCCGTCAGGCTTCCCGTTTCCGGCTCCTCGATGTTTGCCGGCACTGAACGCAGCGCCGTCGTCAACGCTCTACGGACCGATGGCATCTATCCGAGCCTGATGCTGCCGGATCATGTTCATCGGGAAATCGCCGAATTCGCTGCCAACACCGCCTGCTTCGGCAATTTCAACCGGAAGCTCGAATTTGTCGCAGGCGAACATAAGGAAGCGGAGGCTCGCTTCGGACGGCCGATTCTGAGCGGACATTTTTTTGAGCGCTCGCTTGATTGCGAAGCGGTCATGGCGGTCCAGCGCGATCCGCTGCTGATCGACGTCGCCCGCCAATATCTCGGCGGCCAGGCCAAAGTGATCACCACCCGCATCTGGTGGAGCTTCCCGACCCAGGCTTCCGAAGCCGACCGGAGCCTTGCCTCGCTCGACAAATATCATTTCGATCTCGACGACTGGCGGATGCTGAAATTCTTCTTCAATCTCGTCGATGTGGATGAGGGCACCGGCCCGCATGTCTTTGTCAAGGGAAGCCACAGGCGCCGCCGGGTCCGTCATCAGTTGACTTTGCTGGTCGGGCATCCGGCAAACGAAGTGCTCGATTATTATGGCGAGGCGAATGCACTGACACTGACCGGAAAGGCCGGCTCCGGCTTCGTCGAAGATCCCTTCGGTTTCCATATGGGGACGGTTCCGACCCAGAAGCCGCGACTGATGATGGAGGTGGGTTTTGGGGTCTCGAAGCCGTCGCGTCGCCGCTTCCACGGAGAACCCGTCCTGCGTTAAGGCATGTCGCGTAGAAGCGCGCGGCGGTTTGCGAGAACGATATGCGCAGAATAAAATGCGCATTTAGCTGGCATCACGGAGCGCCACTCGCAATTGGCGCTCCCGTCTGACCGATCTCAGGCCGAGCGGCTGAACCGCCTGGCAATCAGGCGGTCGAGCGCGATGCGGCCAGGCCCGCCCGCGATGATCACCAGAAAGCAGGCTGCCCATGTGCCATGCGTCGGCCAGGCATCGGGATAGACGAAGATTTCGATGACCAGGGTCATGCCGAGCAGCGCCAGCGCCGAGAGCCGGCTCGCCAATCCGATGACCAGCAAAAAAGGAAAGAAATGCTCGCTGAAGGCGGCGATATGGGCGGCGATCCAGGGATCGACCAGCGGCAGCTTGTATTCCGTCTGGAAGAGATAGACGGCATTGTCGGTCACGTGCCAGCCATCCACCTTGGTCTGGCCGGATTGCCAGAAGACGGCGGCGATCGACAACCGCGCAATGAGTGCGATCAGGTCATAGGGGATACGGTCGAGAAGCTTTAGGACACTATAGAGCCTTTTGGGCATAGTTTCGCGTTCGGCCGGAGTGGCCGTCATCATCCGGTTCTGCATCTTCGTTCCTCTTGGCGTTCAGCGAATGGCCATGAAAGCGCCTGCCGTGAACGCACCGGCGAGGTTGGCGGAAAGATCGAAATTGGCGGCTTCAGCGAGAGCCGTCTCATAGGCCTGGCCAAGGGCGGCGCCCGAAAACAGCTCTTCCAGAAATGTTGCGCCACCCGGCGGTAGGCGATGCACTTCGACGATCATCTGCGGGCGGATGACGAGGGCATCCTCGCCCGTCCAATCGTTTATATCTGCAAGCTCGATTTCGCCGGTGTTCATCGCCCAGATGGTGATGGCCGGATGGGCGGAACGTGCGACCGAGGCTGAAGGGTGCGGTACGAAAGTCAGCTCCGCAAGGCCTGCCGGCTCGATGGTCGCCATGAGTGCTGCATCAAGCGGTATAGCGTCGGCTGCGTGATAGGCTCGACCCCGCAGCGCCTCCAGCCGCATCACATCGGCCAGATAGGGAATTTCCTGCGCCGGTCCGAAACTCCCGGCGAAATCGGGGAAGTCATCGCCATAGGCAAGCAGCAGCGGCGAGCGCGGCGGATGCAGGCGGATGAACTCATGCGCCATGGCGGCGAAGAATTCCTCGCCGACGATCCTTTCCGCAGCCGGAAAGCGCGAGGCGAGCGCACCGATCAGGCCGATGGCGACATTGTTGCGATAGACGCCGAAACGCCGCGCTGGGTGTGGGCCGTTCCAGGCCGTCAATCCATCGGGCACCGCGAGATCGGGATTGACGAGCGCTGCGGCGAATTCGCTTTGCGTAGCGAGAGACATCGATCCCTCCTCAGGCTGCCCGACGCGCGGCGGCGCGCTTCAGGATGGCTTCGGCCGCTTCGGCCTCGGCCCTCAAAATCGGCCATGCCGGCACGTCGTTATCCCACTCGACCAGGCTGGCAATCGGTCCGGTGCAGCCGATCAGCTCCTCGTAAAGCGCCCAGACGGGATCTTTCACCGGCGTATCGTGGCTGTCGATCAAAAGCGGCGCGCCAGAATCGTCGACGGTCTCCGAATGACCGCTCAGATGGATCTCGCGCACCCATTGCACCGGGAAGCGCTTGAGATAGGCGCGTGCGTCCATGTGGTGATTGGTGGCGGCGACGAAGACATTGTTGACGTCGAGCAGCAGGCCGCAGCCGGTGCGTCTGGCAACCTCGGCCAGAAATTCCGTTTCCTCGATCGTGCTTTCCTCAAAGAGCAGATAGGTAGCCGGATTCTCGAGCAGCATCTGTCGACCGAGCAAAGTCTGTACTTCGTCGATGTGAGCGCAGACCTGCTCAAGCGTTCCCTCGGTGTAGGGCAGGGGCAGAAGATCGTTGAGAAAGGTCGTGTCGTGCGTCGACCAGGCGAGGTGCTCCGAAAAGCTCTCCGGCTCATAGCGATCGCAGACGATCTTCAGGCGAGCAAGATGTTGGTTATCCAAAGGCTGCATCGAGCCGATAGAGAGGCCGACGCCATGGATGGATAAGGCATAATCCTGGCGCAGCTTGCCGAGCTGGGCATGTGGCGGACCACCAGCACCCATATAGTTTTCCGCATGGACTTCGAAAAAGCCAATCGGCTGTGTAGAGCCATGGATTTCGGCAAAATGCTCCGGCTTGAAGCCGACGCCGGCGCGACGGGGGAGTTGTGACGGTTTCATTGCGGGCCTCCGTATGAGAGTAATTCCAGCAAAGTTGTGAAGCAGTTTGTGTTCGAGAGGCAGGCGGCGTCGGATTAAACGATGCGCCGCCCACGTTTGCATTGCCTTGTCTGATAGGGTCAAACCGGGGCTGGACCCTGCATCAGGGTGCCGTGGCCGTTCGGCGTCTTGATCGTCTCGCAGGTTCCCGCGGGAACCAGCTTCCACGAGTTGCGCTGATAATCGACCTTCGACGTGCCGGCGCAGGTCGTGCCGGGACCGGCGGCGCAATCGTTCTGGCCCTTGAGGGCGACGCCGTAGCATTTTTCCTTGGCATCGGCGGCAGATGCTGTCGTCACACCGGCAACCAGCGTCACCGCCGTTGCGACCGATGCGGCCAGGGCGAGTGCGGACATCTTGCTCATGACAAACTCCTTACGAGAGATGGTTGACGATCAATCCGGTTTCGGATCAGGCCGGGGTCAGCGAGCCGTGGCCCTTCGGGGTTTTCATCGAGGTGCAGGTGCCTGTGGGAACGAGCTTGAAGGACATCTTGTCGTAGCTCATGGTCGACTTGCCGGCACAATCATGCTTGCCGGCGGCGCAATCGTTCTGGCCCTTAAGGGCGACGCCGTAGCATTTTTCCTTGGTATCGGCGGCCGAAGCCGGGACGGCGACGGATGCAAGTGCCGATGCGATCGAGCCAGCAATGGCCAGGGTGAGGATGCTGTTCTTCATGGATCTGTCTCCTAGATGGATGCGAGCCGTCATTGGCTTGCATCGAGGTCTACGGAGCGTCTCGAGCGGATGTTACAGCCGCATCGGAATTTTTTTCGAGATGCGTCACTTATCTTGTGCCGGCTATCTGCTGCGGCGGGCGATAGCTGGGCAAGTATGGTGGTGAGGCTGACATGCGCATGGGTAGCAGACGCATCTTGCGAAGAACCTGCCATGGAGACGAAAGAGCTTGAAAAATAGTTGCTGTTGCCGGTAACGAAAGCCTGCGGTGCCGCGTAGAGGAGATGTCGGATGAATCATTCGGCGCGCGAAGAGGAATGGGCAGTCTGGATGCGCGCGGCGATCGGCGGCGATGCGCAGGCCTATCACCGTTTCCTCACCGCCGTGACGCCGCATCTGCGCGCCATGGCGCGGCGGCGTTGCGATCAGCTGGGCGCGCCGGTAAGCGAGGCTGAGGATGTGGTGCAGGAAGTGCTGCTCGCCATCCATCTGAAGCGCGGCACGTGGGATTCATCCCGCCCGATCGGACCTTGGCTGTCGACGATCGTGCGCAACAAGCTGATCGACAGCCTGAGACGGCGCGGGCGGCATATGAGCGTACCGATCGACGATGTGATCGATTTCCTGGAGGCGGAAGAGCATACCGACGCCTTGGACCGGTTCGATGTCGATCGTATGCTGGAGCTGCTGAAAGACCCGCAGAAGACGATCGTGCGCTCGATTTCCGTCGAGGGAACCAGCGTCCGGGAAACGGCGGACCGGCTGAAGATGACGGAAGGGGCGGTGCGCGTGGCGCTGCACCGCGCGTTGAAGATGCTTGCGGCATTGTATCGGAGTGAGACCAGTGAAAACCGATGACCTCATCAATCTTCTGGCGCAGGACGCGCCGGTCCGCATGCGGATCGGCAAGGTCCTCACCCTGGCGGTCGTCGCGGGCATCCTGATCAGCGGCGGTATCTTCTTTGCCATGATCGGTTTTCGAGCCGATATCGATACAGCGATGGAGACCGTCCGTTTCCTGTTCAAGTTCGTCGTGACCATCGCGCTTGCCGCAACAGCCTGCGCTGTCGTCTTCCGTATCGGACGGCCGGGCGCTTCGCTGCGCCTATGGGGCTGGACACTGCTCTTGGCGCCCATCCTGCTCCTTGCCGCCGCCGCTGTTGAAATGGCCGTCATGCCGGCTGACAGCTGGAGTGCGCGGATGATCGGGCACAATGCCCGCTTCTGCCTGACGCTCATCCCGCTGCTGTCGATTGGCCCGCTCGCCTGCTTCCTGTTCGCCCTGCGCCAGGGCGCGCCGGAAAAACCGGGCGTCGCCGGTGCCGTCGCCGGATTGGCCGCTAGCGGCATCGCTGCGACCTTCTATGCCTCCAACTGCACGGACGACAGCCCGCTTTTCGTGCTGCTCTGGTATCCTATCGCGATCGCCATGGTGACGGCAGTCGGATATGTCCTCGGGAAACGCCTGTTGCGGTGGTGACGCGGCCGAACGCGTGATTTCGAAACCGCGAAATCGCTTCTAGGGCATGCGTTTCGGCCAATAATGCAGTATCGCGCGGAAAACCTTGTGGCAGCAGGCGGATTCCTGACCTATTATGTCTGAGTGAAAGCAACTTTCAAAAAATCGCATTTCCCTGTGTTAAAGTGTTTGCATCCGCGGCAAATTCGATTATAGAGGCCCTGCTTTCCCCGCAGGGGCACTTTACGGCCCGGCGGCTGTTGGGAAATAGTTCAATGGTAGAACAGCGGACTCTGACTCCGTTAATCTTGGTTCGAATCCAGGTTTCCCAGCCAATTTCAAATTTCCTGATTTGAATCAGCATTTTGGTTTGCCTCTTGTACTTGAGGCGGATATCCCTCTTCCTGTGATTGAAAATCTTTTCGAAGGAGTAACTACTCCTTGTCGTAAGATTTGATTTGTCTTGGATTTTTATCGGCAATTTACCTGTGTGCCTAAAATGGAATAGGCTTAGATGACGATATTGGTTTCGGGTGGGGCTGGTTTTATCGGCGGAAACTTTGTTCTCGATTGGCTTGAGCGTCGCCACGAGACGGTCGTCAATTTGGATAAGCTGACCTATGCCGGCAATCTGGATACGCTGAAGGGCTTGAAAGGTGATGGCCGCCATGTGTTCGTACATGGCGATATCGGCGATCGCGAGCTGCTGAGCAATTTGTTGTCGACACACAGGCCGCGTGCGCTCATCAATTTCGCAGCTGAAAGCCACGTCGACCGCTCCATCCACGGTCCAGGCGATTTCATCCAGACGAATATCGTCGGGACCTTCAATTTGCTGGAAGCGGTGCGCGGCTATTGGGATGGCTTGCCCGAAGACGAGAAGCAGCGCTTTCGCTTTCTGCATGTCTCGACGGACGAGGTCTACGGCACGCTCTCTAAGGATGATGAGCCGTTCAGTGAGCTCAACCGCTATGAGCCGAACAGTCCCTATTCCGCCAGCAAGGCTGCTTCTGACCATCTGGTGCGTGCTTGGCATCATACCTATGGTCTGCCTGTGTTGACGACGAATTGCAGCAACAATTACGGGCCTCACCATTTTCCAGAAAAGCTGATCCCGCTGGTGATCCTGAATGCGCTTTCCGGCAAAGGCCTGCCGATCTACGGCGATGGCCAACAGATCCGCGACTGGCTCTACGTCAAGGATCATTGCAGCGCCATTCGCCGTGTGCTGGAAACCGGCACGGTTGGCGAGACCTATAATGTCGGTGGTTGGAACGAAAAGCCCAATCTTGATGTCGTATATACCATCTGTGCGATCCTCGATGAGCTTCGGCCCAAGGCTGATGGCAGTCGCTACAGCGATCAGATCACCTTTGTGAAGGATCGGCCCGGTCATGATCGCCGATATGCGATCGATGCGCGCAAGCTCGAGCGCGAACTCGGCTGGAAGCCTGAAGAGACGTTCGAGACCGGTATTCGCAAGACGATCGAATGGTATCTGCAAAACCAGGACTGGGTTCGCAACGTCACGAGCGGCGCCTATCGTGAATGGGTCGGTAAGCAGTACGAGGTTGAGCTGTGAGTGCCATTCTGGTCACCGGCGCCAATGGACAAGTCGGTTTCGAGCTGCAGCGTTCACTTGGGTCGCTAAGTGGCGTAACGGCATTAAACCGTGCCGAGATAGATCTCGCCGACGAAGCAAGCATTCTGGCGGTTCTTCGTGAGCACAAGCCACATATCATCGTCAATCCCGCCGCCTATACGGCGGTGGACCGGGCCGAGAGCGATAGAGAGCTGGCGATGGCGGTCAATGCCACGGCTCCGGGGATATTGGCGCGGTGGGCCGCCGATAACGGCGCCTTGTTAATCCACTACTCGACGGACTATGTCTTCGACGGCACGAAGGCCGATCCCTATGTCGAAGGCGATGCTGTCAATCCGCAGTCCGTCTATGGCGAAAGTAAATGGCTGGGCGAGGAGGCAGTGCGCGCCTCCGGCGTACAGCATGCCATTTTGCGCACCAGCTGGGTCTATGGTCATCACGGCAGTAATTTCCTGAAGACCATTCTTCGGCTGGCCGGCGAGAGAAGCGCGCTGAACATCGTTGCCGACCAGATCGGCGCACCGACCTCGGCGGCTTTAATCGCCGATGTCACACGCACGGTGGTCGAGCGCATGACGGCTTCGCGAGCTCCCGGCGACCTCTCGGGGACCTATCATCTCACGGCACAAGGCAGCACCTCCTGGTATGGCTATGCCGCCCATATCGCTCGTGAGGCATTGGCAGCAAACGTCAAGCTTGCACTGTCTCTCGATGCGCTGAAGCCGATATCGACAGCTGAATACCCGACCCCTGCCAAGCGCCCGGCCAATTCGCGGCTGGATTGTCGAAAGCTGATGGATCGCTTCGATGTTGCGCTTCCTCTCTGGCAGGAGGGTGTCGACGACGTTCTGGCAAGACTGCTGGCTGCGCGGAATTGAAAACCGCAATTTTTGCCGATGATTCCCGGCCATATTCTCCCGCCGGTGAGACAGAGGCAGATGCACTAAAAACGAGACGCAGGATCATGACGAAGGCACGCAAAGGACTCATACTCGCCGGCGGATCTGGAACACGCCTTTATCCGCTGACGCTCGCAGTCAGCAAGCAGCTTCTGCCGATCTACGACAAGCCGATGATCTACTATCCGCTGACGACTTTGATGTTGGCGGATATCCGCGAGATCTTGATCATCTCGACGCCGCAGGATACGCCTCGTTTCGAACAGCTGCTTGGCGATGGCAGCCAATGGGGCATCAAGCTTGACTATGCCGTTCAGCCCAGCCCCGACGGTCTTGCCCAGGCCTTCCTGATCGGCGAAGCGTTTCTGGATGGCGCGCCGTCTGCTCTGGTTCTGGGAGACAACATCTTTTACGGGCATGATTTTACCCGATTGCTGCACGAGGCGAGCACCAAGGAAACGGGTGCGACTGTCTTTGCCTATCACGTTCAAGACCCGCATCGCTATGGCGTGGTCGAGTTCGATCAGAGCGGCCGGGCGATCAGCCTGGAGGAAAAGCCGAGAATGCCGAAGAGCAACTATGCGGTCACCGGTCTCTATTTCTATGATGAAAGCGTCGTCGATGTTGCGAAATCCATCCGACCGTCGCCGCGCGGCGAGTTGGAGATCACCGATGTCAATGTTCACTATCTGCAGGCTGGCCGGTTGGACGTCCAGACGATGGGCCGCGGCTATGCCTGGCTCGATACCGGTACGCATGAATCGATGCTTGAGGCCAGCCATTACATTGCGACGATCGAGAACCGGCAGGGCCTGAAGGTGGCCTGCCCCGAAGAGATCGCCTATCGCAGCGGCTGGATCAGTGCGTCTGATGTCGAGGCGCTGGCGAGCCCGCTAAAGAAGAATGCCTATGGGCAATACCTCCTTGGGATTTTGCGCGACCGGATATTTTAATCGCTAAGGCGCGCTTTATGCCGCCGCATCTCCCTTGCAAACAATCCGAGCAGGACGACGAATGAAGGCCATTGATACCGCCATTCCCGATGTCAAGATTATCGAGCCGACGGTGTTTGCAGACGACCGCGGCTTCTTCTTCGAAAGCTTCAGCAAGGTGAAATTCGAAGCGGCGATTGGGCGTAGCGCCGATTTCGTGCAAGACAATCACAGCCGATCGGGGAAGGGCGTTTTGCGTGGGCTGCACTATCAGTTGCCGCCGCATGCCCAGGCGAAGCTGGTGCGCGTCGTCATCGGAGAGGTCTACGACGTCGCCGTGGACATCCGGAAATCCTCGCCCACATTCGGCCAATGGGTCGGCGTTCTTCTGTCTGCGGAAAATAAGCGCCAGCTCTGGATCCCCGAAGGCTTTGCCCATGGCTTCCTGACATTGAGCGACCATGTAGAGTTTCTGTACAAGACCACCAACTATTACGCGCCGCAGAGCGATCGCGGCATCCGCTGGGACGATCCGGAGATCGCCATCGACTGGAAGGTGACCGAACCGCTCACGCTCTCCTCCAAGGATCAGCAGCAATCGTTGTTGGGGGATGCCGAGCTATTTGATTGATACGGTTTTGGTATCAGACTCGGTTGTAATCGTCGCTAAGCCTAATGATATCGTTTTCATCAAGTAGCTCGCCGTATTGAATTTCAATAAAAACCAATGCCTTATCTCCGGTGCACGAAACACGGTGTGTCGCCTTGAGCGGAATATCGACTGTGTGCCCGACCTGCAGAGCGTGTTCCGTTCCGTCAATCTCGGCAATACCATTCCCCGAAACGGCGGTCCAACGCTCCGAACGGTGATTGTGATATTGCAGCGATAACCGCTCTCCCGGATTCACAACAATGCGTTTGACGACATGGCTCTCACCGATATCGAGCACATGCCATGTGCCCCAAGGGCGTTGATCGTTGTCACCGACCTTATAAAGACTTCCGGACTTCAATGAGTTTTCCCCTTCAACACGCCGATCGGCAACCGCACGACGGAAAATAACGCGGCGATTAATTCATCGGTGTCGGCAGAGCAAGGGGTTTCTGCTAATGATTACAAGAGCGCCCTTTTGTATGTTGCTGTCCGACTGGCATAAGCAGGCCAGTCGGAATTAATCGGCTGGCCGGGCGGTAGACGTCGACGCAGCCGGAATACGCCGGCCATTGGTCTGGAAATTTCGAGGGCTTCTGAAGTTTTTCCCGGAGAACGATGCTCCAGGTGACGTGGAGATTGCTTTTCGATACAGGAGTGGAATGCGCGTTTTACATTTCTTCAAAACATATTGGCCCGACACATTCGGTGGGGTTGAACGGACCATTCACGCGATCGCAAAGGGTACCGCCAAATACGGTGTAGAATCAGATGTTCTCTCACTTAGCAAAACACCGTCGAGAAACAGCGTCGAATTCGATGGTCATATGGCGTACAAGGCTAAGCTCGATTTCGAATTCGCATCCACCGGTTTTTCGCGCGAGGCGTTTGGACGATTTCGGGAGCTGAGCCATAAGGCTGATATCGTCCACTATCACTTTCCATGGCCGGTGATGGATATTGTCCATTTGACCGTCCCCCCCGGTAAGCCGACTGTTGTGACCTATCATTCCGATATCGTGAAGCAGAAGGTCTTGCTGCAATTCTACAAGCCGTTGATGTTTCGTTTTCTGAAAAACGTCGACCACATTGTTGCGACGTCTCCCAATTACCTAATGTCGAGCGACGTCTTGGAAAGGTTCAAATCCAAGACGACGGTGATCCCGTTAGGGCTGGATGAAGCGGACTATCCAAAGGCAGACGAACTGACGCTAGCACGCTGGCGCGGCAGGCTTCCCGATCGCTTCCTCTTATTCGTCGGTGTCCTGCGGTATTACAAGGGGGTCCATATCCTGCTGGAGGCCGCGAAACGCAATGGCCTCGATATAGTAATCGTCGGCAGTGGGCCGATGGAAGCGGAACTGAAGCAGGCTGCCGGGCAAAATCTGCACAATATCCATTTTCTCGGATCGTTGTCGGACGGCGACAAGATTGCTCTGTTCGAGCTTTGTGCGGGGTTTGTGTTTCCCTCGCATCTTCGCTCCGAGGCCTTCGGACTTTCTCTGGTCGAAGCGTCGATGTTTGGCAAGCCGATGATTTCGTGTGAAATCGGCACGGGAACAAGCTATGTCAACCTAAACAGAGTAACCGGGTTCGTGGTGCCGCCCAACGATGTGGATGCTCTGTCGAACGCTATGAAGTCCATCTGGAATGACGAGCAAAAGACTGCAGCGCTGGGTGCTGCGGCGCGTGACCGCTATCTCGCATGTTTTACGGCGGAGAAGATGTGTTTACAATATCATAGCCTCTATCGGGAATTGAGGGATGCCGTTGTGCACGACTTTTGAGGTATCAATTCGGGCCGTCACAATATTGTCCCCTCGATATTCGAATGAACGCAAAGGCGTCATCGGTCCAAAATCTTTAGCTGGGCGTTACAACGCAAGAAACTTTGGCATGTTGAGCGAAATTGCGCTTGATCGTTGTCATCGGGCTTTATACGGGCTAAATGGCGCTGGAACATTGATAGCCAAGTGTCGCCCGTGCGGTAGAGCTCTGCGAACTTGGTAGACCCGCGCGATGTAAATGCGGCAAAATTGGAGATGGAACTTGGCGAAGAAAGCATTGGTAACGGGTATTACGGGCCAGGATGGCGCCTATCTTGCGGAACTTCTGCTGAAGAATGGCTACGAAGTGCATGGGCTTGCACGTCGCTCCAGCACCGCGGATGTCAATCTCACTCGCCTGGAATGGTTGGGTATCGAGCGCGACGTCCGCATTGTCGATGGCGACCTCCTGGATCTTTCCGGTCTTATCCGCACAATAAAGGACGTGAAGCCGGACGAAGTCTATAACCTTGGGGCTCAATCCTTCGTGAAATCATCCTGGCAGCAACCTTTGCTGACTGGTCAGGTGACGGCCCTAGGCGTGACGAATGTCCTTGAAGCGGTTCGCATCGAAAGGCCTGAGGCTCGTTTCTATCAGGCTTCCTCCTCCGAAATGTACGGCCTCATTCAGGAACCGATGCAGTCGGAGCTAACTCCTTTCTATCCACGGTCACCCTATGCCGTCGCCAAGCTTTACGGTCACTGGATCACGGTCAACTATCGCGAGAGCTTCGGTTTGCACGCGTCGAGCGGCATCCTCTTTAATCATGAATCTCCGCTTCGCGGCATTGAATTCGTCACTCGCAAAGTTACGGACGCGGTCGCTCGCATCAAGCTTGGCTTGGCAAAGGAGCTGCGGCTCGGAAACATTGATGCCAAGCGCGATTGGGGCCATTCGAAAGACTACGTTCGCGCCATGTGGATGATGCTCCAGCAGGACGTTGCCGACGACTACGTGATCGCGACCGGCCGCACGACAACCGTCCGCGACATGTGTGCCATTGCTTTCAAGCATGCCGGTTTGAATATGGACGATCATCTTGTAATCGATCCCGAACTTTTCCGTCCGGCGGAAGTGGATGTACTACTTGGCAACCCAGAGAAGGCCCGGAAAAAATTCGGATGGGAACCTAAGATTGGTCTTGAGGAGATGATCGTTGAAATGGTCGAGGCTGATCTTAAGCGATTGAGCAAGTAAGTTTTTCGGCTGAATGACGAGGCACCCATGCCGAGAGAACATCGTATTCTCATTACTGGCGCCAGCGGCTTTGTCGGATCGTGGTTGCAGCGCGAATTGGAGAAGCGGCGGCTGGAGCAGGGTTGTGACTTAATCGTCTTCACCGCCGGCCAAGGAGATGCATCGAACTGGAAGACAGATATTACGGATCGGGATCAAGTGGCGACCCTGGTCCGTAATTGCCGCCCAACAGCAATCATTCATCTCGCCGCGATTGCAGCCCCAGCTGATGCTCGCAAGATGCCGCAGCGGGCCTGGCAGGTGAATTTCCAAGGCACTATGAATCTCGCCTACGCCACGATGGAGTTTGCACCGGAAGCGCGCTTCGTTTTCGCGGGCAGCTCCGAAGCCTATGGCGCTTCGTTCATTAATACTGCAAATGCTCCAGTAAAGGAGAGTGCGGCCCTCAAGCCGATGAATGTCTATGGTGCAACGAAAGCAGCGGCAGACGTGCTTGTCGGGCAGCTTGCCTATGATGGACTCAAATCCGTCCGCTTCCGTCCGTTCAACCATACCGGACCCGGCCAGACGGATGCTTATGTTGTTTCTGCTTTCGCCAAGCAACTCGCGGAAATATCGGTGGGTGCCAAACCTCCTCGTATCAGCGTCGGAAATCTCTCTGCCTTCCGTGATTTTCTTGATGTGCGAGACGTTGTACGTGCGTATGCCGATACTGCTCTGGTGGAGGATGTGTCGGATATCCTTGGAGGCGTGTTCAATCTATCCTCGGGGCGGTCGATACAGATTCAGTCGATCCTCGACATGCTTATCGAACTTTGCGGATTGAAGGTGGAAATAGAGATAGATCCGCAGCGGTTGCGTGGACCAGAAATCGTGACGGCTTCCGGCGATAATAGGGCAGTGTTGGCGGCCTTTGGCTGGAAGCCGGAAATAGAATTAAGCCGCACACTCGGTGATGTGCTTGACGATTGGAAGATCCGAGTGGCGCGCTGACCATATCGGTCTCCAGTCACCGATTATATGCTCATAATATCTGAAAGATGCATTTTGCTCGCGAAGCAATGACCGCATGCATCGAACAGGCGCAAGCATTCAAGAGGATCCCAGTTGCACCGCACCTATAATAGTCTTTCCTCGCGCCTTACCCGACCGCTTCGCATGGGTTCTTCATTGCTGTTTAACGTGAAAAGGTTCCCCCGGCTTGTCGTCACGACTCTGCTTGAGAAGCTTATTCGTTGGCTTTCTCGGAGACCACAAGTGAAGGATAAGTGCCTTCGGCTAGCCTATCGCTTTCCAAGGATAAGGGGTCGGCTTATGGCATTCGCGGCAGCCCGCGGGTATGGAGTTCAACCATTTGACTGGTTGGACGACGGTCAAGAAGGACAGTGGTATATTGATGCGCCCAAGGGCACGGTCGCTCAATGGGAAATATTGCTTCGAGATACGTCAAAATTACAATGAAAGACGATTTTCAATGCGCTTATGGATTGATGGGCAATGCTTCCAGACCGCAAGCAAGTGGCGTGGAATCGGGCGTTACGTGCAAGAACTTATTCTTGGTATTGTCGACAATCATCCCGACGTCGAACTTCTTATTTCCCTCAACGCTGGCATGCCGCTGGAAGCACTTGCAGCTCGCGACCACCTCCAGAAATGGATAAAACCTGCCAATATTTCCATGTGGCATGGTGTTGCTGAAGGCGGAGAATCGATAGAGGGCCATACAGAGAAGAGACGGCTCAGCGAGATCGCTCTGGCTTATCATGTCGCGTCGCTGAATCCAGACATCGCGCTATCTGCGAGCCCGTTCGAAGGTAGCTTTGACAAGGCTGTTCCGCTCCTTCCCAATAGTATCTCGAAAATTCCCTTCGCATCGATCTTTTACGATGCGATACCTTATCGCTACCCCGAGCAATATCTCTCATCCTCGGCGTTGCGTGCCTATTACGACCGTCGTCTCGCCTCCTACTCAGAATTCAATCTAAATCTATGTATTTCTGAATACTCCCAACACGAGTGTTTCGAGATCTCAAGAAATCCTCGTGTATTCAACATGCTTGCGGGCGTATCGAGAGATTTCATGGATGCTATGGAGCATGTCGAAACGGACGCGCCAAAGCTAACCGAGAAACCCTTCATCCTCTACGTCGGAGGGCTCGATTGGCGCAAGAATGTCAGGTCCGCCATTGAGGCATTCGCACAATTGCCGGCAGATTTGCGAGAGCAATACAGTTTTGTGCTGGCCGGCGATCACCCGCGATCGCTGTTACGAGACGAACAAGAGAGGTGGAAGAAGCTGGGGCTCCCCGAGCAGAATCTCGTGGCTATCGGTCATGTGACGGACCACCAGCTCGTGGCGCTCTACAGGGGGACGGACCTCGCCATTCAACCTTCGCTACTGGAGGGGTTCGGCTTGACCGCACTGGAAGCCATGACGTGCGGCGCGCCTGTCATTGCGTCGAGCACGGGCGCTCTGCCTGAAGTCGTTGGAGACAGGGAACTTCTTTTCAATCCCGCGGATGTCAAGGACATAGCGCGAGTAATGAAGAAGGCACTTGGCAACCGTCAAGCGATGAAGGCCGTTGCTGACAAACAGCGCGATCGTGCCGCGGAATTCAGCTGGGCGAAATCCGCAGCTATTGCCGTTGCTGCTCTGAAGGATGCCGTGGCCAACTCGGCGGAGAGCGGCAAGGTTGAATCGATCTCAACGGCTAAATATGCTGCTTTGCAGCGACTTGGAAATACGAATCTTCCGACGAATTTCATCGCACAGACATTTGCACGATCGGAGTTAGTCAGATCTGATCGGCCGCGACTGATCATTGATGCGACATCAACATATCGCGTGGACCACAAGACCGGTATTCAGCGTGTTGTTAAAAATATCTGTTCCAATCTCGAGATAGCGCAGCGTGATGGTGTTGAACGGATAGTCGCATATAGCGATTCCCTCGACGGCTGGTTTGCGATTCCGAGGACGCTGGAGAAAGCCAACACCGCGACTGACTTCACAGAAGATACTCGGCTGGAATTTTCCCCGAATGACCGCATCTTGATGCTCGATAGCTCCTGGGAGTTTTATAGGCATCACTACGCAACGTTACGCTCCGCCCGCTTGAGGGGCGCTATTGTCATCTCATGCCTCTATGACACGATTCCGCTAAGATTCCCAGGTTTCTGCGACCCTGGCATGCCCCCCACATTCTCGAACTGGTTTCAAGCTGCTCTGTCCTATTCGAATGCATTTATCTGCATTTCAAAAGCCGTTGCCGATGAACTGATCAGGATACTTGAAGCGATCCAGTTTCCACGGGAGATGAAGATAGGCTATTGGCACCTCGGGGCCGATTTTGCTAAGGCGACCATTGCTGCTGATGTTAAACCAGTCCGCCGTAAAGATCGCTCTGAGTTCCTGATGGTTGGCACATTGGAGCCGCGCAAAGGGCACCGTATTGCCCTGGAGGCTTTCGATAGATTGTGGGATGAAGGTATGGACGTTGGGCTGACGATTGTCGGAAAGCCCGGCTGGGGGGGCGAGCATTTCGTTCGGCGAATGGAGCGGCATCGTGAGTATGGGAAGCGTCTGATCTGGATGAACGGCATTTCGGATGAAAAATTACAGAATGCCTATAGCGACAGCGATGCCTTGATTGCTGCCTCGTATGCTGAGGGTTTCGGCCTCCCCATTGTTGAGGCCGCGCACTTTGGGAAAGCTGTGATTGCAAGCGATATTCCAGTTTTCCGCGAAGTCACCGCAAGTGGCCAGAATTGCTATTTCTTTGCCGTCGGTTCCTCCGAGTCGCTCGCAAAGACAATCCGTTCGTTCCTTGGTATAGGAACGAATAGTATCGAAACCCCGCCTTTGGCGCCAAGGGCCAGTGGAGGGACAAGTTGGAAGGAAAGTGCCGAAAAATTACAGAGGGTCGTGCTTACTGACGATTGGTACCGGCTATATAAGCCGCAGTCGAACACGACTTACGTACCGATAAGCAATATCGGCATCACCAAAATGGGAGAAGCGCTGGCTTCCGATGAAACCCGGCATAAGATCGAGTTGGTGGAAGGGCCGATTGCGAGTGAAAATGACACGCTTAAGTACATAGTGCGCGTTATTAATTTGTCTCAAAAGTTGTGGGGAAGCGTGGGGGCTCCGGATGGTTCGCTGGCGGTAATGGCGGGCTATCGCATTCTGTCGAACAATGGAGAGGCGAGCCCCCCGGAAAACCGTACGTCTCGCATTCCATTCGTGTTGCCGCCTGGCGACAGCCTATATATGTCAATCGAGATCCCTTCGAAATTCAAGAGGAGGGGCGGCGCTTTCGCAGATATAGGCTTGCTTCAAGAATCAGTCGGTTGGTGGAGTAATCCGCTACGGGTCCCGTTGTGATGGGACGACCGCGAGACACAGTGGTACATGGGTAGCTCGCGAATGAAAATCGGTATTGATGCGCGTAATTTGGTAACGAGTATGTCCGGCATCGGACGGTACGTGCTGGAAATGAGCCGGCATCTCGCGTTTCTCGGCCATGAACTACATTTCTATTTGCCCGACGCTCCATATGGTGATCTGAAAGAGCTGCCTGCGGCAAAACTGCATGTTGCGCGCTTTCCTGGTGGAATAAGACGGATGATCTGGGCGCAGACGGAACTACCACGCCGTGCAGCGCATGATAAGATCGATGTGTTTTGGGGCCCCGCTCATCGTCTACCGTTTTTTCTTGACCGTCGCATTGCGCGCGTCATCACGATTCATGATCTCGTCTGGCGAGATATGGCTGCAACTATGCGGTGGCAGACCTGGATGGCCGACCGGTGGCTAATGAAACCGGGGGTCGCTGTTGCCGACGAGATCGTTGCTGATTCCGCTGCTACGGCTGATGCGCTCAAGGCTCAGTTTCCGAGATGCAGCGACAAACTTAGCATCGTCTATCCTGGGTTAACGACCATCGGCGGAGTAGCGATCACAAAGGATCAGTCACAGTTTGCGATCGATCGACCCTACATTCTCTTCGTCGGAACGCTCGAGCCGCGCAAAAACCTGCTCAGATTGCTGCAAGCCTATGCAGCGTTGCCCGAAGCCACGCGGCAACAATTTCTTCTGGTGCTCGCAGGTGGCCATGGCTGGAGGCTGGGTGATCTGAAAGGGCATATTGCGGAATTGCAAATTGAATCATCTGTTCGGTTGACCGGCTATGTGTCGGATACCGATCTTGCTCAACTGTACGGTCACGCTCGCTTTCTCGCGATGCCATCCCTCTATGAAGGCTTCGGATTTCCGATCATAGAAGCGAATGCAATGGGAATACCGGTGCTGACATCCAATACGTCCTCCATGCCCGAGGTGGCTGGAAACGCCGGTATCTTTGTCGATCCGAACGATGTGCAATCCATTCGCAATGGCCTGGAAAGCCTTGCGACTGATGACGTGTTGCATGCGGGTCTTGCTGATAATGCAAGGCCGAACGCTGCGCGATTCCGCTGGACGGAAAGCGCGCGCCAACTGGAGCGTGTCTTCGAGAAGGCGATAGTCAAGCGCCGCGCCGGCATGTAGCCCCAATTAGGTCGCGGGTCACAGGAAGCGCACCAGCGTCTTTCCAAGCGCCAAACTCAGGTGAGAGAAATTCACTTATCGCTAAAATTTCCGTAAGCGCCTGGTGAGCCGTAAGCATACGGTGAAGGCCGCTGGTCACGCCGCTTGAGCGTCGATGGTCGGCGATGTCCATTCCTTGGAAGCAATTGCTCCAACCGGATGATCGGAGTGAGCGTCCGGTGAGCCGGTTTTGGTTAGGTACGGAATTAGCGCAAGTTACGACACAGATGATTCATTTGTGATGTAACAGGGTATGAATGGCCAAGGTTGAGATCCTGACGGGTGCCGAGCGACAACGTCGATGGTCCACAGAACTGAAGCTTTCGATATTGCAAGAAGCGTTCAGCTCGGGTGGCAGCGTTTCAGATGTAGCGCGCCGGCACGACGTTCTTCCGCAACAGATATACGCCTGGCGAAAGAAGTTCTCGCCACCCGAATTGAAATCTCCAGAGACCGGATCGTTCATCCCGGTTTCGATTGTCGGAGCGTCAGAGAGCCCCTGCGATGGTTCCAAGAGGAGCGGTGTTCGGTCGAGGTGCAAAGACGTTGAAATCGTCCTGAGGAATGGACGCTTACTCAGAATTGCAGCGGACATGGATCTCGAGATGCTATCGTCGTTGGTCGCTTGTGTGGAGGCGGCATGATCGGGCCTTCTGGGAATGTGCGGGTCTATCTGGCCTGCGGAGTGACCGACATGCGGCGTGGTATTGATGGACTGTCGGCACTCGTTGAGGCGGTCATAAAGGAGGCGCCGGGTTCTGGTGCCATCTTCGGGTTCCGCGGCAAACGCGCCGATCGGATTAAGCTTCTATGGTGGGATGGCCAGGGGTTCTGCCTATTTTACAAGATTCTCGAGCGCGGATACTTTCCTTGGCCAACGGCGAAAGAAGGCGTAGCGCACCTGACGCAGGCGCAGCTTTCGATGCTTGTGGAAGGGATCGATTGGCGTCGACCTGCGTGGACCTCTGCTCCCGGCCGAACGGGGTAAAAGCTTTATTTTGCAAGGGCATCCGGGCTAAAATGCTAGCTCTTCAGGCGCAAATCGGCTACGTTTGCGGACATGGAAACGACGCCGCTACACAGTCAGGACGAGCTATTGGCATTGCGCGCGCTCGTCGCTGAACAGGCGGCGAAGCTCAGCGCACAAGAGGCAGAAGTCAACAAACGCGACTCCATTATCGGTCTTTTGCGCGCGCAACTGGAGTTACTCCGACATCGGCAGCACGGCGCTTCCTCGGAAAAGATCGATCGGAAGATTGAGCAATTCGAACTGATGCTGGAGGAGATCGAAGCCGCCCGCGCCGAGGCTGACGCTCGTTCTGGAAAAAGCCCACTGCCGGATCTGGACGATGCCCCGAACAAGCCGAAACGCAGACCATTGCCGGATGGCCTTCCAAGCGAAGAACGGGTGTATGCAGCGCCCTGCAATTGCCCGACCTGTGGCGGCACCTCCTTCTTGAAGGCGGCCGATAAGGTGGTCCAGGTGATGGAGCACGTACCGGCGTCCGTCAAAATCGTCCGCCATGTCGAAAAACGCATGATCTGCAAGGACTGCGATACGACGGTCTCGGGGGAAATGCCGACCTTGCCGATCGAGCGAGGCAAATCCGGACCGGGCTTGCTTGCTCATATCATGGTCGCCAAGTTCGACGATCATATCCCGCTCTATCGTCTGTCCGAAATGTACGATCGGCTGGGAGTAGATATCTCCCGCTCCGTCATGGCGGACTGGGTGGGCCGTGTGTCCGTTCTTCTTGCCCCGCTCATTTTGCTGATCAGAGCCCATATCGCGGCGGTCGATCGAATACACACGGACGATACCCCGGTGGATGTCCTTGACCCTGGACGAGGAAAGACGAAAACCGGCAGGGTCTGGGTCTATGTCTTCGATGGAAGCGGTTACCAGGATCCCACTCCGGGCGCGATCGCCTATTACTATAGCCCTGACCGAAAGGGCGTGCATCCGGCTGACCACCTCGCAAACTTCAGCGGTGTGATGCATGCTGATGGCTATGGGGGTTACAAGAAGCTCTACGGCAACCAGATCGTCGAGGCCGCCTGCATGGCGCATGTGCGCCGCAAGTTCCATGATGTGATCAAGCTGAAGCCATCCCCGTTCGCTGACGAAGCGCTGTCGCGCATCGGTGCGCTCTACGATATCGAGGATCGTATCCGCGGCATGTCGGCTGACGAGCGGCGTACACTGCGCCAGCAACACGCCAGGCCCATTCTGGCGGACCTCAAGAGCTGGATAGAGGAGACGCTTTCGACGCTGCCACAAAAGCAGAAGCTGGCCGAGGCAATGCGATATGCCCTCTCGCGATGGGCAGCATTGAGCGTTTACATCGATGATGGCCGTGTCGAAATCGATAACAACATAGCTGAACGAGCCATGCGTCCGCTTGGAATCGGAAGAAAAAATTGGCTCTTCGCCGGGTCAGACAAAGGCGGTGAGCGCATCGCCAATATCCTGACCATCATCGAAACAGCCAAATTCCATGGCCACAATCCAGAGGCCTATCTGACAGATGTCCTGACCAGGATCCAGAACCATCCGAAGGATCGACTTGAGGAACTTCTACCGTGGCAGTGGACACCGGCGAAAGACAGGTACGAGGCTGCGTGATGGCACGCTCGAGGTTCATCTATACGCTTAAAGAAGTCGCCGGCATGATCGGCGAGAACCTCGAATTAATCGAGGAGGTGACCGCCAACTCGGACAATATCGCCGAGGGCGAATTGGTTTATGTCCGCGATGGCAGTGAAGATGGCACAAAAGGCCTGACCGAAAATGGAATTGACGACCTTCAAGATCTCCTCGCCGATATACGGACGTGGGATGGTGGAATCCGCCAGTTCCTCGTCGGTGAACAATGCGATCCCGAGATGATCGAGCGCGTCATGGCAGATGAGGTGAAGCGCGGCCTATAGCTTCGGCCTCTCGACCAAGCGAAAATGCCTTAGCCGGACGCTCACTGATCGGAGGTGAGCGTCCGGCGAACGCATTTTTTGGGTGTCGAGAGATGGAAGCTATAGGTAGTGGATAGTTGATGGAGATAACATTTAGCGAATACGCTTTGCAGGGCATCCCGCGTAAACGCTGTCAGGTTCAATCGTGTCATGAGTAACAATCGCACCTGCGGCGATAACTGCTCTATCACCTATTCGGCAAGGACCGAGGATAACGGCGTTACTGGCAATCCAGACGCTATCGCCGATAAGAATGTCGCGCCCACTCTCAGGAAATGCTTGGCGCTCAGCCTTCTCCTTTTCGAGGAAGTGAGTGCCCGTTAGAAGGGAGACGTTATGCCCAAAAAATGAGAAATCACCAATAACAATTCTGCCCGACGAAACATTCAATAACGTGTTGACTAGGTTTACTTGCTTTCCTAGCTCAACCTTACTCCAGTCGCCTCCCCAAATTGTCGGGGTTGTCACAAGATTTTGAGCGACTCTTGTCGTAAAATCCCGGCTTTCAAGGTAATTCATCAGCTCCTGCAATCTCTGATCAACTTGATCCTTTACAATCCTCCTAATCAAATTCTCAAAATATCTTATCATGATCATATATTGCTTCGCTTGCAGAAGGAGAGTGACTCAAAAGTTAGAATACATTGATTGGAAGGATCGTTGTTGATTAAAGGCAAGGTGTGATGGGAGCTAAAAGCTTTCGATCTATGACGGAATTCCTCATTATGTGACATGGATAACATCATACGGCGTATGCACAACGCCCCATAGATCCTTTATCTCTCCAGAATTTGGAAAACGAACCGAAAAGCGCGCTCCTCCTACGCAGTAGTCAACCACCTGCTTCGGTACAGAGAGACTATCGGATTGTGGATGTTTATCCAGCGGTCCGATGCCCGCGATGATACCATACTCTCCCGGGCAGAGCACGTTATTGAAACGGAACTCAATGCAAGTATTGTGGCCAATACTCATGTTGTTAAGGTAGATGTTCTTGACGGCAGAACTAAAGTGCAAAATTTGCCGACCCATTTTATCAGTAATGCCAACTGCCAGAGCACAATCGTCCGGCATCTTCGCAAACTGTCGAAGGTATACTTTTATTTTGAGAAGTTCATCGATCTCAACGCTCTCAACATCACCACAAATAGAGATGTCCGTGATACGCACTTCACCGCTGCCGGTACGCAGAGCTTCAACGCGCTCGGCAAAAGCCTTGGCTCTTGAGTGATCAACCTCATTGCTGCTTTCTGTAGCAGAAGGGTCCGAGCCAGTGTCCGGGCTTCCGTCAACTGCCCTCTCAGTTTGCTGCGCGTGCGAAATTTTCTCGAACATAGCGGCATTGTATCTTTCGCCGACTTCGCTTGATGAGGCAAAAAGCTTCGGGCGCCCTTTTTCCATCCAAAGCCCTTTGTTGCAAAGGGCTCGCACGCTGTCAGCTGTATGCGTGACGTAAATAAATGTCACACCGTCATCAAGTAGGCTTTTGATTTTATGCAAGCACTTATTCTGGAAATAGGCATCGCCGACACTGAGAGCCTCGTCCACAATAAGGATATCTGGGCGCACGTAAACCGCGCATGCAAAGCCAAGCCGCACCCCCATGCCGCTACTGTACGTCTTAACCGGATAATTGATAAATTCTCCGAGTTCACTAAACGCAATGATTTTCGGTATGGCTTCTTGGATTTCATCAGTGGAGAGGCCGTGGATGACTCCAAAGGCTTCGATGTTGTCGCGTCCCGACAGATCGCCATTAAATCCTGCACCCAATTCCAGCAAGGCTGAGACACGCCCCCTGACGGACACGCTACCAGACGTCGGCGTGAGAACTCCACTAATGACTTTCAATAGCGTACTTTTACCACTCCCGTTCTCCCCGACTATGCCAAGGCGATCTCCTTTCTGTAATTCAAGGGAGACATCACTAAGGGCATTGACACGATGGCCCAGCTTGCGCCGATTTCCAGAGAGAAGTTCCGCAAGCCGATGCCAGGGTTTTTCGTAGGTCGTGTATGCCTTACTAACGCAATTCAGGCTGATCGTTGGCGCGATTATATTGGCGTCCATATCCTAATCTCCTCAAAGCACATCCGTGAAGCCGGGACGCAACTTCCTAAAAACGTAGGTGCCAAGGATCAAAAAGATAAGTCCATATATTGCGGCAATGAAAACGTCTCTCCATATTTCCGAGGCGGCGCCAAATACGGATAATCGCGCCGCTTCTGTGATATAGTAAAATGGATTCATATCTAGGATAATCCATTGGATAGATGGCGATGCAGCGCTGACCATCGAGGGAGGATAGAGAATCGGCGTCAACCAAAAAATAATATTGATAACGATAGGCACTATTTGATTCATGTCGGGAATGAACACCGAAATGCTTGCAACAATAAGTGCGACTCCGAGTGTGATTATGAAGCTGGTGAGCCAAACCAAAAAAATTATGGGGGTAGAGGGCGATGGAGCGAGCGCGTACGTCCACATATACACAGCGCATAGCAAAGCAATTACAAGTTGCGTAACGAGCGCTGATGCAAATGGAATTAAAGGAATTATCCAGACAGGAAACCCTACCCTTGTCTTGAGAATGTACGAATATTCGCGGATAATATTCGCTGATCTAGGCACAACTTCTGCAAACATAATCCATTGTGAGAGTGCTACGAAGTAGAAGACGGTGAACGGCACGTTCCCATATCGTTCCCCCATTTGACCTCGCATCAGCAAGGAGAATACGACAATATTGATAAGCGCGTAGACAAGTGGAACGCCGATTGCCCATACAAAGCCTGCGTAAGATGCAGCATAACGATTTCGCAAATCACGCTTTGCCAAAAGCCATGCCAACCTTACGTCGCCGTACACTTTATTAAACAACTGCTTCTCCAGTCCACTTCGAACATTTTCCGCCGTCCAAAATCATCGGCCATTTAAGCCATGCTGGTGTATGGCGCAATCCATTCGCACATGCGAATGATTGGAACTTGCCATTTTTCGGTCGATTAATTAAAGCGTACCACCTCAATTCAATGCCCAAGGGGAGTTCGAATGAGCTTCAAAGACAAAATTAAATCGTCAGCAAAACCTATCGTTCGCCCTATGTGGTTGGCCATTTGGCACAGAATTGCGTTTCGCGTTAACTCAATGATCGCCGGAGCTGTCGATCCGCTAGCTCGGCGAATTTCATTGTTGGAAATGGGTACGCCCGCGCAACAGGATAGCGGTATTTTGAGTTCACTGTCTGCGCTAGCTAGGGCTTTTTCGGTACAGGTCAAACAAACCGAATTATCGGAGAGGAAATTTGCCGATACGCTGGAAGGTTTAACAGCGGATTTGAGGCGTTTGGAAGAGCGCCTTGATCAGTCAATCGCAGGTGATCAGCAGTGGCTTCGAGAGCGCCTCGAGGGACATATCATGCGGGATCAACGTAAGCTGGAAGACCGGGTCGAGTTTTTGCGACGTGAGATTCTTTTCGAAATGAAATATGGTGAGCGAACAGCTTCAAGTGCGAGTTCGGAGTTTGATCGAAATGCCCTCGGAGATTCTGCTGAGCCACTTCAAGCGAGAATTATCGCGCCGGACAAATTAACCGCATTTGGCAAAGGGCATTATCAGTTGAATCTTGGCTGTGGCCTGCATCCATTGGAAGAATACATTAACATTGATATGAGAGAACTCCCTGGCGTCGATGTCGTCGCGTCAGTGGACGGGCTTCCTTTTGAGAAAGGTGATGTGGAAAAGATCTTCAGCGCGCACCTTGTCGAGCACTTTCCTCAGGAAATGCTTAAGCGCCGATTGCTACCATATTGGAAATCTCTCTTGAGGCCAGGCGGCGTTTTTCATGCAATTATGCCAGATTGCGAGGCAATGATTAAGCATGCAGCCACTGGCGAGTACAGCTTCGCCGAATTTCGGGAAGTTCTGTTCGGAGCGCAAGACTATGCTGGCGATTTTCATTACAATGCATTAACTCCAGATAGTTTCGCCGAGCTTCTGAAGGCGGAAGGATTTTTGAATATAGATATTAGGGCGCGTGGTCGCCGCAATGGCCTATGTTACGAATTTGAAATTTCTGCATCCTCTCCTAGCTAAGTAGGATTAGTTATGTTGTCGCCCGACGCGGACGTGAAATCATTCAGCATTGTGATCAATACAGACGGTCGAGCAAAGACGATCGGTGCAACCTTATCTAGCCTGTTGCATATCGACTATCCGCGATTTGAAGTTTGTGTAGTTATTGGACCCACAGCGGACGGCACTGAGGAAATCGTCAAGAGTTATGGTGCTGCTTTCAAAATCGCTCATTGTTCAGAAAGGAATTTGTCAAAGTCACGAAATATCGGCATTGCAATGGCCGCGGGCGACATCGTTGCATTTATTGACGACGATGCAATTCCGGAACCTGAATGGCTAAGAGATCTGGCTGTTGAATATCGCCAAAGTTCTGTCGGCGCAGTGGGCGGATTTGTTTACGATAATACCGGCGTAAATTTTCAAAGTCAGTATGTTTCGGTTAATCGACTTGGCCGTCCTTTTGACTGGCATCGCGCGACGCCCGAATTCAATTTTCCGATGTCAGCAGTAATACCTCATTTACTTGGCACAAACTCGTCATTTCTTCGCACCGGATTACTTGAGATCGGAGGCTTCGATGAAGAGTATGAGTATTTTCTTGATGAAACCGACGTATTGTGCCGGCTTTTGGATCGTGGTTATGAGATAATTCAGTCTGATCGCGCCTTTGTGCATCATAAATTTGCAGAAAGCAGTATACGTGATAGTAAGAAGATCGTTAGACGTTGGTATCCTCTTATAAAGAATCGCGTTTACTTTGCGCTCAAAAACGCGTCTTTCCACTATAGTATTGATGATTGTATACGTGCGGGTTTGGATGATGTGAGTGCGTGGACCGAGGCAGTAGACGCGGGACATCGATCCGGTCTTTACAGCGAAAAAGAACGTAGGAAGTTTGATGAGGAAATATCTGACGCGTTGCGGGACGGTACCCAACGCGGCTTGGCGCCGTCCAGGCGCTTGCTTTCAGAAGGCGTGATACAAGCGCACGCAGAGGTTTTCCGAAACGTATCTGTTTTACAGCCACTTCAGGGGCGGAAAACTATATGCTTCATAAGTCAAGACTATCCCCCCAACCAAAATGGCGGAATCGCCCGCTACATATCGCAACTTGCTACCGCGCTTGGTCGAATGGGGCATAACGTTCACGTTATCACAAAGGGATCGAGCCACGATCGGCTGGACTACGAGGATAATGTGTGGGTTCACCGTGTGATTCCAAAGCACATAGACCTGCCGCGCGAAAATCCAATTGCTCCGGAAATAATCCCACAGCACATTTGGAACTGGTCCAATACCGCACTGTCCATCATACGACATATTTCTGATCGCCGTCGGGTGGATCTTGTGTATGCGCCAATATGGGATTGCGAAGGAATTGCAGTCCTTTTGGATAAAGAGTTCCATCTCGTCACGTCACTGCAGACGACGATGAACCATTGGCTCGATAGTTATCCCGAAAAAAGAGCCGATGAAGAATGGATGCGAGTTTTCGGGAAGCCGATCCTTTCCATGGAGCGGTTGCTAGTAAAATCTTCGTGGCGCGTTCACTCTATAAGTCAGGCAATCGCTAACGACGTTGAGGTGCTCTGCCATGTGGATTTCGGAGCGCGGGTGTTGGTGGCTCCAATAGGATTATCCGACTGGGGAAGGATGCCGGCAGAGTTCCCGCCATCGAGGGCTATAAAGCTATTATTTGTAGGGCGCTTGGAAAGCCGCAAGGGGATTGATATTCTATTGGAGGTCGCGCCAAGACTTTTAGCGGAGTTTCCGGAAGTCATATTGGATATCGTCGGCGACGACACGATTTCGATAGGCGGGCGTGCAACATATCGTTCGGAATTCGAAGGCCGAAAAGTACCACGGCATGTGCGTGAGCGGATCCATTTTCACGGTCGGTGCGATGAGGATTCGTTACAGGAGTTTTACAAGGCATGTGATATTTTCGTGGCGCCGTCGCGGTATGAGTCGTTTGGGTTGATTTCATTGGAAGCGATGATGTGTGCCAAGCCGGTGGTTGCATGTAGAACTGGAGGCATGCCAGAAGTTGTTGTTCACGGTGAAACAGGTCTTTTGGCCGAACCCGCCGACACAGAGTCGCTCTACGAGATGTTGAAATCGCTGATTTCCGATGCAACATTAAGAGCGCAAATGGGAAAAGCGGGCCGAGCTCGCTATGAACTGCTATTTACCGCAGAGGCTATGGCTCATTCCTTTTTGCCATTACTTAGTACCGCGAGCGAGCCGGAGCCTGTTGTCTAGGTCGAGAACCCATAGGCCGGCGGCGAAGCAATCATGGGCGGTCAGTGTGGAAGTACCAAATAAAGCACATGCGGCCGCGGACGTTGGAACCCGTAGCTTCGTATGCCGAGAAAGGGCGGGCAAATGCCTTTCGCCCTTTTTTTAAAAGTGGGTAATGGCGGCTGATATGAAACATCTGCTGTCGCGCGGTTGTCAGGGAGAGTGCGACGCGTTTGAAGAGATTGCGCCGTTGGCTCGTCGGCTAACTGCTTACGGTGAGACGCGGTAAAAGTGCCTTCCATGGATTTGCATGACCGCATAATTACACTACATACACGACGTCAATAGAAGTCGATGGCCAGTAAATTTGGGGGCATAATGTTATCTCCGTTCGAGCAAGTTTATCGAAAGCGGGACTATGATTTTGTCGCTTATAACGACGCACGTTTCCAATATTCAGGACATTGGCAAGAGCGACCGGACCAGACTTTGAATCTGGGATTCGGGAGAGGCTCATCGATTCATTGGAATGGGCCCGGCCGAGACGTTCTTTTCTTGGTCATGCGTCACCCATGGTCTGGCACAATATCGGTTGATGAAGATCCGTCCCGGACGGAAAATCTTTGCTCCCTCTGCACATATACAGATGCGATATTAGCTAATTCGCTGACGATTGTGGGCAAACCAGTAATATCTCAAGGCGAGGAGTTGATCATTTATGGCGCGTTTGTGCCAAGAACTGCGCTAAACGATTCCCAAAGCGAAACGTCTTCTTTCGATGAGGAGCGATTTAGGTCAGTTCAGACTGATCAAGTTGATCGCTGGATTCGGAACATAATAGAAACGGGGCAGGATATAGAGGAAATCACTCTAAAGCGCAGAGACGCATATCTTATGCGGTGGAGGGAGACTGAACCCTATGTGAATCGAGGCGCAAAAGTTCTTGATATTGGATGCGGGAATTTCCTTCCCGGCATGCTTGAGTACTTTGAGAAGGCCGATTTTACTTATACGGGATTGGACATCGATGAAAGGGTTATTGATGGAAATATCGGTAAAACGCAGGGACGGCTTAACTTTAACTTTTTGCGTGCTTCAAATGAGAAATTGCCTTGCTTAGACGACGAGTTTGATTTTGTATTTTCCTCCCACTCACTAGAGCATAGCTCAGACTTGGAATCATCGTTCAATGAAATCATGCGCGTACTTAAACCGGGCGGTTGGTTATTTTTCGCGGTGCCACTAGACGTCGACAATGCGCCGGAGCACTTATGGATAATAAGCCCGGAGATTTGGAAGCGTCTGCCGTCCGTTGCTGGTTTTTCACTCCGAAATGTCCATATAGGCGATATCTATCCAGAAATTGGGTATGATATGGTTGTAGTGGCGCAAAAGCCAAAATAGCGTTTTGTATCATTCTACATTAGTTCGCTGTTGTAGAAGCGCCGGCGAGACTTCAGTTCTGCGATCAGATACTCCGAATGGGCAGTTTTCCGAAGACGCGATCTGCCACGGGTAATTTGTTCTGAACGCTTCAAAACTGAACCATTTTGAAGAGTTCAGATCACTTTGCAAAACGATTGACCCTCGCCGCCTCATCCATCTCCTTACGACGGAAATAGATCGCTCGTCCGCAGCGAATGGGACTGTGGCCCTGGACAATGATGATCTGCTCGTCTTTGCGCATCGATTGGGTGACTTCGTGCGGCATGATCAGTGGCCGGCGCTGGAAACTGACACTTTCAGATTTGCGTGCGCCGCTATTCGGTTTGCTCCAGTCGACATTGCGTGAACGTCCCGGGACTTCGACCGTCATGTCGCCGCATTGGGCCGAGACATTGCGTGCTGTATCAAGTGCCTTGATTGCGGCGTAGGATGTGAACGCGCAGCCTTCGATCCAGGAGATCGCTCCATCTTTTCCGAAATGACGCTCGAGCTGGCCGACGGATTGGTACATCAACATCAGTGTGATGCCATACTTACGCCCGCGGTCGCGCGCTTCTTCAAGAATACGCATGTAGCCCAGTAGATCGACTTCATCGAGCATAAAGAGCGCTCGGTGGCGGAAGTCGCCATCGGCCCGGACCATGGCATTGATCAGCGAGCCGGTGATGACCCGGCCAATGCCCGGATAGGAGCGCAGGATCGATGCAGGGATGTTAAGGAAGACATCCTTCCGTCCGGAAGCGACGTCGCTCGATTTGAACGCATTACCGCAGACCAGTGCGGCATAATTGTCGAGCGACAACCATTGCGTATCCTTGGATGCCGTCGAATATACGCCCGAGAAGGTCTGCTCCGTCATGTTGGTGAAGACGCCGAGCGTCTCGCGGATAAAAGCAGATGCGGAATTTTCCTGAATGTCCCGTAACATGGCAAGCACCGAGGGCTCCGGCTCGGATACGATCAGCCGCAGGCTACGCAAGTTCCGGCGGCCGGCGTAATAAGGCGACAGCATCACATGCGCCAGAAGCCCAGTTAGCAGATTGTGCGCCTGGTTCTGGAAATAGGAGCCAGTCGAGGTGTCGAAGCGTAGGCTCTCCGACAAAAGCATATGGGCGATCCCAACGATATCCTCTTCCTTGTGTGTCGATCGCTCGATCCCATCAAGAACGTTGAACCCCATAACTGGGTTGGTTGGGTCGAGTACCATGACTTCGCGGCCGAGCGCATGGGCGCGATGCTCGAGAACCATCGGCGCGACCTCCGTCGATGGATCGAGACAGATCAGCGGCCCCTTGTAGCGCAGCGCTGTTGGAATGACATTGCTGGTCGTCTTGAAGCCGCCGGAGCCTGCAAAGAACAACATATGGGTGGAATCGAAATTCTGATTGAAGGTCATGAGTGGCGCCTTGCCACCTTGCCCCCAAGTCTCGTGATCGTTCGGATCAAAAGGCAACTTATGTACCCGATCACGGTCGACGCGGTAGCGCTCTCCGATAACGATCTCTCCGTCCGAGGGGAAGAGCTTAGCCACTTCCGGCATAGGCAGCCAATCGGCGTCGCCGAAAATGCCGCGCTTGGCGCGCTTTATCGGATCGGAAACGACTATGGACATGCGCGCGGAGATTGCCACAATACCAAATCCGAGAATGGTCCCCGCAACCGCGAAGGCGTCGAGATAAGTGAGCGCCTCGCTCCATATGACGGCGCCATTCTCCACCCATGGAACTAGACGGGCATATTCCCGTAGGGCGTAAAAGTCTACCACGCATGAAAAGCAAAGAAGGCTCGCAAAAGCGATCGGCCGGCGGCGATGCAGCGGCAATGCCGAAACCGTCAGAAGTGAGGCGATAGGTCCGAGAAGGAGATTAGGAAGAGGACACGCTCGCAAGAACCAATAGGCGATTTGTGCTGGCATGCCGATCGCCAAATCCTGCCACTGCCATCTAGTGATACAGAGTGTCAGCGTCGTCACTACGATCGGCACCAGCATAAGAAGGAAGCTCGGATGTATTCTATTCTTCAGCGCCATCAATGGGCCTTCTTGGGCGGTAGTGTTTCCCGTTCGTGTGAAGGCATGTTTGAACACCGTCCTTCTAATCTGCTGACGATCTGCTCATTGCGCCGGACCGGCTCGGGTGCCTGCGTAGTTTAAATCTTCTGCTTGACGGCCGGGCAGCGCGCTAAGCGCGCAAGATTGCGACCGCGGTGTTGACGGAGTTGAAACAGCTGGTTCGCGCTGGCGAGGTCGCGGCAGCATCAAGGGCCGCAATGGCATCGACAATCCAATTGCCAATCTCCAATCGATATCCCTGAACTAATGCTCCCTACCGCGTGATGGCAAGTGAGATGGTTCAGGACCTTCAGGGAACCACTCGATTGCCTCGTTAGGGATGGCCGCGACTTTCGAGAGACTACCTTCCAGAAGCGTTCGAGTTCCGAAAAAAACGACGAGGTCTCGAGCAAAAATACGAACAAATAGACCGTCTTTGGTTGCTCGTATGATGACGCGAGCGTCGCCGAAATTGAGAAACCTCTCGGCTCCGTCGCTGACTGCAGATCTGCTGCCATCCCGAATTTGCGTCCACGCTCTCTCAGCATTCATATAGGCAGCGCTGACAATTGGGTGTCCTTCCTCGCAGTCGAACCTTTTTTCTGGCCCGTTGGAGATTATGCAAGGGCATAGCTCAGCAGCGTGTCCGCAAATCTGCTCAAGCCACATAACGGAATCGGGCAAGATGACGTACGCTTGGGCGATATATCTTAGCATTTCGATCCCATCTGCCTTTGATTTGGCATTGGGGCTAAATTCCCGAGCCTCATTGAGAATGATGCTGATTAGGTCGATCATGAGTCTGTTCCTCGTTCGGCGAGCGCCTCGTTGATCGCACGTCCCAACCCTTCAATATCCCGAATGTCGTGCCCGGCGGTAGGGCAGACCCGCAAGCCGGCCTTGCCCTTTGCGACCGTGGGAAAGAAGATCGCCGAGGTGTAGTAACCTTTGTTGAGGATATGGGCCGCGGCACGAATGGAGTGTCTTTCGTCGCCGAACTCTATGGTGCGAATTGGTAGCTTTGAGCCGGCTTGCTCGCTGGCAACCATCCTGTCGAAAACAGCTATTCGATCTGCAAGCGCATCCTGGCGTAACTTGAGTTCATCGGTGCGGTGCAGCGTCTGAGACGCCATGGCAGCGCCGATTGCCGCTAAATTAAGCGACGCGGAAAAGGCGTGGGCGATCGAGAAGCGCCGGAACAAATCTTCCTGCCGAGGAGTGCCGAGCATCAGCAAGCCGCCCGATGCTCCAAAGCCTTTTCCGAGCGATGCGGCAATGATTGTGCGCTCACCAAGGGCTGCGCCGACTTGGGATCGTACAAAGCCCTCCCCAGACTTTCCGAATAAGGAAATGCCATGGGCATCGTCGATATAAAGAAATAGGCCATACCGATCCTGGAGTGCTAGGAGGTCTGCAATCGGCGCGCTGCCGCCCATGGAATAGACGCCATCGCACACATAGGCTACGCGATCGTTGCGTCGACAAATATCCTCGAGTGCGTTCAGATCGTTATGAGCAATCGTCTCGAGCGGTGTTTCATCGGCGACGATCGGTTTGTGAAATGCAAGCGTCGCATGAGCTAATCGGTCGAAAACGACCGTCGGTCTTTTGTTCTCAGTGAGGTATCCGGAGGCGAGGAGCGGTAGAGCGCCCATATTGGCGGCGAGGACCGTCGTGTAGGTTATAACCCGTGCCGCAAACAATTCGGAGAGCGCTTCTTCCAGTTCGCCTAGCAGGCTGAAATTAAGCCTTGTTCTTGCGCAGGACCAATGGAGTGCCTTACATCGCTGCACCGCCTCTATCGCGCCTTCGAGGATGAGCGGATGATTGTCTAGGCCGAGATAAGAGCAGCGAGCGAAGTCAGTCACTTGTCTCTTCTGACGCGCCGTGGGCAATAGGACGGAGCGATCGGTATCTGGTTCCGCGTAAAGTGCCATGACTCCCTCCTGCTCGGCCGCAGCAAGATTTTGATCGGCAGAATGGATTACGCTCAGGGTATTGCGGTAGGATCGCGACACAGCCGCAGCGGTGGGCGAATGATGATCATCGCTCATGGGAATATCCAAATTGTTGGTAGCGGAATAGCGACACAGCAGAAAATGGACATCTGCCGCGGCACATCGCATCTCATTAACGATGCGATGCTATTTTATTGCCGTGGAATGGGTCTGCGAACAACGATCGTTTCGGTAATATTGCCTGAAGGTTCTGTGACGCTAATATTTCGAAAGTGAAAGGCTTGATAAACACAGCAGGCGGAATGTCACATTGATGCTCAACGGAGTTTCTCCGTGATCTCAGTGCTTACGAAACCCGCTCTGCATGCTGACGCTCATCGAGCGCATAACCGGTGGCCCGCACCGTGCGGATAATATCACGACCTAACACCCGTTTCATGCTTCGCCGAAGGCGCCCGACATGAACGTCGACGGTGCGGGGCTCCACAAAGGTACCTTGCGGCCATGCAGCCTCGATGAGAGCGTCTCGGCTGAAGACGTAACCTGGTTTTTGTAGAAAATGCTGAAGAAGGCGAAATTCGATTGGACTGAGTTGGACGTCCATGCCGTTGCAGTCTACGCGCCTGCTATCGAGTTGCATCGTGATTTCCGCATAAATAAGGGAATTGCCGGAGGCTCGTTCTGGCCAAGATGTTGCGTTATTGTCCGGCAATAAATCTGATAGATAGGATAGAAAACGCTCTGGGTTGAATGGACGTATAAAAATTTCGCTCACGCCGGCCTTGAGCGCTTCGAGATAAAGTTGCTGATTGCCTGCTCCCACGAAGACCGCAATCGGTAGCGTTTTATCGGCCAGAGTTTCCCTGATCCGGCTTACAAGCTCGCTGATACGCAAAGCGTCGCTATGATAGTCTATTATCACGGCCGTCAAATCATCGGATTTCACCTGAACCAGAGCTTCCTCCGCTCCTTCCACCAGTGAAGATTCAAGACCTCCCATATTCAGGATCTGGGAGAGCAGGAGATAGAATTCGTAATCTGTGGAGCAAATAAGGATGAGTGGCTTCATTGATGACAACCTTTCGATCAATGGGCGGTAGCACGCGGAAGATGAGAGAGCTCGAGATTCCGCGCCGTCTCAGATAATTTTGATGCAACAAAAATATCTGATATTAATCGTGATCTGTCTTTCGCTACCGAAAATCGCAATTATTTATCTGTCATAATTTCGTATTGCACGTAAAGGGGGAAAAATATATCTGTTTGATCACAATTTTGTTGCATCAAAAAGGAGGGCGAGTTTAGCCGGCTGGCCAGGATATTTGCCTGGTGGATCTTGAAATGAAATAGGAAGTGGCCAGGGATCACACGACATATGCGGCATCCGCGGTCGTGACTCACTTGTGAGAACAAAGTCCGGCCAAACTTCGTCCCGTGCCGGACATTCACGGGAGAGCTTCCTATGACTTTTGCGGATACATCAAAATATCGCCGGCCACCGTCCTCGGATGATGACATCTCTATTTGGTGTGGCAAGGATCCGGCAGTCGCGGCCTTGGCCGCAAAGGCGGCCTATGGTCCCGATGCCACACTTGCTGTGGCTTGGTGCGCTTTAGGCGCGAAGGTGGATGGACGTGCTGCCGACAGCCATTTCTGGTTCGAGGTTTTTTGCCTGCTGAGTGCTGGCCGAACGCAGGCGCGGGCTTTTCGAGCGCCGCAGCGCGGATTTGGTAACGCAGACGGCAAACTGAATTAGGTTTCTTGTGGCAAAAAATGGCCGGGCAGAACCGATATATCTTTGTACTTCTCGGAACGCCCCACCGCTCGGATATCGGCCCGACGCTAAGCGATGAGAGTGCGGATAGAGGGGCGTTTCCGAAGTGGGGAGCAGCAGCGGATCGCGATCCGATAAGTGCCAACTGTCTGGAGATAGATCGCGACGTGGCGGACGGAGCAAAAGAACGCCGATAACGATTGACAACAGCGCTTAGAGCTTTTGCCGCAGTTTTTCGATATGCTCTTCACAAATCGCTTTTACCAATTGCTGCAGTGCGTCCGTACGTTCGCCAAGCCAGACAAGTGCTTCTTCGGTGATCTTGAAATGCTCGGAATACCGGGCTTTCACATAGGCTTGGTTGATGATGTTGAACCAGGCTGTATAGCGCTGCCGATCTTGTGGCCAGATCTCTGCAAGCCGCTGGTCGCGGCCTTCGGCAAGCGTCTTCAGGTGGTTGAGGTTGTGCGAGGCCGGGCTATAGTTCGTCAATGTCAGCAGCACTGTTGAATAAGTGTGTTCGATAGCCTGGTGAAGAAGGAAAGCGGCCTCATTATTTCGACCCATACGTCGAGCATAGTTGGAGGTATCGTGAAAACCTATCGCTGATGGATATCGATTATCAAAATGTCTTTTGGCTATTTGGTATTCGTCGGCGGGAGCTAGCGGTTTCGGTTCAGCAAGCTCCTCATCGTCGAGCTCATAAAGAACGATGCCGTCGCGACGGATTTCGCTGAAGAAGTAATTCCCGAGTTTCAATGCTGTGTTGACCTCGCGGAGCGAATGCACGTTGAGGCTGACTGGCGGCTTGACGATACGAGGAAAACGGTCGGCCGCCTTGCGCCAGTATGAACCGAAGTCGGTCAGCTTGCGATTGTTGACGATCACCAGCAGATCGTAGTCAGACTTGTAGCCTTTGCCGGTATGCTCTTCATCGACCCAATTGCCACGAGCATAGGAGCCGAAAAGAATGATCTTGAGGATACGCCCCTTCTTCTTGAAATCGGCCGTGCCTTCCTTCAGCGCATCCTCGAATTCCTCATGCACAATCTCGACAATTCGCGACAATTCCAAGCGTTTGCGTTCCGGCAGATGATCGAGGCTGAACTTCATGGAGAGCGGGACCCTTTCTGATGATTCCAGTTGTAGGTACGATCCGACTACAACGCCAGTCCGATATTGGTTCTATGCCAGGCGGATAGGATAGCAGAAGAGATCTTTCAGCCCTTCGATCGAATCCGGATTTCGACGGCGCCTGCTCAATGATCTGCTTTGCGCAGGTCACGTAAATCCGCGTGTTCCCTTTATGTTCTTATGTTGCAAATGAGAAGTCAAGTTGCTTCTGAGCATTACGATGATGGTTCATCTCATTAAACGCCGCCGATAAAAACCAAATAGCTTGCGGACATTTTCCCCTCAGAGACTCCGCGCGCCGATGTCTTTGCGAAATATCCGTTCGCCGGAGTCTTTCGGCATCCACCCCGTGGATTGTCTCGACGCTCTACGGGCCGAAGCATTTGGTTGTCGTATTTCAACAGCAGCATCGCAGACGCCGTCACTGCGATCGATGGAGTCATCGGCGAAATTCCAATCTCCAATATCATTCGTCGTGTTCTGACGCTGTCCGGTCTTAAGCCAAGCCTTTTGGATAAAAGCAAGTCCTAAACAAGAAGGTAGTGACGCGCGGCAAAGGGGTAATTTCTGCATCGTTACGAGGCCTCGTTAGGCGAGAGAGGCCCGCCCGGCTTCGAGCCTTTCTGCTCGCAGGCGGACCTCCTGCGGAGGTGCACTGGGATGCGTAGGCGTCAAGCGTTCATTCAATGAGCAATCGCTCCACCCTCACCTTCCAGATGTCGTGGCATCCCATGATCACGTCCAATGTTTTTCACATCGCTATCCTGCCCTAGCGAACCCAGTTGTTCCAGCGCTCCAATAGCTCCGAGGCATGCTCGTTGATCCATTTGGCATCTGGAATGACAATACTGTCGCGCACGTCTTCGGCGCTTGGCATCTGGTCGCGAACTGCTTGCGGCATCATCATAATCGCCGCGCTGCTCGGTGGGGTGCACAATAATGCCTCGCAAACCTTGGCCTGGATGTCCGGGGAATCCAACCAGAAGGCGATGAGCTTCAGAGCATTGTCCCGATTGGGCGCCCCTTTGATAACCGTAAGACGATCGCCCACCAGAAATGCCGCCTTGTTCGACCAGGCGATTGAACGTCCCTCTGCCTTGAGCGCGCTTGCCCTCGTTAGCCAGATCTGTCCGATGCTGTAATCGTTCTCACGGAACCCCTGGACGCTCTGATCCCCGGTTTTCCACCAGAGCGAGATGGACGGCCGCAATGCGTCAAGTTTCCTGAGGGCGCGATCGACGTCGAGCGGAAACAGGTTCTCGCGCTTGACCCCATCTGCCAAAAGGGCAGCCGCCATGACGCGCCACGGATCATCGAAATTCGGAAACGAGCGTCCGCCCGGGAACTTTGAAGTATCCCACATATCCGCCCAAGTCACGGGCTGGTTGCCTTTGAAAGCCTGCGGATCGTAGGCCATCAATGTGGCCGTCGAAAACAGCCGCACGCCGGCCGGGATGCAGGCATCGGGAACAAGATCCTGGCGGTCCTTAAACTGGGCGCAAAAACCGTCAAGCGGTTCGGAAATCGCGAGATGATCCTTTGAGCTCACCTGGATTTCTCCATCGGGGTAGAGATCCCAGCTGACATTGCCAGTTTTCACCATCGCGGTCGCCTTGGCGCGCATCTCCGCGTTGGTTGCCGCTACGGAAACGACCTGGATACCAGTCTTAGCGGTGAACGGCTCGAACCACCATTTGCGTAGCGCCGCATCATAGGCGCCGCCAGTCGTGGCGATCACGACCTGCTCACTGGCAAGTGCTGGATTGGGCATTTCTCCCAGAAGAATGGCTGCGCAAAGCATAGCGATGCCGCTCAGCCGGATGGCTGCTCTTATTGTCATCAATGTTGCCCTCTTATTATCCCGCCTACAGCGGGCGTTTTTGCCGCTAGTGTTGCTCCCGGCGGCTGTTCAGGAGATGTATGGACCCCATCAAAAGCAGCGAGACGGCAACAATGATGACCGAGACGGCGGCAATGACAGGTGTCAGGTTGAAATCGATGTCCTCGAACATTTTCCGGCTGATCGTCTTCCCGCCGGTATCCGAGATGAAGAATGCCACGGTCGCCTCGTCAAAGGAGGTCAGGAAAGCAAAGACCGCAGCCGTCGCGACGGCCGGCGCCAGATTGGGAAGTGTCACGGCAAAGAAGGCTCTGAGCCGCCCCGCTCCGCAGCTCAACGCCGCCAGTTCCAGCAGCGGGTCCATTCTTTCCAACGCTGCGGAAACGATGATAACCACAAAGGGTACCCCCAGCACCGAATGGGCAAGGACGAATCCGGTCAAATTTCCTGTTAGTTGTAGAGGCGAGAAGACCAGATAGAGCGCCACGCCGAAGACGATCGCCGGCACGATCATCGGTCCGAGGCAGAGGGCCTGCAGCAGTGCCTTGCCCGGTAGTTTGCCACGTACAAGAGCAACGGCCGCCATCGTCCCGATGGTCGTCGCTACCACAGTGGTTAGTGCGGCGATCTGTAGGCTGAAAACGGTCGAGCGCAGCCAGTCGGGATCGGACAGATACGCCTCGAACCAGCGGAGGGTCAGTCCCTGCGGCGGGAACGTGATATACGAGGCGTCGCTGAGTGCCAACGGTATCACCAGCAGCGTCGGAAGGACGAGAAAGAACAGCACCGCCGCAATCATCAGATTGGATGTATGTCGTGCCATCCATGGCCAGACTGAACGATACCGGCGAGCCTCGGATGACGGTGTTGCCAATCGTTGCGTCAAGGGTTCAATGGACACTGTTCAAACCTTTGCTGAAAGAGAGTGCGCGGCGGAAGAGCAGCACCAGCAGCAACGTCGCGGTGAGCAGGATGACCGACAGGGCGGCCGCAAATGGCCAATCCAGAAGGACGATTGTCTGCTGGCCGATCAGAGTCGCCATCATCAGCGCGCCGGGTCCACCGACTAGGGCGGGCGTGATGTAAAAACCGATGGCGAGAATGAAGCAGATCACACAGCCGGCGAAGACGCCGGAGAGGCTGAGTGGAAAGGTCACGCGCCAAAAGGCGACGATCCGGCTGGCGCCGAGATTTCGTGCCGCCTGCTCATACGCGCTCGGCACCGAACGCAAGGCCGAATGGATCGGCAGAATCATGAAGGGCATCAGCACATGCGTCATCGCGAGAATGACAGCGCCCTCCGTATAGAGCATTTTCAAGGGTGTCGAGATAACACCGAGTTGGATCAACCCGTCGTTGATGATGCCGTTTCGACCTAGCAGCACGATCCAGGCATAGGAGCGGACAAGCACCGAGGTCCATAGCGGAATGAATAAGCATGCCGTTCCCAGCTTTACCAACTTGCCGCGCATGCGCGCGATCGCATAGGCGGTCGGATATCCGATTGCAAAACAGGCAACGGTTACGATCGCTGAGATGCGGAAGGTTCTGAGCAGGACCTGAATATAAAGTGGACTGTCGAACACACGTTGGTAGGGAGCAAGCGGGGCTTCCCCGGAAAGGCTGATGCCGATGAGCCTGACCACTGGATAGACGAAGCCTCCCGCCAAGAGGAGGAGGAGCGGCAGGATCAGCAAGATGGCCAATAGTGGCGAATAATGTTGGCTCGATCCTGTGAGGATCCAGTTGCGGAAACTGCCGGTCGATTGTCTCGCGAAGGATGATGCCATGGATTAGACCTCCGCTTTTGCAAACAGCCGCAAGGCGTTCGCTTCTGGGATGACGTCAACCAAGTCTCCCTGATGAAGTCCTGCCGCTACATTTCCGACGGGCATCTGGATCTGGAGGAGGCGGTCATCGCTGTTCTGGGTTCGCACGAAGAAGAGGAAAAACGAACCGGCGAAAACAGTCGCGTCTATGGTGCCCGTCAGAATGGCGCCGCGGTCGCGACCATGGGGCGCTAGCGACAACCGTTCGGGGCGAACCGCGATACTGACAGCCTGGCGAGAGGCAAATGGACTAGCCCCCTCTTCGGCGGCCGCCGTAGCAACGATGTTGCCGCCTTTGGGCCGTACCATGTGCTTGCCGTTATCTTGACCGAGATATTCGCCGTCGAGAAAGTTCATTCGACCAATGAAGTCTCCGACAAAGGCTGAGACAGGCGAACGGTAAAGATCGAGCGGTGATCCCACTTGAGCCAGTCGGCCTTCTGCCACCACCGCAACGCGATCAGACATGGTGAGTGCTTCCTCCTGATCATGCGTCACATAGACGACGGTCGCCCCAAGGCGTTGCTGCAAGCTCTTGATTTCCAATTGCAGCGCCTCGCGCAGTTTCTTGTCGAGGGCGCCAAGGGGTTCGTCCATCAAGAGAACGGGCGGCTCGAAGACGATTGCCCGAGCGACGGCGACGCGTTGCTGCTGACCTCCGGAGAGTTGATGGGGATATCGATCGCCATAGCCGTCGAGGTGGACCTGCGCCAGTACCGCCTTCACCTTGCGGTTGATGAGATCTTTGTCCATTCGGCGCATGCGCAACGGAAAAGCGACGTTGGCCGCCACCGTCAAATGCGGAAAAAGCGCATAGCGCTGGAACACCATACCGATGTTGCGTCTGTTTGGTGCCACATAGGTAACGTCGCGCCGGCCGATCATGATCTGGCCGTTGCTCGGGCTCTCAAAGCCGGCGATCATCGTTAGTAGCGTCGTCTTGCCGGAGCCCGAAGGACCAAGGATCGACAGGAATTCACCCGCCCGGATGGCAAGCGAAATACCATCCACGGCAAGCGATGTGTCATATCGCTTTTCAAGCCCTTGCAGCGTAAGTGCTTCACCAATCAAAGTCCCTCTCCTTATTGTTGTCGTTATGAACGTTGTCGTTTGCGCCGGCGCTGCAACTCCATCACCGATCGCTTGGCTTCTGGTCCGCTTCCCGAATTGAACTTTGGGAAGACGGAAATTTGCGAACGTGATATGACTTTTAATGTCACATAATGTTTGCAAGCACGTCGCTTTTCATTTTTGTTGCAACAAAATGAACGTTTGTCAAAGGAAATTGGAGAAATTTTCAATGGAAATCGCCTCGGAAGACGAAGGATACCACCGACATCAGCCCAATCGCTTGGGCGAAATGGCGTATGGCAATATGAAGGAGCGACTGATCCGGGGCGCTTTTTCCCCTGGAGATAAGCTCACGATCCGTGCGGTTTCGGAAATGCTGGATGTCAGCACGACGCCCGCTCGTGATGCCATCAACCGCCTGGTGATTGATGGGGCGCTCATTTACTCCGGCCCGAAAACCGTTATCGTTCCTCACTTAAGGTTGTCGGATCTCGAGGAGATCACGCAGATGCGCCTGGCCCTGGAAGGGCTTGCGGCGGCGCTGTCCGTCAAGGCCGCAAGCGAGGCGACGATCGAAGAACTGGAGCTACTTCAGGCGAAAATTGACGCTGCACTGGATGAAAAGCGTTATTTTGACGCCCTCTGGCATAATAAGGAGTTCCATTTTGCGATCTACCGTTTGAGCGGTATGCCCTATCTTTTGCAGACGATCGAGACCCTGTGGCTGCGGGTTGGTGCGTCATTTAATGGCCTCTACCCAGAATTTTCCGAGACCCGCCACGGTGCTCGCAATCATCGTGCCGCGATAGAGGCGCTCGTTGAAAAGGATGCTGCCGCTGCGCGCGCTGCCATCGAGAACGACATTCGTGATGGATTTCGCCAGATGAAAAAAATCACCGCTGACCACGATCAAAGGAATCTCTCTCGCCGCTGAATAATTATGTTGCACTTTCCTTCTCTCCGTGTTTTTTTGTTGCAACAAAAATGTGAACGGGATGCGAACGCGCATCTGTCCATGGAGAGGGCAAGGCATGCTTCATCAGGATTTTCCATCATTTCGGCGCGCAGCGCTCCGATCGCGCTCGCAATATTTTTTCGAGCGAGGGCAGATCGTGTTCCCCGATGGAACCACGCGCGTCACCGTCGAACGCGATCCTCTGCCGACGTATATTTCCCGCGGCGAGGGTGCCTATCTGATTGATGTCGACGGCAATCGGCTCCTCGACCTCAATAACAATTTCACGACGTTGATCCATGGTCACGGTTACCTGCCCGTCGCCGACGCGATTGCAGATCTCCTGCAGAAAGGAACTTGCTTTTCCAATCCAACGGAGCATGAGCTTGGATTGGCGGAACTGCTTGTGCAACGCATTCCCGCGATCGAGCAAATCCGCTTCGTCAATAGCGGCACTGAGGCCGTCATGTTCGCTATCAAGGCGGCGCGCGCCTTTACAGGGCGATCACGCATTGCCCGCGTCGAAGGAGCCTATCATGGCGCCTATGATTGGGCCGAGGTAAGCCAGGGCGCGTCGCCTGCATCCTGGGGACCAGCCGACGGCCCTGCATCCACAACCTCTTATGCCGGCGCCCCCCAAAGTGTTGCCGAAGAGGTCGATGTGATCCGTTTCAATGATGTTGAAGGCCTGGAGCGAAGGTTGGCCGCGTCGGGCAGCGATCTTGCCTGCATCTTGATTGATCCCATGCCGAGCAGGGCGGGTTTGCTTGCCCCTGCCCCAGCCTTCATCGAAGCCGTTTCCGATCTGGCCCGACAATATGGCGTTCTCGTCGTGGCAGATGAAGTGCTGAATCTTCGGCAGGGATATCGTGGTGCTTCGGCGCGTTTCGGGCTCGTGCCGGATCTTATTGCTGCCGGAAAGATCATCGGCGGTGGCTTTCCGGTCGGCGCGGTTGGTGGCCGTAAGGAGGTGATGGGGGTGTTTTCAGGCTTGGGCGGAAGGCCGGCGGTCCCACAGGGCGGCACCTTTTCGGCCAATCCGGTGTCAATGGTCGCAGGAAGGGTGGCTATGGAGGCACTGACATCGGCAAGCTTCGAGCGTCTTGATGAAATGGGTGCGCGTGTGCGCGACGGTCTTTCTGCCGCGATCGCGCGCAATAACGCGCCATTTATCGTCACGGGTTCGGCTTCGCTTTTTCGCATCCACCCCAAGCGGCAGGTGCCCCGTGACTATCGCCAGGCTTTTCCGACACCGGAACAGAACAGTTGGATGACCAATCTGACAAGCCACTTCCGTCAGCTCGATATCCTCCTGCCCTTTGGGGCCGCCGCCTGCCTCTCCACGGCGATGACGAATACCGATCTTGATTTGATCGTCGAAGTCTTCGGCGATTTCCTCGCAACCTACGAAGCCGATTTTGCTGGAGCAACCGTATGACCTTGATGTCTTTAGAAACTGTCGCCGAATGCCTGGCTCGCTCGCTGGTGCGCCACGACGTCACCCATATATTTGCCCAGAGCCTACCATCAGCGCTCATTCTCGCCGCTGAAGCGGCAGGCATTCGCCAGGTCGCTTACCGTCAGGAGAATATGGGCGGCGCCATGGCCGATGGCTATGCTCGACGATCCGGAAAGATCGGTGTGGTGGCTGCCCAGAATGGTCCGGCTGCTACGCTGCTAGTTCCTCCTATGGCCGAAGCGCTGAAGGCGAGCGTTCCGATCGTAGCACTTGTGCAGGAGGTCGAGCGCGATCAGATGGATCGGAACGCGTTCCAGGAGCTCGACCATATCGCGCTCTTCCAATCCTGCACGAAATGGGTGCGCAGGATCATGGTCCCGGAGCGAATCGAGGACTATGTTGATGCCGCCTTCACTGCTGCAGCCTCTGGTCGCCCCGGGCCGGTCGCGTTGCTGTTGCCTGCCGATCTGCTGCGCTCGGAGCTTACTGTCAAAACGCCATCACGATTTCTGAATCTTGGCCATTGGCCGCTTGATCGGTCGTCCCCGGATCGCGTTACTTTGCAAAGGGCAGCGGAGTTGATCGCGAATGCCCGCAATCCCGTTGTAATCGCGGGCGGCGGTGTCCTCGGCAGCGATGCCTGCCATGAACTGGCCACGTTGCAGGATTTGGCTGCACTCCCAGTCTTAACCACCAACATGGGTAAAGGCGCGGCTAATGAATATCATCCGCTTTCTGCTGGCGTCTTAGGATCACTCGTGGGTCCGCGGTCACTCGGGCGCCATACGGCTGCTCTGGTCGGTGACGCAGACCTTGTCATTCTGATTGGAACGCGAACCAATCAGAATGGCACGGATAGCTGGCGACAAATTCCCGCTGGTGCTCAGGTGATCCACATCGATGTCGACCCTCAGGAAATCGGCCGCAATTATCAAGCGCTGCGCCTGGTCGGTGATGCGCGTGAGACGCTCAGAGAGCTTGTTCATGCCCTGAACGGGCAAGATCTATCTCAACGTCGAGACCAACGGACTGCTGTTACCACGCGCATCGCTGAGTGCTGGCGGCGGTTCGATGAGGATCGGCATCACCTCGTGCATACTACTGCCTCGCCGATCCGCCCGGAACGCATCATGGCAGAACTGCAGGCAGCATTGACACCGCAGACAACCGTCGTTGCGGATGCAAGCTATTCATCGATGTGGGTCGTTGGCCAATTGCGATCGCTTACTTCAGGAATGCGATTCCTGACGCCGCGCGGTCTTGCGGGACTGGGATGGGGCCTGCCTCTGGCTCTTGGCGCAAAGGCAGCGAGGCCTGAGCATCCAGTGGTCGCCATCATTGGCGACGGCGGGTTCGCTCATAGCTGGGCGGAGATGGAAACGATGGTTCGTTCCGATCTTCCCATAACCATCATCCTTCTCAATAACGGCATCCTCGGTTTCCAACGGGATGCCGAGACGGTGAAGTTCGGGCGCTTCACATCAGCGTGCCATTTTGCGCCTGTCGATCATGTGCAGATCGCTCGTGCCTGCGGATGCCCGGCAGTGCGCGTTGAGGATCCAGCCGAGCTCACGGCTCATCTACAGGGTGGACTGGCAGGCAAGGGGCCGCTGTTTATCGAGGTCATGACAGATCCTGAGGCTCATCCCGCGTTGTCCTTGTTTGCCGGCTTGGATGAGGCTGCATGATGCCAGAGCCGTCTCGCATCGCCGTCGTGACAGGAGGCACGAGTGGTATCGGATTGGCGACGGCGCGAAAGCTATTGGCGGCGGGGCATCGTGTCGCCGTCTTCAGTCACAGCGCTAAAACTGTGACTGACGCAACTACCGTGCTATCCGCGGAGTTCGGATCTGGACAGGTCTTGGGCCGAGTGGTCGATCTGTCGGATCCTGTGGCTGTTACCAATTTCTTCGATGAGCTCTCATCCAACTGGGGAGATGCCGAAATTCTCGTCTGCAACGCCGGGATATCGCCGAAGGGCTTTGCCGGCCCTCGGCAGTTCGAGGATATCGGGCTGGAAGAATGGAACGAAGTGCTGGCCGTGAATCTGACCGGCACCATGTTATGTTGTCAGGCAGTCCTCAGGGGAATGCAACAGGCGGGATTTGGACGCATCATTTTGATCGGATCGCTCGCCGGGCGTACACGCCCTCGTATCGCCGGTGGCGCTTATGCCGCCAGCAAGGCAGCACTGGCCGGTCTGATGCGAACGCTTGTCGGGCCGTGTGGTCCTTTCGGTATAACCGTTAATCTCGTGGCGCCCGGCAGGATCTTGACGCCCCTGACCGGCGATCCCAATACGCCGGCCAATCGCGAGGCGATTGCACGCATTCCTTCCGCCAGATTGGGAACGCCGGAGGACATTGCCGCTGCCGTTGCCTTCCTGGCGTCGGAGGAAGCGGGCTTCGTTAATGGGGCTATCCTCGATATCAACGGGGGCGAATATGCGCCAGCCTAGAGCCGTCCCACGGTCCGGCGCGTCCAACTTCAAGCGCTCCGATGCGGCAGTGAAGCTCGAAGTGGCGGCCTGCAACGAAGTCATTATTTGGACCTCCGATGCAGAGCTGTTTCTGCCGTTTAACTATATTCTGAAGACGGAAGGCTTTATCCCCTCTTTGGCTTGCGGCGCCGAGGATGTTCTGGCTTCCTGCGCGAACCGCTTACCGTGTGCAGTCCTTTTCGATTGCACGCAAGACGCCAAGGATGCCGTTTCCATATGCGGCGAAATCAGACGATCCACAACAAACGACAACGAGGTCCGTCTTATTGCGATCTTGCGAAGCGAAGCGCAGCCGCTTCATCTGGCCTTGCTGCAAGCCGGTGTCGATGACTGCTTGTTCAGGCCGCTTTCACCGGAGAAGTTGCTGGCATCTCTCAGGCAGGTGACCGGACAGGCCATAGAAATGGCCAACTCAAAAATGGTTGCGTCGCCCGCTTTTGCTGAGCTGGAAGTCGACGCCGACAGTCGCCGAATACATTGCAATGGTCGCGACTTTGCGCTGCCACCCATCGAGTTCAATATTCTGCGTCATCTGATGAAGAGGGAGGGACAGCTCTGCAGCCGTTCCGAACTGATTGCTTCGGCGTGGCCGGCTTCCGCCGAAGTCACGCCGCGAACGGTGGATGTTCACATTGGTCGCTTGCGTAAGGCACTGGGAGAGTTGCCCGGATGTAGCGCTGCCATTCGCACCGTCCATGCAGCGGGCTATGTGTTCAAGTCAGCCGGTGCGCGAAAGTTATAGTCAAGCATGCGAATAAGGCTGCCTTGCTCGTCGTTTCCAATTTTACTGCAATTTTTAATTAAGTCTGATTCGGCCGCTGTGATGAACCATCACCGCGCCTGAAAGCTCCGTAGCTTCTCGAAAATCTCTGGCGCGATCTCAAACTGACGGGCCTTACCGCGCCCCATGGAATTTTTCACGAACGCCTCCGTCAGGATCCCGCGCTTTACCAGCGGCTCGATTGTCTCCGTCACGCCCATGCGCGTGAGCTTGGTAATTTCGACTATATTTGAGATAGTTAGCGCCTGATGAGCTTGGTTCATGATGTAGAGAACACTCATCATGCCGACCTGTTTCAGCCGCGATTGCGGTGTCTCGTCCTCCTGCGGATTGTCCATGATCTCATGCAGGATGAAGGCTGCGAACGAAAGACTGTGCCACTGCGTGGTTAGGGTACTTGTCATCTTTTTAACTGCATCATATAAGTAAGTATAAGTTATCAACGACGCCTGATTCGTCGTCGGACGGATCGTTTGATATCGCCACATCGAAGGATCATGCTGATGAAACGCCTTCTGGTTGGAACAATCTTCGCCATTGCCGGCTGTAGCCCTTTATACCTCATTTCCGAGCGGCATGCGCGCGCCGATGATTGGGGATGTCAGGTTATCCTGTGCCTTTCCAATCCGGGTGGACCGACACAATATGCCGCCTGCCGTCCGCCGATCAGCAAGCTCTGGCGGGAGCTTGCCAAGGGGCATTCCTTTCCCACCTGCAGCGGTGTCGGCTTCATGGCATCGCGTCCTGGTTACGAGCCTTATTTCTGCAGTGACAGCTATCGCCTGACGACACGCTATGGCGAGCGCGGCCAACAGGAGACCTGCGTTTCGCGAACCCTTTCCAAGGTTGACGGCGGCTATTGCGCCTCCGGTCGTAATAGTGGCGCCAGAGACGATGGGTTGGTGATATCGGCGCGTTGGCAGCGGGATGGCCGGCACGTTCAGTGCATGGGCTATCCGACGGCGCGGCCGAATGTGCGATCCGAGCCTCATTATGTCGATGTGACCATCGACGGCGTTGGAAGCCAGCGGGTGTGGTACTGATGATGGCCGCCTCCTTCACCGATCTTGCCCAGACCTGCGCGCCGGCGATTGCGATCGAAACGCTTGCAGCGGTTGTCAGTCTCGAAAGCCAATTCCAGCCTTTTGATATTCGCGTGCGAGGAAGTTCATCTCTCCATGAACAGCCAAAGAACAAAGCCGAAGCGGTCGAAACCGCAACGGTGCTGATGGCGGAACATAAAGATGTCCAGCTAGGGCTTGGCGGCATTGGCATCGCCGAATTGCGCAAGTTTGATCTCAGCATCGCGGATGCCTTCGATCCATGCCTCAACCTCAAGGCAACGGCGACACTGCTCGATGGCTATTATCGTTTGGCCGTGCGCGCTGGCGCGACATTGCAACAGGCTGAGCGCGTGATGCTGCAATCCTATTACGGGCGCTCCGATCCTTCGGTCGGAAAGATGGCGCAGTATGACGATCAGGTCCAAAGCGAGGCCAAACGGCTTTCGAAGACATTGTCCGTCATAGCGATAGGGCAGAGTGTTGGGCAGTCGACAGTTCCAGAATCCCAGGCCAGTGATCCGCCCTTGAACGGTCAGGAAAGGTCTTTGCCCGAACGGTCGGTGAAATCACCGTCTTGGGATGTCTTCCATGTAGCGCGGCAATCATCTGCGCTGGTCTTCCAAAATGATCAACCGGAGCAGTCTGAATGATGTCGAGGATCAATATTCGTGCATTTGGCGCCATCGTTGCGATGGCAACTGTTCTTTCGATCGCCATGATCGAGCCAGCCTTCGCGCAGAGCGCCGGCGGGATCGAGACGGTTCTGCAGAATATCGTCACCCTGCTCACCGGCAACGTCGCCAAGCTCTTGGCAACGATCGCCGTCATCATCGTCGGTATCGCCTGGATGTTCGGCTATCTCGATCTTCGCAAGGCCGCCTATGTCGTGCTTGGTATCGGCATTCTCTTTGGCTCCTCGCAGATCGTCAGCACGATTTCCGGGGGCTGAGATCATGGTGGAGAGGGTTTCGCTTGAGGAAGATACCCTGTTCTTGGCCTGCACCCGGCCAGCGATGATCGCCGGGGTGACGATGGAGGCCATGGGCGTCAACATTATACTGACGACGATCCTCTACATTGTAGCCGGCTCGATTGCCTATGGGCTTGTCGGTGTGGTCTTTCATTTCATTTTTCGCTCGCTCGTCAAGCATGACCACAACATGTTCCGCATTCTGCTGGCCTGGATCGAAACCCGTGGTCGTTCGCGCAACGGCGCCTATTGGCGTGGTGCTTCGCTGACGCCGTTGAGGCTAGTGCGACACTATGACGAAAGGGACCTTGGCCATGCCTAATGTGTCCCGTCTCAAATCCCGTGAACTCGAGCCGGAAACCTTCATCCCCTATGTCCGGCACGTGGACGAGACCGTGATCGCACTCGAATCCAGGGCGTTGCTAGCGATGATCGCCGTGGAGGGCGTATCGTTCGAGACAATCGATCCTATTGATTTGAACAGCCTGCAGCGCGATCTCAACACGCTCTACCGCAACATTGCGGACGAGCGTCTGGCAATCTGGACCCATCTCATCCGCCGGCGCGATAACACCTATCCCGATGGTGCATTCACCAATCCCTTCTCGGCAGCATTGAACGGCAGATATCGCGAGCGGATGGTAAGCGAAGACCTGTTTCGCAACGATCTCTATCTCACCCTGCTTTGGCATCCGGGACGGGATCCGGTCGAACAGCTTGCAAATCTGCTGTCACGGGTTCGCAAAGCCCAACGAGCCGCCGTCGAGCTCGATGAGGACAGCCTGAAGCATCTGCGGGACAAGGTCACCGATGTCACTGCCGGACTGAGACGCTTCGGCCCCCGTGTGCTATCGCTCTACGATCAAAACGGCATCTTGTTTTCCGAACCAAGCGAGGTGCTGCATCAGTTGATCGGCGGTCGCCGAGAACCGATCCCATTGACGGAAGGCAGGATCTCCTCGGCGATCTATTCCGATCGTGTGATCTTCGGGCGCGAGACCGTCGAGATCCGCGATGAAGGGACAAGCCGTTACGCAGGCATGTTCGGTTTCAAGGAATATCCGGCGAGAACCAAAGTCGGTATGCTGGACGGCATTCTGACGGCACCTTTCGAACTGATCCTCACGCAGTCCTTCGCGTTCAGGTCCAAAACCGATGCCCGCACCATCATGGGCCGCAAGCAGAACCAGATGGTGAGTGCGGTCGACAAGGCAGCGTCCCAGATTGAAGAGCTTGATGCGGCAATGGACGAGCTGGAATCGAACCGTTTCGTGCTCGGCGAACACCATCTGACCCTCGGGGTGTTCGCGTCATCTGTCAAAGACCTTGCTGACAATCTTGCGAAGGCGCGCTCGCATCTGACCAATGGTGGCGCTGTGGTGGCCCGGGAGGATCTAGGGCTCGAAGCTGCATGGTGGGCACAATTGCCCGGTAATTTTCGGTATCGGGCCCGTTCCGGTGCGATCACCTCGCGGAATTTTGCAGCGCTTTCTCCGTTTCATTCCTATCCTATGGGTCAGAAGGACGGCAACGAATGGGGGCCGGCCGTCGCCATGCTGAAGACGGCGTCGGGCTCGCCGTTCTATTTCAATTTCCACTATGGTGATCTCGGCAACACCTTCGTCTGCGGTCCGTCGGGCGCTGGCAAGACCGTACTTCTCAATTTCATGCTTTCGCAACTCGAAAAGCATGACCCGCATATGGTCTTCTTCGACAAGGATCGTGGCGCCGACCTCTTCGTCCGGGCCGCCGGCGGTACCTATTTGCCGCTGAAAAACGGGCTTCCGACCGGATGTGCACCGCTGAAAGCCTTGGAGCTGACACCGGAGAACAAGATATTCCTGGCACGATTTATCGCCAAGCTAGCCGGTACAGCGGTGCGTGATTTTTCGGTCGGCGATGTCAGCGATATCGCGCTGGCGATCGATGGTCTTGCCGATCTGCCCAACCAGCAGCGCACGATCGGCGCTTTGCGCACCTTTCTCAACAATACTGATCCGGAAGGGATCGCCGCGCGTCTGCGTCGGTGGGAAAGAGGTGGGCCGCTTGGTTGGGTCTTCGACAACGAGGTCGATGAGATCGGTATCGGCGCCAAATTTCTCGGCTACGACATGACCGATTTTCTCGACAACGAGGAAATCCGTAATCCCTTGATGGCTTATCTTTTCTATCGGGTCGAGCAATTGATCGATGGCCGACGGATCATCATCGTTATCGACGAGTTCTGGAAGGCGCTGCAGGACGAGAGCTTTCTTGATCTTGCCCAGAATAAGCTCAAGACCATTCGCAAGCAGAACGGCTTGATGCTCTTTGCCACGCAAAGCCCGCGAGACGCCATCAACTCACCGATCGCGCACACAATCATCGAGCAATGCCCAACACAGGTTTTCCTGCCGAATTCCCGCGGTGATCGAGATGACTATGTCGGTGGCTTCAAGCTCACCGAACGCGAATTCGAGCTGGTTGCCCGCGAACTCTCCGCCGAAAGCCGGCGCTTTATCGTTAAACAGGGTCACAACAGCGTCGTCGCCGAGCTCAATCTCAATGGCTTTGGCGATGAGCTCGCAATCCTTTCCGGGCGAACGGCAAACGTGGAACTTGCCGAGGCGATCCGGGCGGAGCTTGGCGATGACCGGGACGAATGGCTGCGGATATTCCAACAGAAAAGGAGTGCAAGCTGATGGCGCAGAGCAGAACGATTCCCATGACAGCGATAGTACTGTTCCTTTCTTTCCACGCCGCCGACGCGCAGGGTATCCCGGTGATCGATCAGACGGCGATCGCCAAGCAGATCGAAAGCATAACCCAGCTGAAATCGCAGCTCGATGCGCTGAACCAGCAACTCCAGCAGGCCCAGCAGCTCTACGGTTCGCTAAACAAGCTGACCAATATGGCCGACGTCGCCAGCCTGTTGAACAATTCGGCGATCCGCAAGGCATTGCCAGGGGACTTTTCAACCGTCGAAAGCCTGCTCAAGGGCTCAGGTTCAGGTACGCTTGGCGATGCCGCCTCCAAGTTCTTGACCGACAATTCGACCTACAAAACGAGTGCTAACGACTTCTATGCTCAGGAACTGTCGCGTCTTCAGAACAAGAATGCAGGGCAGATGAGCCTCGGCCAGCAGATCTACGATACCGCGACCAAGCGGATCGACGGGATTGATCAATTACGCCGGCAAATCTCTTCGGCGAGTGACGCTAAGGACATCGCCGATCTGCAGGCACGGCTGCAGGCCGAAACGGCCTTTCTCCAGACCGATATGCTCAGGATGCAGGGGTTGCAGATGGTGCAGCAGGCCCAGGTTCAGGTCGATGAACAGCGCAGGGCCGAGGATTGGCGCAAGCGCATGGATACAATGGGGGCGGCCCTTCAATGAAGTTTCTTGTTCTCCTCACACTCGGTGCCTCTTTGTTCGGCTGCTCGAAGCAGCCCGAGCGTACTTATTCGGTCGATGAGTTGATGGCCAACCAGACGCTGCTGTCGGACCTCATCGCCAAATGCAAAAGCAATCCCGGCGAATTGCGAGCGACGCCGAATTGCGTGAATGCCGAGGCGGCTGATTGGAAATCCCGCATGGAACGCATGGGCAAAGCACTCGGAGGCTGAGGCATGTATCAGATCTTTGCCTTCGTCGATGGGCAGTTCAAGGCGCCGCTGGAGAATTTCATATCGTCAGGTACGTCGAATATCGCCAGCTGGGTCACCGGGCCATTGACGGCGGCATTGACAATTTATGTCATCCTCTACGGCTTCCTGATCCTGCGTGGATCAGTCCACGAGCCGATCATGGATTTCGCCTTTCGGGCAATGAAGCTTGCCATCATCCTGATGTTGGTCACGCATGCTGGCGAGTATCAGACTTATGTCGGGAGTGTCTTCTTCGACACCTTGCCCAAGGAAATCTCACAGGCGTTGAACTCCGGCACGATACCAAGCGCCTCGACCTTCGACAGCCTCTTGGATAAAGGCCAGAAATGCGCGAAGGAAATCTGGTCGCGGGCCTCATGGGGTGTCGATATCGTGACCGGTCTCGGTGGCATGCTGGTCATCTTGGCAAGTTTCGTGGTTGCCGCGATCGGTTATATCGTCTCGCTCTATGCCCGTCTCGCACTGGCGATCGTGCTCGCTATCGGCCCGATTTTCATAGCGCTTGCCATGTTCCGCTCGACACGCCGCTTTACAGAAGCCTGGATCGGGCAACTCGCTAACTTCGTGATCCTGCAGGTCCTGGTCGTGGCGGTTGGCTCGCTACTCGTCACTTGTATCGATTCCACCTTCACGATGATCGAGAGCTACAGCGACGTGCTCATGCGACCTGTTGCGCTCGGCGCCATTTGCCTGGCCTCCCTCTACGTCTTCTACCAGCTTCCGGGCATCGCCTCGGCACTCGCCGCGGGCGGGGCGTCGCTCACCTACGGCTATGGCGCGGCACGCGATGCCCATGAAGGCACGCTTGCCCGAGGTGCTACCTACATGGCGCGAGCGACTGGCCGGGGTGCACGTGCCATTGGCCGCAGCTTTCGTTCCCAAAGAACTGGCTGATTTGGGACTTCAATCAAACAACAAGATGGCTGGTTCACGATGATCCGAATATTCGTGCTTTTCTGTGTGGCATCAACGCTCGGCGGCTGCGCGTCACATTCCTATCCCCTGCCTAAATGCGACGGCTATTCGCGCCGGCCACTCAATCGCGCCATGTGGCAATGGGACGGCGATAGTCGGTCCACGCCGCAACCTCTTCAATCTCCACCGGCACAATCCGGTGGCAAGCCACCCGCCTATGTCGAGGAAAAGCCAGATATCGTTCCCGCTGCTTTCGCGCATTTTGATGTCGGCCACTCCTATCGCGCATGCGGAGGGCAGCGGTGATGGTGACGACGGACAGTCTCAAAGATTATTTCGATAAGGCCCGGCGCTTCGACCAGGATCGCATGATCCAGATGGAACGTTCGGCTCGGATTGCCTGGTTCGTAGCTAGCGGGGCCGGCATTCTTGCGGCGATTTCGACCCTCGCTGTCGCAGGTTTGACGCCGCTAAAGACGGTCGAGCCTTTTGTCGTGAGGGTCGACAATTCCACCGGTATTGTCGATGTCGTTTCCGCACTCACGTCGACTGCTGGCACCTACAACGAAGCGGTGACCAAATATTTCGCCGCCCGCTATGTTCGTGCCCGCGAAGGTTATGTCTGGAGCGAGGCGGAGGAGAATTTTCGCACGGTTTCGCTGCTCTCAACTGCGCCGGAACAGACCCGCTTTGCCGCTATTTATCGTGGCGGCAATCCAGATTCCCCGCAAAATATCTACGGTCGCGGCGCGACATCGCGGATCAACATCGTTTCCATCTCGCTGATCAACGCCAATGTACTGTCTGTTCGCTATATGCGTACCATCACCCGCGGTGACGAGACCCGTACGACCCATTGGGTGGCAACGCTTACCTTCTCCTATGTGAATGCTCCAATGTCCTCGACCGACCGGCTGATAAATCCGCTCGGCTTCGCCGTCAGCGACTATCGATCCGATCCGGAGGCCATCAATTGAAACATCTGCAACATCATTGTTTGATTGCACTGCTCCTGACTGCCAGCTGGCCATCGGCGGCCCTTGCGCTGCAAACGCCGCGCGGCGCCTCCCAGGACAGTCGGGTTCGCTTCGTCGACTATCAGCCTTACAATATTTCCAGGATCGTGGGCTCGTTGCGCTCCTCCGTCCAGGTGGAGTTTGCCGCCGATGAGGAAATTGCCCATGTGGCGCTTGGTAACACGGTCGCTTGGGAAGTGGCGCCCGCCGGCAATATCCTCTTTCTGAAGGCGCGAGAGAACCAGCCGGTCACCAACATCTCCGTGGTTACGACACGTCGTGACGGTTCGACGCGCAGTTACCAGATGGAGTTGACGGTCCGAGACGGTCCCGTTGCCGCCGGCCAGGACACTTACTTCTATGTCAAATATCGCTATCCAGCCGATGATGCCGAACGCCGTCGTCAGGAGGCCCTCGCGCGAACCCAGGCAGCACAAGCCGGACAAGCCGACACAGTGCTGGCTTTGCACGAGCAATATGGACCGCGCAACTGGCGTTATTCGGCACAGGGATCAGGAGCCTTGGAACCGACCGCTGTTTATGACAACGGCAAGATCACGACTATCGCCTTCACCGGCAATCAGGAAATACCGGCAATCTATATGGAAAACTCCGACGGCACCGAGAGCCTGGTACCTAAGTCGGTGGCCGGTGATCTCGTGCTCCTTCATGCGATCGGCCGCAAATTCATTCTGCGGCGGGGAGGAGACGTGCTCTGCATCTTCAACGAAGCCTACGATCCGACGGGCATCGATCCCAACACCAATACGACATCGCCTTCGGTCGAACGCGTCGTGAAAGCGCAGACGGCTGGTGCCGCAACAGGAGGAGCCCATGGTGGATGAGGCGGAAGACCGTATCCCAGGTGAGCGCGCCGAGACGGATGTCAACCAGCGAACTGAGGGCCGTCCATTCCTGAAGCGCGGTGGCGTGGCTCTAGCGATGGTCGCCTTTGTTGCGTTTTCGCTGTGGTCGATACGTGAGCGGCAAAAGGCTGAGACGAAAGAGCCCGACCATGTCGTTATTCGTCAGACGGCTGACTTCGAGCCAGCGAAGGAAGAAGTAAGGCCGGCTTCACCACTTCCCGAGGCGCTGCTACCCACACCCGTGCCAAAGGAGCAGGTCACGCCTGCTGAGGACACTTTGTTGGACTCCGCCCGCCGTGCGCCTGTCATGGCCTATAATGGACAGCAATCCTCATCGCAACGCCGCGACACGGCAGCCGCCATGTCGCAAGACCCCGGTTCCAATTACCTTCCTGTTCCTGGCAGCCTCGGGGGCGCTCAATCTGAAGCCGAGGACCAGCGTTTTAATAGGATGTTGACGCCGACTCATCTGGAAGGATCACGCGCCGGCACGCTCGGCAACCGCGACTTCATTGTCGCGATGGGAACTTCCATTCCGTGCGTGCTGGAGACGGCGCTCGCCTCCGACCAGCCGGGCTTCGCCAGCTGCGTCATCAATCGCGATGTGCTTTCCGACAACGGCCGCGTGGTTCTGATGGAGAAAGGAACACAGATCGTCGGAGAATATCGAGGCGGCTTGAACCGCGGCCAGAAGCGTCTGTTCATGCTTTGGAATCGCGCAAAGACGCCAAAAGGTGTGATTATTACACTCGCCTCACCCGCGACCGACGCACTCGGGCGGGCCGGCATGGATGGCTATGTCGACACGCATTGGTGGGAGCGCTTCGGCAGCGCCATCCTGCTCTCCATCGTTGACGACGCGACGACCTATGCCGGCAGCCGTATGCGGGATAGTGACGTTCAAGCACAGAATACGACAACGGCTGGCCAGCAAGCAGCAGCGATCGCCGTCGAGCAATCCATCAATATTGTGCCGACATTGACAAAGCATCAAGGCGAACTTGTCTCGATTTTTGTGGCCCGCGATCTCGATTTTTCCGACGTCTATAGCCTGCGTGTCACCGAACCCCGCAACTGGATTCTCGATCGGGCGGTATCGGGGGATTTCAAGCCTCGATCGACGCTCGTGACGAAGTAGGGCGGAAGATGGCGGAAGCTTCAGACGCCGGGGTCGTGCGTGAATTGCTTTTGCCGCTGTCTCGCTTCCTGAAGGATACCTCGCTCTATGAGATCGTCGTCAACCGCCCGGGTGAAGTCCTGACCGAGGGAACGGAGGGATGGCAGCATCATGCACTGCCGGATCTTAGCTTCGAGAAGCTCATGCGGCTGGCCCGAGCCATTGCAAGCTATTCGAACCAGGCAATCGACGAGGCCCGACCGGTCTTGTCGGCCTCTTTGCCAGATGAAGAGCGGATTCAGATCGTTGTTCCGCCGGCAACGAGCAAGGGCACGGTCAGCATCACGATCAGAAAGCCGTCGTCGGTGACGCTGACGTTGGATGATCTCGAAGCGGGTGGATTATTTTCCAATATCTCCTCGCCGAACCGTCATAGCGAATCCTCCAATACGAGGTTGGACAAGATCCTCAAGGCCGGCAATTACGCGACGTTTCTGCGTGCGGCGGTTCTTGCGCGCAAGAATATCATCATCTCGGGCGCGACCGGATCGGGCAAGACCACCCTGTCGAAGGCATTGATCCGGCATATCCCGGAGCATGAGCGGATAATCTCGATCGAGGATACGCCAGAGCTGATCATCTCGCAGCCCAATCATGTCAGGCTCTTCTACTCGAAAGGAGGGCAGGGGCTGGCGAAAATCAGCGCGAAAGATTTGCTCGAATCGAGCCTTAGGATGCGACCCGATCGCATTCTTCTACAGGAGCTGCGCGACGGCTCAGCCTTCTACTACATCCGCAATGTCAATTCAGGACACCCTGGATCGATCACAACGGTGCATGCCGATTCCGCGGCGCTGGCATTCGAGCAACTGACGTTGCTCGTCAAAGAGTCGGAAGGAGGTCGTGACCTTGAGCGCGGCGATGTTCGGAATTTGCTCAAGGTCGCGATCGATATCATTGTCCAGTGCAAGCGGATCGATGGGCGGTTTCGGGTGAGCGAGATTTATTTCAAGCCGTGATCGAGCGGAGAAATGATTGGTTCGTGCATTTTGGTTTGTTCGCTTCAGCCGAGGTTCCTTGTAAACGGAAAACAGGTCTAACCAGATTTATCCAGTGCTTCGTCTTCCTCGGCTTCGTGCGAACCGCCTCGTTCATCGGAAAGCTGAGTCGGAAAATGGCCGATGTGCATGCGAAATTCGGGGTACGTGAGCGCTCTCCATCGCCGCATGCCATCTTTGGTCGCACGGCCTCGTAGTTGCTCGTGGATTATGCAACGAAAATAGAGTGCATTGGCGTACAAATATTTGAATTTCGCGGTGGTCGACCGTTGGTCGCAGCAGCATCAACTTGGCAATGACGCATTTTGTGCGTTGTTAAGCGAAAAGGCGAGTTCCTCAGTCGCGAAGGGATTCTAATTGGATTTCTATATCGACCCCTGTTTCTAATCGATTTTCGATGCGAAACTTGCGGTTTCGATGTGGCATATGGTCATCGGAAAGATCGGAAAAGGGATCATCGCCCGTGCGGTAAACTTCCTCCTTCTGTCGATAACCAGGTATCCTATCAGATCGAAGGCGGGCGCCCGCCGCGAAGCCGCCTCGGGCGTTGGATGAGGGCCGTCGCCCAAGCTGGAAAGCGGGCGATCACATTGATGAACTTCTGCGCCTCCAGCACTCGTCATTGAGGAGAATCGATTCATCAAGCGCGGGCTGCGATACGCCGGCGGCTTGATTGGCGATTGCCACTGGAACGACGACCCTCTCCCCGAATTCGTTTCAGGCCGGCACGAAGACATTAACGATCTTCTCGGATGGCGGAGAGTGGGGTTGACGCCGCACTTCAAGCCTCAGTCATGGCCTTCGTTTTCGTCCGTCGGAGGCGGCGAATGGTGCGGCGGATGTAGTTTTATCGGCGCAGGCTCCCCCTTTTAAGCTGTTGTGGGGAGCGGGTCAGTTCCCTCGCTCAAGATGGCGAGATATCGCCGGTAACTGAACACGCGCCCCCGTTTGCGTCCGGTGATTTCCTCGACGATGCCAAATCCCTCCAGATCGGCGAGGGCAGCATTGACCGTGGGGGCTGAGAGACCCGTTTTCTGAACGAGCTGGTTGGCCGTCAGGAACGGGTTTTGCTGAAACAGATCGTGGATACGCAGCGCGGAGCCCGCCCGATCGCTCTGGGTGGTAATCCGTTCGCGATCCTCCTTGAACAGATCGACGATCCGGGTCGCGGCCCCGAATGTTTGATCGGCCGAGTCCGCAACGCCGGTGAGGAAGAAATCGAGCCAGGCTTCCCACGCGCCATGTTCGCGCACCTCCTGAAGCAGGCGGTAATAGTCGGCACGATGGGTTTTCAGGTAGAGGCTCAGATGGAGTAGCGGCTTGCGTAGCACACAGCTTCTGGCCTCATTCGTTGACCTCCTAACGACCGGTCTTTACGGGAGATGGAGAGCTCGGCAGCAAACGAAATAATTAAAGGTTATAGGTCCCAATATAGCACGACGCGATTTCGGCTAGGGATCCGCCCTCATGGTAAGCGTGCTGCAATTGTGGACTGTTAAATTTACAACACTGGCCGGGTCTTTTAGTTTTTCAGTTTCTAATGGATGACACCTGGCGAGTAGGTGGGTGTTATGGAGTCTAAAGCTCCGTTGTTTGGTAAAAGACGATGCGATTTTTAGACTTGCGGCTTTTGAGGATGCTCAGATCAGCGCGCCCGCTCGGCAACAGCGACATCTTTACGCCTTACGAACCGTGGGTCTGTGACGCTTTCGAGCGCTTTGAGCGTGAGATAGAAGCGTTCTGCCGACGGTCGTTATTTTCGGCTGTAGTTTGAAAGCCCAACTGGAAAGCTGGCATACTCGTTGTTGTAGCGCGCGGCTGAACTTACCTTCGCCCCTTGAACCTGTCGAATGCCGTTAGGCGCTGGATCGGCGGATCGGCATCCCAGCCGTAGATCTCGGCTCGCAGGAACCGGAGTTCGTCATCGATGGCCGCTTCGCCGATCTCGATCCACCACGATTTCGGCCGGCCGTCGCTGCCATCGGACCAGCGATAGCCTCGTTCCTTCAGGCGATCCTTGAGATCGAAGGGCGAGTTCTCGGCGAAGATGCGCACGCGGGAACGCTGGCTTGCCTCGTAAAGCTCGGCGAAGGGTGTTTGAGGGTTATCGCCTTGAGAGAGCGCCAGCACCTCCAGCAGTGCGAAGCAGTCGTCGACAGCGCGGTGTCCGACGTGAAAATAACCACTCTGGTTAATGAGATAGCCGAGCTTGGTTCCCTCGTAGCCCCTGGCGCTCCAATCGATCTCGGAGTTGGAACAGGCCCAGGCCTTGCGGGCAAAGATCGAGGAGAAGGCCTCGCAAAAGGGCCGATCGAAGCCGGCATTGTGGGCAATGATGAGATCGGCCGGCTGGATAAGCCCGCGAACCGCCGGCATGTCGATCATCTGGCCGAGGACCATGGCGTCCGTAATGCCGGTCAGCCGGGTGACATCGGCGGGGATCGGGATGCTCGGTTGCTGCAGCCCGCCGTAGACACCGGTGACATCGCCGATCTCGTCGTCCTCATTGAAGGTGAAGCCGATCAGGCCGATTTCGATGATCTCGTCCTTGTTTGCGTCGAGCCCTGTGGTTTCGGTATCAAGGATGACGCCCTGCAACGGATAGCCAGGCTTTGGAACAGCGGCAATCGGACGAGCTTCGAGTTTTTTCAGGATCTGGTAGCGTCCGGTTGCTTCCAGGATCCGCACCATCTCGGCTTCGTCGGGAGCGGAGCCGCCCTGCCGAGCGCGCAGGCTTGGCGCCGACGTTCTGCGAACGGACTGCGCATCCTCCGAAAACATGTCCAGTTGAGACGTCATGGTCGATCCGACGAAAATGATCGCTCAAATCTAAGGCGTCAGTTGCCTCATGAGAAGGGTGTAGCGCGGCCGGGTGGGCTATACCCACTGCTATTCGACGTCGCGGCGACTATCGGTGGGTTCGCCGGGATGGCGCGCGGATTGCTGTGTCGCCGATCACGGTGTCTATATAATCATCCGCGGGTTCCACCAGAGCTTCTGCTATGCACTCGGGCTCCCATCCGTCATCCAGCAGTTCCTCCATCTCATCAGCTTCGAGCCGATTAGGCCCGATACGATGAACGTAATGCTCAGTGGGCCGGCATAGGAGCAACCGCTTCCTTCCCGGCCTGCATGATCTCACCGTTGCGATAAATCGAGTCATGATCCGGCTCGTTCCATACATACCAGAAGAGCCCCGCGAGCCGGCCGCTCCCCACGAGGCTTTGGAAATAGGCGCGCATCTCCTCGACGGAACGAGCCCTGTCCTTATCCTGCGGCGAGGACGATGCACCGCTTTGGAAGCCCCATTCCGTCATCCAATAGGGTTTTGAATTTCCTGGCGGGAGGATTGGCCGGTTCAACATGGCGGTGCGTTTGGCAGCCGCGGCTGTGTCTCCCGCCGCAACCACCGGAGGATAATCGTGGACACCATAGCCATCGACAAGGCTATCGAGGCCCTGAGCTCGCAGAAATTGATAGGTCGCCGGGATCGAGACGCCATCGACTTTCAGCTTTTGCTGCCACGGCCACCGGTAACAGCGGCCATACCGGCAGTGATGATGGGTGCGTGACGATTGAGCCGCGAGCGCTGGCGCACGTCCTTGCAGGCAAAGTTCTGCTGTTCTCAACGTAGCGCGGCTTCCCTCACGACGTGGCCTAGAGATGGGTTCGGCACTTCCGGGCCGAATGCAAGCGAGGTTCATCGGAATTCCGCTTGACATAAACAACTGTTGCGGAATTCCGCTCATTGGGCTACAAAGAATTCGTGCGGAATTCCGCATTTTAATGCGCATTGGATCGGAATACCGCATGAACCACACCACCTTTAACTTTCTCGGTGAACAGTTGCTTTCAGCGCGGCGCCGGCGCGGCATGACCCAGCCCGATCTTGCCATACGGGTTGGACGCAACCGTGCGCGCATATCGGAACTGGAACGCGATCTGTCGGCTAACCGTCTTGGACGGGACCGGCTTACCCTTTTTGTGGAACTTTGTGACGCTCTTGATCTCGTGCCTGTCCTGGTCCCAAAATCGCGCGTCTCGGAATTGCGGCCCTTCATTGAACACGATCTGCCACCCCGGCCGTCAGCAAAATCATCCTCTGCATTTGATGACCTGTTCATCGATCTCGATGATAGCGATTCTGGGGAGAGATAATGGCAAAAACAGCCGCTGTTCTCGGCGTCTACATCCTTGACCAGATGCGCGGCGCCATCAGGGCAGGTACCTTGACGCGCGACGGAGATGGAGCCGTCTCCTTCGTGGTAGCAGAAAGCTTCCTGCGGGATCCCACCCGTCCGATCCTCAGTCTCGGATGGTATGATCCGGAAGATGATAGCAAGACCCGCGATCGGCTCGCAAGCCGTGGGGATAAAATTGGACTGTATGGCACCTTGCCGCCGTGGTTTTCCGGCCTGCTGCCAGAAGGCGCCTTAAGAGAACTGGTGATGTCCGAAATGGGGCCTGGTGATCACGACGAGTTTGACGTTCTGACACGCCTCGGCGCAGACTTGCCGGGTGCGGTCTTCATTGTCCCGGAAACCGGGGTGCCGCCTTCAGCTGGTCCCCTCGATCTTGACAGTGTACAGGGATTGAAGGCGACGCTACCGAAGGGCGCCGTCAAGTTCTCGCTCGCCGGCGTTCAACTGAAGTTTACCGGCAATCCCGTTGGTGGCCGCCTCACGGCGCCCGCCCGCGGCGAGTCCGGCCGCTGCATCATAAAAATTGCAACGGACCGGTTTCCAGGTCTTCCGGAGGCCGAATATGCAGCGATGCGCATGGCCGCGATGATTGGCGTCAGGACCGCCAGGTGTCGGCTGGTATCGCGCGATGCGGTAAGCGACGTGCCGTCTGAGCTGCTCGCCCACGGAGAGAATGTCTTGGTCGTCGATCGGTTCGACCGGACAGAAGACGGCGCAAGAATTCACATCGAAGATGCCGGCCAGGTCATCGGAGCCGTTGGCGAGCGGAAATATACGATGGCGACGACCGAAACGGTCATCAACATGGTTCGTCGCTTCAGCTCGGATCATCGAGACGACATCCTGGAAGCCATTCGCCGCGTCGTTGCCGACATATTGCTTGGCAATGGAGACAATCATCTCAAGAATTGGTCGTTCTGGTTCCCGAGGCCGGAGGTCATCCGGCTCTCGCCCGCCTATGATATCGTGCCCACAGTCCTTTTTCAGCCAACCGATACTATGGCGCTCCGCTTTGTCAAAACGCATAATTTCGAAAGCGTTAATCTTCACCGCTTTGAGCGCGTCGCAAGCTTCCTGCAACTTGATCCCAAACTAATCCTTCACGAAATCAGAACAGCCGTTATCCGTGCGCTCGAGACATGGCCGTCGGTTGCTCCCGATTTGCTGGGGGAGCAGAAAGCAGCGAGGTTGCTCGAACGATTGGATACGCTCACACTGGTCCACCAAATCAGAGGTGGGACCGCGAAAGGTCAATAGAAAGTGGACGCAGTTGATTGGCCGGCCGACCGGCGAGCAGCCGGTTCAGGCAACCGGGTTGATAGATGGCAAAGACTTTTATCTTCGTGAACGTGACGGATATTAGTTGCTGTCAATTGGCGGCGCCGATGTCATTGCAAAGCCGGAGTGGTATCACGAGGACGGCGATTATACTCTCGACGTGCCGGACGCGGTAACAGTCTACAAGTTCATTGCCCGGGTCGCCGGGCAATACAGGAACGGTGCACCCACCATGGCAGAGAATTGGCGGCAGTAAGCTCGTTGGGCCAAACTGGCTCGTGTTGCCGGCCGCTGGCCCCGGGATATAATGCGCCTCGGGCTAAAGGTCGGAGAGGTAAATCGATCTCTGCGATTATTGTTTTGGTCACATAGTCGAATATGAGAGCCTTGCCATCGGCTTCGGCCATCAGGTGGGAGTTCTTTGTCCGTGATGAGGAACCACACGATCTATCGGCAGCTTTGGAGATAATCCCTCTCAACGCTATCGTTCAAAGGCCAGAAAATGAGCGCACTCGATCAGGTAGACCATATCGTTGTTCTCATGCTGGAAAATCGGTCTTTCGACAGCATGCTCGGAAAGCTCTATCCGAAGTCACCAGGTTTTGATGGTCTGTCGGGTTCCGAATCCAATCTCGACGCAGCGGGCGTTGCGTATACTGTTCACAATATAGCGGGCTCCAGCGACGCGACCATGTCCATACCCAATCCCGATCCGGGCGAGAGTTGGACTGACATCAATATGCAGCTGTTCGGCACGAGCTTACCACGACCTAGAGCGAAGCCGGATATGAGCGGCTTTGTGAAGAATTATGAGGCGCAGGCCGCCCACTCGCAAGGAGCGTATGACCCTGCAAATGTGATGCATTATTTCACGCCAGAGCAGGTTCCCGTGATCAGCAAACTGGCGCGGCAGTTTGCCGTGTGTGATCGCTGGTTTGCCTCCGCTCCGTGCCAGACCTGGCCGAACCGCTTTTTCGTGCACACTGCTACGGCCAATGGTTATGAGAACAATTCGCCAGTTCACTTCCCATACCAAATGCCGACGATCTACAACCGCATCGACAATGCGCAATTGCCCGGTGGTTGGAAAATCTACTTCCACGATGTGCCGCAAGCAATCACGCTTGAGAAGCTCTCGCTTTCGCTAATGTGATTAGGCATGGAATAAGGACCCCGCAAATGGGGTGATCGGCGTCCAAACGGGACCCCCATCTGCGATGGGGTTAGAACAGCCTCCGGTTTCAT